>CAYJUM010000086.1:0-10737 GCA_964373355.1 uncultured Nitrospirales bacterium | reverse complement strand
GGAAGTTCTGGTTGCCGGCGGGCCCTCGCCTGAGCAACTCTACGGCCTGGATCACCCCTAGTGCAAATTCCGCCGACAGGGCTCATAATGAAAATTATGAGCGAGAGTGAGTCGCCCGAGATCACGCTTCGCGTGGCCGACACGATCATCGGCAGTATGTCGGAGGGCGTCGTGGTCACGGACGATCGGGAGTGCATTCTGGCGGTCAATCCGGCGTTCACGGCGATCACCGGCTATGCGCCCGAGGACGTCGTGGGGAAAACCCCGCGCATCCTGAAGTCCGGTCGGCACACGGTCGAGTTTTATAAGAATCTGTGGGAGGCGCTGACGACGGTCGGCCGGTGGGAAGGCGAGATCTGGAACCGGCGCAAAAACGGGGAGGTCCATCCAACGTATCTGACGATCAGCGCCATTCGAGACGGGAAAGGCGCCCTCAGCAATTACGTAGGCGTGATGACTGGCCACCTCGCGCCGTACGATCCTCTCACCCGCTTGCCCACCCGCGAGTTGTTCCGCGACCGGCTGGGCCAGGCGCTTGCCCAGGCACGCCGCGCGGGTCAGTGTGTGGCGGTTGTCTTCATCGATCTGGATCGGTTCCACGCGATTAATGAGTCGCTGGGGCCCGACAGCGGGGACCACGTGCTCCAAACTGCCGCTGAACGACTCACAGGCTGTGTGCGTCAGGTCGACACGGTCGCGCGGCCCGGTGGGGATGAATTCGCCGTCGTCCTTGTCGGGCTCACTCATAAGCTGGATACCGCGATTGGTGCCAGGAAAATTCTTCACGTCCTGTCCCAGCCCTATACGCTGGGGGGAGCGGACATCTTTCTTACCGCCAGCATCGGTATCGCCGTCCACCCCTCCGACGGCGAGACCGCAGAGAGCCTGATCACGAACGCCGACGCGGCGGCGTACCAGGCCAAGGAGCGGGGAGGGAACCGCTGCGAGTTCTTCAGTACGGAGATGGGCGCCGAAGCCCTCGACCGCTTGGCCCTGACAACCGAGCTGCGCCGATCGCTGGAACGCGGGGAATTCCTGGTGCACTACCAGCCGCAGCTCGATCTTCGCTCCGGACGCGTCGTTGGGGTGGAAGCGCTGGTTCGTTGGCGGCATCCGGACGCAGGCCCGATCAGCCCGGCGCAGTTCGTCCCGCAGGCAGAAGCAAGCGGCCTGATTGTGCCGATTGGCGAGTGGGTGCTGCGCACGGCCTGCGCGCAAAACAAGGTCTGGCAGGCCTGCGGGTTCCCGTCCCTGCGGGTGGCCGTGAACCTCTCCGCGCGTCAGTTTCGGCAACCGGATCTGCTGGGCAGCATCCAGCGGGTGTTACAGGAGACCGGTTTGGACCCTCGGTCCCTGGAGCTGGAGCTGACTGAGAGCATCATCATGCACAATGCAGAGGCGGCTCTGGCGGCGCTGCACGCATTGAACACGATGGGGGTGCAGCTCTCCATTGACGATTTTGGGACGGGGTATTCCTCCTTAAGCTATCTAAAACGCTTCCCGATCCAGGTCCTCAAGATTGACCAGTCCTTTGTGCGCGGGCTGGCGGTCGATCCGAGTGATGCGGCCATTGTCACCGCGATTATCGCGCTGGCGCACAGCCTGGATCTGAGAGTGATTGCCGAGGGGGTGGAGACCGAGGAACAACTGACTTTCTTGCGCTCGCATCAGTGCGATGAGATGCAGGGCTATTATTTCAGTCGGCCACTGCCTGTGGAAGAGGTGACACAGCTCTTGCGGGAAGGACGGCGGTTGGACGTAGGAGGTGCGCACGCATGAACGGGAACAGGTTGCCTGGGTTGACCAACGAGGGGGTGGACTATTCAAGAGCTGTCGCGCTCTATCAGGACTCGCAGCACCAGATTTACTGGGTGGGGGTGCATACCGGTGGGGAGGAGATCGAGTGCAACGCGTACCTTCTTGTGGACGGGGGGGAGGGGTATCTGATCGAAGCCGGCGGGTATGATCGGTTTACGCCGGTGCTCGACAAGGTGAACGAGGTCTGTTCAGCCTCGGCGATTACCCACCTCCTCTTCAGCCATCAGGACCCCGATGTGTGCGCGTCGCTGCCCTCCTGGATGGAATTCAACAAGGACCTCAAGGTTATCGTGCCGGCTCTCTGGATCCGCTTCCTCCCGCATTACATGGCCTACAACGTCTCCTACCTCGCGGTGGCGGATGAGGGGGCGACGTTGAATCTACGGAGCGGTGGCGCGTTGCGCTGCATCTCCGCGCCTTACCTGCACTCGCCCGGGAACATGGTCCTGTTTGATACGGTCAGCGGCTTTCTGTTCTCAGGGGACATCGGGGCAGCGGTGTACAAGGACGACAGGCCCCGGCTGGTGATTGATGATTGGGAGGCGCATGTGAAGGCCATGCAGGGCTTTCATCAACGCTATCTGGGGTCCAACCGGGCGGTGGCGGGGTTCCTCGAAAAACTGACCGGCCTGTCCATCCAGGCGATCGTGCCCCAGCACGGGGCCATCTTCCGGGGTGAGGAAGTGGGCCGCTATCTCCACTGGCTGAGCCAACTCCCTGTGGGGGTGGATTACCTCTATCCCACCGTTCAATAGCGGAGGGGCCATGGAGTCCACCTACGCCGATGCGGTCAAGGAGCATGCCAGGATCGCGGTGCAGCTTTACCAGACCAGGGTTCCGGAGTTAGCACAGCTCAGCGGCTTGCACGTGTCTGCGGACGGTTCGAATACGGCCGGGACCGCGGAGGATGTGCGGCAGTACCTTGATGCGATCAAGACCATCGGGGGTCCCGTGGCGTACATTAGTGCCCGGCTGCTGCTCACGAACGCCATCAACAAGCGGGGCCTCTCGCCTGTGGCGCTCTACAAGTATTAACCCCGTCCGAAATATTTGGCTCTTCCTCCCTCCATGGCCCATTGCAACGGAAAGAGCAACGGGTACGCCGAGCAATGGGCGTCCCGAAGAGAGCCGGTCGCGCCGGGGGATGTCTTCACGCCACGGGGACCACGCCGAGTTTCAGGCTCATGGGTCCAATGGCCCATCCCATCCGGTGATTTCGATCATGGAAGACACCGAAGCGGTGTCGTAGGAAGAGGCACAAAACAGGAGGACCGTCACACCATCTCTCCCGGAAGGAGGACTGACGGCATGCACGCAAGATATGGTCTGAGGCTTTCGATGAACCGGTTCGCGCTCATCATTGCGGTGTGTCTGACGGCGGCAGGCTGGCTGTCCGGATCAGGACACGGGCTTGCCGACGCGCTCTCGCATGAGAGCATACCCCACCACGGCATCCAGGCAACCGGTGACCCGGGGCAGTCCGCCTCCCCTGTCGATCCAACGGAGTTCGAGGAGGGGAGGCGCTACTCGCTGCTCATGCACCACTCCTCCGGACTCGTCCTGGTGGCGGTAGGTATCCTGCTGCTCGCCGACCGGTTGACCGACCGGCGATATCGCGCTATCCGGATCGGCATCGGGCTGCTGTGGCTCGTGTTGGGGCTGCATATCATGATCAATTCCGATCGGCCGCAATGGCCGCTGGGCGCCGGATTCGTGGAAAGCTTTTCGATCCCCGGAGCCGGAGAATGGATCCAGCACAAGATCCTGGCCCTGCTCCCCTTGGGGCTCGGCGCCTATACGATCCTGTCACGGCCGGCCGCCCCGACGCCGCTTCGTTGCTACGGCGTAGCCGCCCTGCTGGCGCTGGGCGCGATCGGCTTGTTCTTCCATGAGCACCTGCACGAGCCGGGCATGAACATGGAATTGATCGGACGCCAGCACGATTTTATGGCGCTCACCTCGCTGTATATTGCCGGGACCGTGCTCGCGGACGGGCTCGACCGGTTTCCCGCGCGAGCCAGGCTGGTCCTGCTCCCGGTCGGCATGCTCGTCCTCGGGCTGCAACTGGCCTTCTACACCGAGTGAATCGGCCCGATGATCGTCCTGGTGTGGCTGCATCTTCTGGCCGCCATAATCTGGATCGGCGGCATGGTGTTCCTGTCGGCGGTCCTGGGGCCCGTCCTGAAGCGGGAGCCGTTCGCCGGTCAGCGATCCGCGCTGATCCGGGCCGTCGGGCAGCGATTGCGGTTCCTCGTCTGGGTCTCCATCCTCATCCTGCTCACGACCGGCATCATGCTGCTGAGCATGCGGGTACCCTCGCTCGTCGGCACGGTCGGCTGGCCGGCCGTCGCCCGCCTCAAGATCGTGCTTGTCTTGGTTGTGATCCTCCTCACCGCCCTGCATGATTTCTGGCTGGGCCCGGTCATTGGCCGCGTAAAGTCACAACCTCCCGCCACCCTCACCCGGATGGAGCAAGCCTGGATCAGCCTTGCCCCGTGGTTCCCCCGCGTAGGACTGCTGCTTGCCATCGGCATCGTCTTTCTAGGCGTCGCCCTGGCCCGGTCCTGACTTCTTCGTTCCTCCCTCATCCAGTTGAGGAATTTCGCCCCATTCGCTTGCTGCTTCTGCACCATTTTGTCCCCGTGGCGCAGCGTCGGGACCGCGGGGACGTTCTAAACCCCTGGTTTCCGAGCAGATTGTTATCCGCATCGGGTTCTCCACGGCGGTACGCAAATCGCAAAGGCATCGGCATGCGAAGAGGACCCTGTCGGTCGGGCGGTCAGGCCGGACGTTGGGCACCCAGGTGAAGAGGACGCGATGAGAGGCGAAGACGACGACGCATCGGTGCCGGGGATCTCGAGAGGGCGCGTGTGCGCCTGTGACCGGTCTATCGGATATCTCTGTGGGGCCTGCCAGCTCCGTATGCTCGGCTTGGGCATCCCTCCGGCTCTCGTAGGGTATGTCTGCCATAAGGGGAAGACCCACAGCCTCAGCCAGGTCATCGTTGCCGCCACTCTCTCGATCTGTGAATGTGGAACATTCCGCTTGTCGTAACCGACGTGGGCCAGGAATGGCGGACCCCAGCCCGCATGAGCGAGCCATTCGGTTAGAATGAAGAATTCCAACTCCATCGGGCACGTACCTCTGTCCCCCGGCGCACGGGCTGGCACACGATTCGCAAAGATCAAACTGACAGCTTTTGGAAGGGAGGCAGAACGATGTATATGACAGGCGACACCCGAAGGGTCCACGGCCGGCATCACCGAACACCGAGCATCTGGCTGGTCGGCGTCCTCGCGTTCGCGGTCGGAGTGGCATCTGCTTGGCCGGAGGCCGCCGTTGCAAAGACGCACCAGATCGAAATGACCGCGGTCGAGACCGACGTGGTCGTTGATGGGGAAGGGCGACAGTACCGGGCCTGGACATTCGATGGCCAGTTTCCTGGCCCGGTCGTCCGGGTGACCGAAGGCGACACGATCAATTTTACCCTGCATAATCCGAAAACGAACGTCTATCCCCAGGGCATGGACTTCCACGCCGCAGAGATCGACTTTCTCAAGAACTATCGGGCGATCAACGCCGGCGAGTCGCTGAGCTATACCTTTGTGGCCCGGAAGCCGGGCGTGTTCTTCTACCACTGTGGCCCCCTCCAATGATCCAGCACGTCGCCCGGGGGATGTTTGGAGCGATCATTGTGGGTCCGGCCCGGCCGATCTGGCCAAAGGCCGATCGGGAGTATGTCCTCATCCAGTCTGAGCTGTTCAAGAACCCTGACGATGTGCCGGCCATGTTCGACCGGAAATTCGAGCACATCGTCTTCAACGGCAGCGTGTTCAAGTACCACCCATTCGTCACAGGCGGCAAGGCACTCGAAGCGAAACCCGGCGAGCGCGTCCGGATTTATTTCATCACGCCGGCCCGAACGAGTTCTCGGCCTTCCATCCGATCGGCGAGAGCTGGGACCAGGTCCATGAAAGCGGGAATCCCGCTAACCGGCTGACCGGCGTTCAGACGTACGTCGTCAGGCCCGGAAGTGCGGCCACCTTCGATGTGGTGGTGGAGTCGCCTGGCGCATCCCCGCTGGTGACCCACTCGTGGACAGGGGCGCTGCGCGGCGCGATCGCCGTGCTCGTGGTTTCCGCGGAGGCCAAGTCGGCGCCGCTGATGCCACACACGCCGTGGAAGCCGGATGCGCCGTTGACGGAAATTACGCCGCAAGCGCCGTGATGCCGTGTGACGGCGATCACATGAGGGGTGAGCAGCAGGGAGTGAGGAGTAAGGAGAAGGGCAATGGCGCTGACTGTTGCGTTTCGAGGCGGCACCAGGTTCGAGATTTCGACGGATCGCCATACGATCATGTCGGATCAGCCGCTAGAGGACGGCGGCACCGACGCCGGCATGACGCCGGTGGAATTATTCGTGGGCTCGCTCGCGGGCTGTGTCGGCTATTTCGTCGGGCGGTACTGCGCGCGCCACAACATTCCGAGCGACGGTCTCACGGTCCTGGCCGACTGGTCCATGGCCGAGCAGCCCCACCGCGTCGGGGCGATCACGTTGCGAGTGTCTCTGCCGCCGGGGGCGACACTGACCGCCGAACACCGGGAGCGGCTGCTCAAAGTCGCGCACGGCTGCACGGTGCATCAGACGCTGACGGTTCCGCCATCGGTGCACATCGTGCTGACATCCGAACGCGCACGAGAAGGCGTGAGAAAGGGACAGCATCATGGATAGGGCGGTGACCAGAACAGCGCCTCTGCTCCTCGGGCTTTTGCTCTGGCTAGGCGGCTGCCAGTCCGTGCCGCCCGTGCCCGATGTCGGCGGCACGCATGTCGCGTCCGGCGCCGCGATCCATGCGGACGACAAGACCATCGGCGAGATGCTGACGAGCTTCTACCGGGCCGATCAGGCCTTGCGCCATGGGAATCTGGAGGCGCTCATGGATCTCTATTCGGAGACCTACCGGTACCACAGTCTTGACAAGGAGCGGCTCGGGAACATCTGGCGGGAGCTGTTTCGCGACCACCGGAGCTTCTCCAGCACCCACATCTTTACGAAGATCAGGGTCGAGGCCGGCACGCCGCGGCCGACGGCCGAAATCACTTGCACCGGGAGTCTCTGGGCGATCTCGAAGGCGTCAGGTGAGCGGGTGCATATCGACAGTTGGTACAACGAGGTCCACTACCTGGTGTACGAGGAGGGTGTCTGGCGCATCCGCGGCCATGCCTGGGAGACTCCCGAAGGGCCGCGATTCGTGATCTCCTCCCATCCTTTCTTCTGAGTCCGCTCGCTGGAGAGCGTTTCGACAGATTCAACCTCCTGCTAGAGCCGGAATGTGATCCCCAATGCGCTCCACCACTTGATGGCAATGAACGCCGTCAGTGCGCCGAGCAGGGCCGTGAGCACCGAAATGACGATCCATCGGAGATTCAGGCGCAGCCATCGTTCCAGCGGGCCGCGGATGATCGGCTGCGGCTCTCCCGCAGGGAACACGACGCGCGGCAGGGGGACGCTGCCGACCTGCCGCGCATGCAAGTGGGGTGGGGGTCTGACCGGGGTCGCTCTGTCGGATGTCCGGACCTCGCCCGGCGCCGCCGGATGCTCCGATCCCTTGGCCCCTCGCAGTTGCTCCTGCACGATGGTTTTCAGGTCGTCTCGGCCGTCGAGCTCGAGGAGCAGGACATCGTCCAGCGTGAAGATCGAGCAGAGGTTCCCCTCATCGTCCACGATCGGCAGGCGTCTGATGCCGTGACGGCGCATCAGCGCGAGGGCCGTACTCACCTCGTCATTCCGCGTGACCGTGACGAGGGGTCGCGCCATGATGGTCTGTGCCTGAACCTTCGTGGGGTCGAGGCCAGGGGCCAGAAGCTGAACCACGAGGTCGCGGTCCGTCAGCATGCCGATAGGCTTCCGATCCTCGACCACCACGATGGCCCCGACCCCTTGGGATGCCATCAGCCCGGCGACCTCGCTGAGCGGCGCGTCCGGTCTCACGGTGAAGACCGTGGGTGTCAGACCTTTCGCGGTGTCCGGGACGGGTTCTTCCATATGAGAAGTTTATTCTAGGGGGAGTGCGGCGTTTTTTCAAATCGCGGCGGCGTGCCGGCACCCCCCACCACGCGCGATTTGCCGGGCTCCGCCATTTCGGTGAGAAGCCCTCAGCAATCAGCTTTCAGCTCTCAGCTTCTGGTTGAAGGCTGATCCCCGACGGCCAAGAGTCAAGAACTCAGTGAATCGAGGCATCAACGGCTGGGGCGGCTGAGAATTGGACTGGGGGCGTGGCAGGGCAAGGACGGCCGCTACTTCTGCTTGTCTTTGAGATGCTTCTTGTCCAGTTTGATATAGATGAGCACAGCCACCGCAAGGATACCAAGGATCAGGTACATCACGTCCAAGGGATTCATGCCTGAATCTCCTTCCCATCAAGAGTGTACGCGGCGGAGAATAGCAGGAGGGCTGCTATCCAACCGACGAAGATCGTCACATAGGAAAAGGCCGACAAGTTCACCACCAGCGCGATCACGGCACTGGCCAGCACGATCTTGGCGAGGTCATACAGAAATTTGGCCAGGTTCTCTTTTTGTTTCTCGGTCCTGATCAGGGGCACGCAGTCAGCATAGGGGCGGATGAGGGAGATGTCAAAACCAGCAGTGGCTGATGGCTTAAAGCTGACCGCTATGCGAGGAGTTCCCATCGTCTTCCTCCTCCCTTTGTTAAGAGGCCTGCGACGAGCGTTCGGCTGAGCTCCCGCCGAAGGCCCAGTCGAGCGAGGCTGGGGTGGGGTGACCGCGTCTCTTGCCGGTGGTGGAAGAAATGGTAGGAATTCGTACCATGAAGACTGCCATTGATTCTGCCGGTCGCCTCGTCATTCCGAAGGACATGCGCCGCGAAGCCGGCCTCAAGCCCGGCATGATCCTCGACGTGCGGTGGAGGAGCGGCGTCCTCGAGATCGAGCCGGCGCCGCAGCCGGTCACGCTGCAGAAGCGCGGTCGCCTGCTCGTCGCTGTCCCGGTGAAGCCGGTCGAGCGTCTCCGCAGCGAGACCGTCGAGCGGACGCGGCGGCGGGTTCGCCGTGAGGGAGCGCTTCCCTGCCCCGATTCGTCCCTGACACGAGCGTCATGGTGGCGGCGGTCTGTTCGTGGCACGAGCACCACGAACTGGCGACCTCCGAACTGGAACGCCGGTTATCCCGCCAGGAGGCGTTGATCGTGGCTGCGCCGGCGCTGATCGAGACCTACGCGGTCTTGACGCGTCTCCCGCCTCCGCACCGGCTCTCGGCCCGGGGTGCGCGGACGCTGCTCGACGCAAACTTCCTGGCCGGGAACAAATTGTTCGCCCTCGATGAAGCGGACTATCGCCTCCTGGTGGGGGAGGCTTCCACCCAGGGCGTGCTCGGCGGCAGGACGTATGACTGGGTTCGCCACCAGTGCGACGAAGGCAAGACCGCTGTGCTGCTGACTTTCAACGCGCGGGATTTCGAGTCACTGCCCCTGGGAATCTGGAGATCCGGGTTCCCGGCGCAGCGGGTGGGCGGTAATCCGTCTCCTGGCTAGGAGCGTTTGCTGCCGAGGATCTCGTGCAGGCGTCGCACGTCGGGAATCCTGACCTCGTGACGCGCCTGCCGGGCGACACCCAGTTTCCGCAAGCGGGCCATCACGCGGCTGATGGTCTCGGGTGACGTGCCGGCCAGTTGGGACAGGAGAGACCGCCCAAGCGGGAACGGGAGAACGCCCTCCGCCTGCCTGCCAGCAGGCACGGCGCCGGAGCCCTGCTCCGAGAGCTGGACCAGTCGGAGGAGAGTCCGGACCACGCGCCGGTGGGCATCCTCGGACTCCCGCTCGGCGTAGCGCTCTTCAAGCATCTGCAACTGGGCGGCAGTCTGCCCGAGCAGCCTCGCTGCGAAAGAGGGCACCGTCTCCAGTCGCTTGTGCAGTTCATCGTGCCGGATAAACAGGATGGTGGTGTCGGTCAGGGCTCGAGCCGACACCGTATGGATGTCGCTCGACAAAAAGCAATCCCGTATATCCGCAATCCCCCCGACCCCCACCACATGCAACACGCTTTCCTCTCCGCCCTCGCCGAGGGTCGTGACCATGACCAGCCCTCTGCAGACCAGGTGGAGCCAGGCACTCGGTTCACCCTCATGAATGATGTCCTGCCCGCTGCGATAGTGCTTGAGGATCGCGGAGGGGAATAAGTGGTTGTCACTGAAGAAGGCGCAGTGAGCCACCTTCGGGCAGGTCTTGCAGAGCGACTGCCGAAGAGTGAGCGAAGAGGGTCCCTTGTTGCGTGCTGATTGCCTCACGGATTGTCTTTTCGCAATCTCGGACAAACAAAACATTGTATTCATCCAACGAGCACGGGTGAATGCGCTGTGCCATCCTCACAACTGTCATAGATCACCAGTATGGCCAACCGCCGGCACGGGTCCGCTCACCGCCCGTCATAGACACTCTACCAGAGACAATGCTCAATTTGTGAGGGCGGGCGTTCGCACCCACGGCCCCAATCGGCCATACGGGCGCCCGCACCGCCCTCGAACGCTATGGGGGCTCCGGCCTTTTCAATCGTTCATGGCCATGACACTCATGCAGCGTATTCCTCTCCGGTACCGTGACTGGCCCATCAGGACTAAACTGCTGGCGCTGACGTTCCCGGTCATCATCGCGGCGACGCTGGTGGCCGCCTGGGCCGTGCATCAGCGACACACGGCCAATCTGCACGAGAAGCTCACGCAGCGCGCGCGGAGCCTGCACACCCAGATCATGGCGGACCGAGCGTATTACGCCTCGGTCATCGTCCCCCGGGTCGAGGCGCTGGGCGGGTCCTTCAGCCCGGACTACCACCAGGTGCCCGGGCAATTTCCCCTGCCGGCCACCTTCGTGCGCGAGGTGTCGGAACTCACCGCCAAAGTCCGCGAGG
>CAYJUM010000085.1:0-10959 GCA_964373355.1 uncultured Nitrospirales bacterium | reverse complement strand
ATCCTTCTGGACAGCGTCACCCGGCTGGCCCGCGCCTACAACACCATCGCCCCGCCCAGCGGCAAGGTGCTGTCGGGAGGGCTGGACTCCAACGCGCTCCAGCGGCCGAAGCGGTTCTTCGGCGCGGCGCGGAACATCGAGCACGGCGGCAGCCTCACGATTCTGGCGACGGCGCTGGTGGACACCGGCAGCCGGATGGACGACGTGATCTTCGAGGAGTTCAAAGGCACCGGCAACATGGAAGTGCATCTGGACCGGCGACTGGCCGATAAGCGGATCTTCCCCGCGATCGACATCAGCCAGTCCGGGACGCGGAAAGAGGAGCTCCTGGTGGACCGCGATCGTCTCAACAAGATGTGGATCCTGCGCAAGGTGCTCAGTCCGCTGGGGACCATGGAGGCCATGGAGTTTTTGATGGACAAGATCGGCGGGACCAAGACCAATCAGGAATTCCTGCAGTCGATGAACCGTTGACCAGAGCATTCAGCGATCAGCGGTCAGCCTCCAGCCGAAGAGTGAGCCAATCGCCCGCGGCGCCCATGGGAAGCTGACGGCTGAAAGCTGACGGCTTCATTCAAGGGAGTCCGAGCATGAAGAAAGGCATTCATCCGGCATATCGAGTCGCGACCGTCAGTTGCGCGTGCGGAGCGAGATTCAAGACGCGCTCCACCGTCGGCGACATCAAGGTGGACATCTGCTCCAGCTGCCATCCGTACTTCACGGGGACTCAGAAGATCGTCGACACCGAGGGCCGCGTGGAGCGGTTCAAGAAGAAGTACGCCAAGAAGGAAGCGGCCAAAACGAAGTGAGATGATGGCGCCATGAGCGAGACCCGGACCGTAGAAGCCCGCGAGGGGCTTTTCCTCCCGAAATGGGAAGCCGCGGTGAGGCGGTTTGAGGAGCTGAACCGGCAACTCACGGAGGAGTCCGTCCTGCGGCAGCCGACGTTGCTGCACAAGCTCAACAAGGAACGCACCTCGCTCGAGGAGCTCGTCGAGCTCCATCACCGGTACCAGGAGGTCCTCCGGGAGCTCGCCGAGGCCGAGCAGATGCTCAACGATCCGCGAGGAGAGGCCGGGCTGCAGTCCCTGGCCGCCGAAGAGAGCCGGCGCCTGCAGGAGCGCCGGCGCACGATCGAAGCGCAGGCCCTGGAGCTCTTGGTGCCGAAGGATCCCAACGACGAAAAAAACACGTTTGTCGAAATCCGGGCCGGCGCCGGGGGAGAGGAAGCGGCCCTGTTTGCGGGGGACCTGCTGCGGATGTACACGAAGTACGCCGAGAAGAAGCGACTCCGCGTCGACATCGTCGAATCGCACGAGACGGGCATCGGCGGGTATAAGGACGCCGTGCTCCTGGTGGAAGGAAAGGACGCCTACGCGCACTTCAAGCACGAGAGCGGGGTGCATCGCGTCCAGCGGGTGCCGGCGACGGAGGCCAGCGGCCGGGTCCATACCTCGACCGTGACCGTCGCGGTCATGCCCGAGGTGGAGGAAGTCGACGTGCAGATCGATCCCAAGGATCTGCGCATCGACACGTACTGCTCATCCGGAGCCGGGGGGCAGAGCGTGAACACCACGTATTCGGCCGTCAGGATCACGCACATCCCGACCGGGGTCGTCGTGACCTGCCAGGATGAGCGCTCGCAGCTCAAGAACCGCAACAAGGCCATGCGGACCCTGCGGGTCCGGATCATGGAGGCCGAGCGCGCCCGCCAGGAGGCGGAGATCGCGCAGACCCGGAAGTCCCAGATCGGGACGGGCGATCGCAGCGAGAAGATCCGGACCTATAATTTCCCCCAGAACCGTGTCACGGATCATCGGATCGGACTGACGCTCCACAAGCTCGAGCAGGTGCTCGAGGGCAATCTCGACGAGATCGTTGAAGGGCTGCGGGCGGCCCAAGCCGAGGTTCAGACCTCATGAGGGGTGATGAGTCGATCGGATGACACAGGTACACGTCATGGGACACGCCTTGCACTGACCACCGTTTCAGACCTCTACCGCCAGGGCGTCGAGGCCCTGTCCGCAGCCGGCATCGAGAATGCCCGGCGAGAGACGACCTGGATTCTCGAGGCCGCCCTCCAGCTCCCGTCCATCACCATCCATACCTCGGACCGGCCGGTCGCCGCCGGCCAGGAAGCGCGCGCCAGACGGCTCTTCGCCCGTCGGGCCGCCCGCCAACCGCTCCAGTATCTGCTCGGCACGCAGGAATTCTGCGGCCTGGAATTCGAGGTCGAGGCGCACGTCCTGATTCCGCGGCCGGAGACGGAACTGTTGGTCAGCGAAGTCCTTGCCCATGCCGGGGCCGTCCGACCACCGGTCATTGCGGACATCGGCACGGGATCGGGGTGTATCGCCATCGCGCTGGCGCGGGCCCTGCCTGCGGCCCGGATCTACGCCGTCGATCAATCGCCGGCCGCCCTGACGCTGGCCGCGCGTAACGCCCTGCGGCTTGGCGCGGGCGACCGCGTCACGTTCCGGCACGGCGACCTGCTTCAGCCGCTCCGGGAGCTTGGCCTGCAGGGTCGCGTGACGATCGTGGTCTCCAACCCCCCCTACATTCCTGACGGGGACCTCCCCGGCTTGATGCCGGAGGTCTCGACCTTTGAGCCGAGGCTGGCCCTGGCGGGCGGCCGGGACGGCCTGGCGATCCATCGCCGCCTGCTGCATGAGTCCCCTGAGTTGTTAACGGAGGACGGCCTGCTTGCCCTCGAGATCGGTCAAGGCCAGGCCGGACGGCTCCTGGCCCTCGCCGAGGCTCATGGCGGGTATCGCCACCTCCACACGGTCCGCGACCAGGCCGGGATCGAGCGGGTCATGTGCCTCCGGAAACGGTGAACGCGAAATGCTGAAGGCTGAGCGCCGAGACGAGGGTTCCGCGACTCAGCATGCATCGTGCCTCACTCAGCATTGAGATGGCTATGGATCGCATCATCATTACCGGCGGACACCGCCTCGCAGGAGAGGTCAGGATCGGCGGCGCCAAGAACGCGGCCCTGCCGATCCTCGCGTCGACGATCTTGGGGGCGGGGGAATGCATCCTGACGAACGTCCCGGACGTCGTCGACGTCGTCACGATGGGCAAGCTCCTGGGGCTGCTCGGCGCCTCCGTGCGGATTGACGGCAGCCGGATAGCGGTCAACGCGGCCTCGTTGCGGTCGACGGAAGCCCCGTATGATCTGGTCCGGACGATGCGGGCCTCCGTCCTGGTGCTCGGGCCGCTCGTCGCACGGTGGGGAGAGGCGACGGTCTCGCTCCCCGGCGGGTGCGCCATCGGCACCAGACCGGTCAATCTGCATCTGGCGGGGCTCGAGAAAATGGGCGCCGAGGTCACTATCGCGCATGGCTACATCACCGCGCGGGCCAGGCGGCTGCGGGGGGCGCACATTTCCTTCGACATCCCGACGGTCACCGGCACCGAGAATCTGCTGATGGCGGCGACCCTGGCCGAGGGCACGACGGTGATCGAGAACGCGGCGAAAGAGCCGGAGGTGGCGGACCTCGCGGCGTTCCTCATCAAGCGCGGCGCGCGGATCACCGGAGCCGGCAGCGATGTGATCACGGTCGAAGGCGTCCGTGAGCTGCGGAATGCGGACCATGAGGTCATCCCCGACCGGATCGAGGCGGGCACCTATCTGGCGGCTGCCGCGATCACGGGGGGCGATGTGCAGGCGGGCCCCTGCCGCCCGCGACACATGGAGGCGGTCATCCTCAAACTCCGGGAAATGGGTGCCGAGGTGAGCGAGGGGAAGGAAAGCGTCCGGTTGATCGCGCCGCGACGGTTGCGGCACGTGGATGTGAAGACCTTCGCCTATCCCGGGTTCCCCACCGACATGCAGGCCCAGATCATGGCCCTGGCCGCCGTGGCGGAAGGGACCAGCGCGATCAGCGAGACGGTCTTCGAGAGCCGCTACATCCACGTCCCCGAACTGCGTCGGATGGGGGCGGACATCAAGGTCGAGGGCCACCACGCGGTGGTCAACGGCGTGGAGGCCCTGACGGGGGCGCCGGTCATGGCCTCCGACCTCCGGGCCAGCGCCGCCCTGATTTTGGCCGGCCTGGCCGCGCAGGGCGAAACCGAAGTGTCGCGGGTGTATCATCTCGACCGGGGGTATGAGCGCATCGAAGCCAAGCTGCTCGGGCTGGGAGCGGTCATCCGGCGTGAGAAAGCCCCGGCCGGGCCGCCACGGGAGAGAGCGTCATGAGCGAGACCCTGGTGGTGGCCCTCTCGAAAGGGAAGCTGCTCACTCCTGCGCTGGAGCTGTTCAAACGCGCGGGGTATGCCAGCCGGCAGGTCTCCGCGGACAGCCCGCGGCTGGTCTTCGACTGCCCGCAGAGCGGCACCTCGTTCCTGATCGTGCGTCCCAGCGATGTGGCGACCTACGTGGAATACGGCGCCGCCGACGTGGGAGTCGTGGGCAAGGATATGCTCTGGGAGCACGACCATGACGTCTATGAGCCGCTGGACCTTCGCGTCGGAGCGTGTAAAATTGCGGTAGCCGGGCTGCGGCGGAACGGCCGGCGCGAGCGGCTCTCCTCGAAGATTCGGGTCGCCACGAAGTACCCGAACATCACCGAGCGCTATTTCAGCCGCCGCGGCGTGCCGGTCGAGATCATCAAGCTCTACGGGTCGATCGAGCTGGCGCCGATCGTCGGACTGGCCGACCGCATCGTGGACCTGGTGTCCACCGGGAGGACGCTCAAGGCCCACGACCTCGTCGAGGTCGACGTCATCGCGGAGTCGACGGCGCGGCTGATCGTGAACCGGGCGAGCTTGAAGATGAAGCACGTCGCGATCACCCGGTTGATCGCCAAGCTGAAGGCGTGCCGGCCGGCGCGCGCCAGAGAGGCCTAGCGTCATTCAGGCGGACGGAGCGGGACCATGAAGCTGCTCTCGAGCGGAGATCGGGCCTACCGGGCGATGGTCAAACGCGTGGTGTCGCGCGGGAATGCGCCGCGGGGGTCGGTCGAGAACGCGGTGAAAGCCATCCTGAGCGGCGTCGAGCGGGGCGGCGACGCCGCGATCGTCCGCTATACCAGGAAATTCGACCGGGTGACGCTCAAGCCGGCGCAGTTCCGGATCAGCCCCGAACAGGTCAAGGAAGCCTACTATCAGATCCGGAAGGACGAAGGAGACGCCCTGCGGTACGCCGCCCAGCGGATCCGCGCCTTTCACGAGCGCCAACGGACGAAGACCTGGATGTACCAGGACGACGGGGCCACCCTGGGGCAGCTGGTCATGCCGCTCGACGCGGTGGGTCTGTACGTGCCGGGCGGGAAGGCGGTCTACCCTTCCACGGTCTTGATGAACACGATCCCGGCCAAGGTCGCCGGCGTCAAGCGCGTGGCGATGTGCACGCCGACGCCCAAAGGGGGCATCAGCCCGTATCTGCTGGTGGCGGCCGACATCGCGGGCGTGGATGAGGTGTACCGGATCGGCGGCGTGCAGGCCATCGCGGCCCTGGCCTACGGGACCGACACGATCACCCGCGTGGACAAGATCGTCGGTCCCGGCAACCTCTACGTCGCGACGGCCAAGCGGCTGATCTACGGGACCGTCGGCATCGACATGATCGCGGGACCCAGCGAGCTGCTGGTCATCGCGGATGCGTCGGCGAACCCCGCACACGTGGCCGCCGATCTCCTCTGCGAGGCCGAGCACGACGAGGAGGCCAGGGTGTTTCTCGTGACGACCTCCGAACGGCTCGCGAAGGACGTCGTCGCGCAGGTGCGGGGGCAGTTGGCCGGCAGCACCCGCGAAAAGATCGCCGCCGCATCCGTGGCGCGGCACGGGCTGGCCTTCGTGGTCGATTCGATGGACGAGGCGATCGTGCTCGCGAACGACATCGCCCCCGAGCATCTCACGCTGTCCGTGGACCGGCCGTTTGATTATCTGGAGAAGGTCCGGCACGCCGGCGCCCTCTTCCTCGGCCGATACACGCCGCCGGCGGTCGCGGACTACGTGGCGGGCCCGAACCACGTGCTGCCGACGGGCGGCGCGGCCCGGTTCTGCTCGGCCCTCTCCTTCGACGATTTCGTCAAGAAGAGCAATATCATCGCCTACAGCAAGGAAGGGCTGGCCAAGGTCAGGGACCACGTGCAGCGCATCGCCCAGATGGAAGGACTCACGGCGCACGCCAAATCGATCGAAAGCAGGTTGCCATGAAACGAAGCCCCAATCGTCAGGCCACTGTCGAACGCACCACGACCGAGACCTCCGTCCGCGTCACCTTGAGCCTGGACGGCACGGGCCAGGGCGAGATCCGGACGACCATCCCGTTCCTGGACCACATGCTGGCGCTCTTGGCCAAGCACGGGTTCTTCAACCTGGCGGTGCAGGCCAAGGGGGACACGGACATCGACGACCACCACACGATCGAGGACATCGGTATCGTGCTGGGGGACGCGCTCAAGCAGGCGCTCGGGTCCAAGGCGGGCGTACGGCGGTTCGGGTGGGCCTCGGTGCCGCTGGATGAGACGCTGGCGCAGGTCACGGTGGACCTCAGCGGCCGGCCGTATCTCGTCTATCATGTGGAGCTGCCTCAGCGCCGGGTCAAGGAGCTCGATCTTGGGTTGTTCGAGGATTTCTTTCAGGCCTTCGTCACCCATGCCGGGATGACCCTGCACGTGAACGTGCTGTACGGCCGGAACCCGCACCACATCATGGAGTCGGTGTTCAAGGCGCTGGCCAAGGCCCTGGATCAGGCCACCTCGCTCGACGAGCGGGTCAAGGGCGTCCTGTCGACCAAGGGGAAGCTGTGAGGGACGTGAGGCGCGAAGCGTGAGGCGTAAGGGGGCGGAAGGTGCGATGATCAAAGAGAGTAAGGCGACCGGGGTCTTTAGGGGTTCCGCCTGACGCCTCACGGGTTTGAGCATGATCGCCATCGTGGATTACGGCATGGGCAACCTGCGCAGCGTGCAGAAGGCCTTTGAGGCGACGGGCTCCGACGCGGTCGTGACCCGGGAGCGCCGGGTGCTCGACGACGCCAGCCATGTCGTGCTGCCTGGGGTCGGAGCCTTCGGGGACTGCATGGCTCACCTGGAACGGTATGAGCTGATCGAGCCCATCCGGCGCGCGATTGCCGCCGGGAAGCCGTTCCTGGGGATCTGTCTGGGACTCCAGTTGCTGTTCAGCGAGAGCGAGGAATTCGGCCTGCACAAGGGCCTGGGCCTCCTTCCCGGCCGGGTCAAGAAGTTCCCGACGAACGGCGCCATGGCGGGCCTGAAGATTCCGCACATGGGCTGGAACAACATCACGATTCAGCGCGAGGCTCCCCCCCTGCGCGGTCTCGAGAGCGGCGCCTTTTTTTATTTTGTGCATTCGTACTATCCCGAGCCGGAGCATTCCGCGCTGGTCTCGACCGTCACGGACTACGGAGTCCGGTTTGTCTCCAGCATCTGGCGTGACAATATTTTCGCCTGCCAGTTTCATCCCGAGAAGAGCCAGGCGATGGGACTCCGCGTCTTGAAGAACTTCGCGGAATGGAGGGGGTGACCGTGGCGATGAGCAGAACAGGGTTCCGGGCGTGTCTTGCGCTGGCGGTGATCGGGCTCGCGGCGGCGAGCTGTGCGCCCGCCAAGGTCAGCACCGAGACGTCGCCCAACCTGGACAAATATGCGATCAAGACCGTGGTCGTGGTGCCGTTTGATGCGCTGGAGACGCCGCAACTGGCCGACCGCCCGGGTCCAGAATTCCTGGTTCCCCAGGGCGCCAAGCGATCGGACATCACCATCCCGGCCGTGCCGAAATCCCCCGATGCCCGGAAGAGCCCCGAGGACAAGGACAGCCCCAAGGTCGTGGTGCCGTCCTACGCCGCCGACAAGATCACCCAGATGTTCTACCGGCGGCTGAAGACCCGGGACGGCCTCCGCGTGATCTCCCCCTCCGAGGTCAAAAAGACCGCCGCGACTCCCGACACCAAGCCGGAGCAGGCGGCGCGACAGGTGGCCACGAAGTTATCGGCGGATGCCGCGTTGATCGGCCGCGTCCTGGTGTATCAGGAGCGGGTGGGGAGCAAGCTGGGGGCGGACCCGGCAGCCGTCGGGTTCGAAGTGAAGCTGATCGCGGCCGATGGCACCATCCTGTGGTACGGGAACTATTACGAAAAGCAGCGGCCGATGAACGAGGATTTCATGGGGTTTGTGCAGCGCAAAGGAGTGTTCGTCACGGCGGATGAGCTGGCTGAATACGGCGCGGACCGGGTGCTCCGGAAATTCCCGTTCGGAACGCCCACGAGCTATGCGGAGGTGCAGGAGTGAGGCATGCTGGTCATCCCGGCCATTGATCTCAAGGACGGACGCTGCGTCCGGTTGCGCCAGGGGGACATGCGCGCCGAGACGGTGTATTCCGACGACCCGGTCGCCATGGCCCGCCACTGGGAAGAGGCGGGCGCCCGTCTCCTGCACGTCGTCGACCTCGACGGCGCCGTCGAAGGCGAGCCCAAGAACACGCGCTGGGTCGACGCGATCCTCGACGCCGTCTCGGTGCCGGTGCAGGTCGGGGGCGGCATCCGGACGCTGGCTGCCATCCGGAAGCTCATGGCCTCGGGCGCGAGCCGCGTCGTGGTGGGGACGGCCGTCCTCGAAGACTCCGGCGTGCTGGACGCCGCCTGTGCGGAATTCCCCGGCCGGATCCTGGTCGGGCTGGATGTCCGAGACGGCAAGGTGGCGACCCGGGGATGGACCGTGCTGTCCGATCGCTCCCCCACCGAGCTGGTGCGGACGCTCTCCCCGTATGCCCTCGCCGGGATCATCCACACCGATATCGCCAAAGACGGCATGCTGGAGGGCCCGAATCTCTCGAGCTTGCGTGAGATCGTGGCCTGTTCTCCATTTCCGGTGATCGCCTCCGGCGGGATCAGCCGACTCGCCGATCTCCACGCGATCAAAGCCTTGGGACCCCGCATCGAAGGCGCCATCGTCGGTAAAGCCCTGTATGACGGAAAGCTGGAATTGACGGTCGCCGCGCTTGCCGCGTCCTGACGCGTTCGTGATCGTGAGCGTGACTCGTGAAGGCCTCTCCGACCACCCATCACCCATCACGTTCTCACGTGCATGACCATGTTGACCAAGCGCATCATCCCGTGTTTGGACGTCAAAGACGGACGGGTGGTCAAGGGTGTGTCGTTCGTGGATTTGCGGGACGCGGGCGATCCGGTCCAGGTGGCGCGCGCGTATGACCGTGAGGGCGCGGATGAGCTCTGCTTCCTGGACATCACGGCCTCGTACGAAAACCGCAAGACCATCCTGGACGTCGTGGCTCGGACCGCGGAGCAGGCCTTCATGCCGCTGACCGTGGGGGGTGGCGTGAAGACGCTGGATGACATCCGGGAGCTGTTGAAGGCGGGCGCCGACAAGGTCAGCATCAATACGGCCGCGGTCGCCGAGCCCGCGTTCGTCAAGGCGGCCGCCGAACGATTCGGCACCCAGTGCATCGTGGTGGCCATCGACGCGAAGCGTCGGGATGATGACGCGAAGCGTCGGGATGATCGTGCGAAACGCGAGAGGCCCGCCGATGGATCATGGGAAGTCTTCACGCATGGCGGCCGCAATCCGACCGGGCTCGATGCCGTGGCCTGGGCCCGCCGGATGGAGACCTACGGCGCCGGGGAAATCCTCTTGACCAGCATGGATCGGGACGGGACCCAGCAGGGGTACGACCTAGCCTTGACGACCGCCGTCGCCGAGGCGGTCTCGATCCCGGTCATCGCCTCCGGCGGGGCCGGGACGCTCGAGCACATGTATGACGGGCTGGTCCGGGGCAAAGCGGATGCCGTGTTGGCCGCCTCGATGTTCCACTACCGGCAATACACGATTCCGGAGGCCAAAGCCTATCTCCAGCGGCGGGGCGTGGCGATCAGACCTCCGCATTCGTGAAGCGCGAGGACGCGATGGATGTGAACGCGGTGGTGTTCGATGACCGGGGGCTGATCCCTGCGGTAGTGCAGGACTGGCGGGACGGCACGGTCTTGATGGTCGGCTTCATGAACCGCGAGGCGCTCGAGAAAACCCTGGCGAGCCGGTCGGTGCATTTCTGGAGCCGGTCGCGGAAGGCGCTGTGGGAGAAGGGCGAGACCTCAGGCCACCGGCTGGTCGTCAAGGACCTGTTTCTCGATTGCGACGGCGACACCGTGCTGGTCAAGGCCGACCCGGTCGGCCCGACCTGCCATACGGGCGAGCGCGCCTGCTTCTTCACCCGTCTCACGGCGGAGGGCCCCGGCGGCAAGACCCAGGACGCGTTCGGCGGGCTGCTCGATCAGCTCGCGCGGACCATTCAGGACCGCAAGCGGCACCCGAAGGCCGACTCGTACGTCTCTTCCCTGTTCGCAGCCGGCGCCGATCGGCTCCTGAAGAAGGTAGTGGAAGAGGCGGGAGAAGTGGTGCTCAGCTCCAAGAACGGCAAGCGCGAGGAAATCGTCCATGAGGTGGCGGACCTGCTGTTTCACACGCTCGTCGCGCTGGGATACCACGAGATCTCACTCGAGGAGGTCTACCGCGAGCTGGCAACACGGGCCGGCCAATCGGGCCTGCGGTCCCCTCGTCCGGCACAGGACTCTCGATGAGCGCCTGCATCTTCTGTCGGATCGTGCGGCGGGAGATCCCCGCCAAGATCGTCTATGAGGATGAGCAGGCCGTGGCGTTCGAGGACATCAATCCCCAGGCGCCGGTCCATCTGCTCGTGATCCCCAAAGCTCACGTGGAATCCGTAGACGGGCTGAAAGCCTCCGATGCGTCCTTGATCGCGCACCTGATCCTCACGTGCGCCCGGCTCGCCGGCGAGCGGGACATCGCGGCCTCCGGCTACCGGCTGGTGACGAATACCGGGTTCGACGGCGGCCAGACGGTACCCCACTGGCATCTGCACCTGCTCGGGGGACGGGCCATGACCTGGCCGCCGGGCTGATGGCCGCGTTGACAGGGCTAAAAGTCCCTTGTTATAGTCACGGGTCGTTTTGTTTCA
>CAYJUM010000084.1:0-10999 GCA_964373355.1 uncultured Nitrospirales bacterium | reverse complement strand
GGCCCTCGATCTTCTTCGGGTCGCCGTAGCCTTCCACGATCGTCGTGTTGTCCTTATCGATGGTGATCCGCTTGGCCCGGCCGAGGTCCGTCAGCTTGATGTTCTCGAGCTTCAGGCCCAGCTCCTCCGAGATCACCTGCCCGCCGGTCAGGATCGCGATGTCCTCCAGCATGGCCTTGCGCCGGTCGCCGAAGCCCGGAGCCTTCACCGCCGCTACGTTCAGCGTGCCGCGCAGCTTGTTGACGACCAGGGTCGCCAGCGCCTCGCCTTCGACTTCCTCGGCGATGATCACCAGCGGCTTGCCCATCTTGGCCACCTGCTCCAGGAGGGGCAGGAGGTCCTTCATGCTGCTGATCTTCTTTTCGTGAATCAGGATGAGGGGCTCTTCCACCGAGGCTTCCATGCGCTCGGCGTTGGTGACGAAATAGGGGGAGATGTAGCCGCGGTCGAACTGCATGCCCTCCACGACGTCCAGGGAGGTGGACATCGACTTGGCTTCCTCGACCGTGATGACTCCGTCCTTGCCGACCTTCTCCATGGCCTCGGCGATCAGTTCCCCGATCGTCGCGTCGTTGTTGGCCGAGATCGTGCCGATCTGGGAGATCTCCTTCTTCGTCTGGCAGGGCTTGCTAAGCTTCTTCAACTCCTCGATGACGATCTCGACGGCCCGGTCGATCCCGCGCTTGATCTCCATGGGATTGCCGCCCGCCGTGATGTTCTTGGCGCCTTCGCGGTAGATCGCCTGTGCCAGCACGGTGGCCGTGGTGGTTCCGTCACCGGCCACGTCGCTGGTCTTGCTCGCCACTTCACGGACCAACTGCGCGCCCATGTTCTCGTATGGGTTCTTGAGTTCGATTTCCTTGGCCACGGTCACCCCGTCCTTGGTGATCGTCGGGGCGCCGAACTTCTTATCCAGGATCGCGTTACGGCCCTTGGGACCGAGGGTCGCTTTGACGGCGTCCGCGAGCTGGTTGACTCCCTTGAGAATCGCGGCCCGCGCCGCATCACTGTACAGCAGCTGCTTGGCTGACATGTCTTGCCTCCTTGAACGTTAGTCGTTGAAGATCAGTTGGGGAAGATACCGAGCACGTCCTCTTCTTTGAGGATCAGGCAATCCTCATCGTCGATCCGGAGCTTGCTCCCGGAATACTTGTCGAACAGCACCTGATCGCCGACCTTGAGGTGCTTGACGTCTTTGCCGACCGCCTGCACCGTCCCGCGCTGCGGCTTCTCTTTTGCGGAGTCCGGGACATAGATTCCCCCCGGCGTGCGCTCCAGTTCCTCGGTGTAGACGATGAACACGCGGTCGCCAAGCGGCTGGAAGCCTTTCGCCGTCGTCGCCTTCTTTTCCTTTGTCTCCGTCGCCATGTTTCCTCCCTCCCTAGAAATAGCGGTTAAGCCGTAACCACCTGTGGAAAACCCACTAAAGATGGAGCATCTGCCCCTGTCGCCGCAAGTGGCCTTTGAGATAGCCCTTTCTGGCGGTGAGTCAAGGGGCGGGAGGGAACTTTTCTTTATGACGGGAACGGGGGGAAGTCGTGACTCCCAACTAATTGATTAATCAAGCTATCTTGAGCGGAGCAAGTCGAAGTCCTTGACCTCCTTCTTCAGGTAGTCCCGAAGCCGTTTGATGATGCGGGCTTCCAACTGCCGGGTCCGCTCCTTGGTGATGCCGTATTTCGTCCCCAAGTCGTCCAGAGTTAGGGGGGTCTCCGAGAGGATCCGGTTGCGGAGGATGTCCTCGTCGCGCTCCTCCAGGGTCTTGATGAATTCCGCCAGCTTCTTCCGGAAGACCGTCTGCAGTTCGGCGTCGGCCAGTTGCTCGTCCACCGGTTGGGCCTGGGACGGCAGCAGGTCCAGCAGCGTTCCTTCGGAGTCCTCCCCGAGCGGCTGATCGAGAGACAGCTCCCAGCTCCCGAGCCGCTGGTCCATCTCGATCACATCGCGTTCGCGGACGTGCAGCCGATCGGCCAGGAGCTTGGCGTCGGGGGCGAACCCCTGGCGCTCGAGTTTGGCCTTCTCCTTGCGCAGGTTGTAGAACAGCCGCCGTTGCTCCTGCGTGGTCCCGACCTTGACGAGCCGGAAGGTGTTGAGCAGATAGCGGAGGATGTAGGCCCGGGCCCACCAGGCCGCATAGGCGTAGAACCGCACGTTCTTCGTCGGGTCGAACTTCCGGATGGCCTGGAGCAATCCGACGTTGCCTTCCTGGATGAGGTCCATCTGATCCGCGCCGGTGTGCAGATATTCGGATGCGATGGCCACCGAGACGCGCAGGTTGGCCAACAGGAGCTTGATCGCCGCATCCCGGTTTCCCTGAGTCTGGTATTCATGGAACAGCCGCAGCTCCTCTTCCTTCGACAGGAACGGATAGCGGCGGACCTCGGCCAGGTAACGCTGGAGGGTCGTCGTGGGGGCAAGCGCCGTGGACGACTCGGCCTTCTCGACCGGTTCTTGCTCCGGCTTCTGAAGGTCGCCGTCGGACCCCGCTGCTGCCGCCTCGCCCCGCGCTGCGTCGTCGGTATCGGGGCGACGGTTCGGGCTGCGTTTCGCCATGTGTCCTGGTGCGGCCTCGATGAGATGCTTCCGGTGATTATAGCCGACGCCGATTATAAACACCCGGTTTCCGAGAAGAAAGCATCGGCGGATGCTATAGTACGCGGCTTTTGAGGCGTTCCCGGGAGACTCCACGATGCTCCGACTGTTCGCGGTGCTCCGGAGCGGCCATTGGCCGTCGCTGCTCGGCGCCTGGCTGCACTTTGAGATCAGCTTCATGATCTGGCTGCTGGTCGGCGCGCTGGGCGTGCTGATCGCCGAGGACTTCCGGCTCACGGCCACCGAGAAAGGCCTGCTCGTCGCGGCGCCGCTGCTGAGCGGGGCCTTGCTGCGGCTGATCGTCGGCCCGGCCAGCGACCGGTACGGGACGAAGGCCACGGGCGCGGCGTTGCTGCTGTGCGAGCTGGCCGTGCTGATCGGGGGATGGCTGGGGCCGGCCTCCTACGGGCAGATGCTCGCAGTCGGCGTCGGCTTGGGCGTGGCCGGGGCCAGCTTTGCTGTCGCGCTGCCGCTCGCCAGCCGGGTCTATCCGCCGGCCCATCAGGGGCTCGCGATGGGCATCGCGGCGTCTGCCAACAGCGGCGGGGTGCTCGCGGCGTTCTTCGCCCCGCGGCTCGGGCATGCCCTGGGCTGGCAGCCGACGTTCGGCGTGATGGCGATCCCCGTATTCCTGACCCTTGTGCTGTTCATGCTGTTGGTGCGCGATCCCTCCGCGCATGCGCGACGGCCGGCGGCGGCTC
Organism: uncultured Nitrospirales bacterium; assembly: GCA_964373355.1. Classification (GTDB taxonomy): domain Bacteria; phylum Nitrospirota; class Nitrospiria; order Nitrospirales; family Nitrospiraceae; genus CAYJUM01. The sequence goes on along the minus strand of CAYJUM010000084.1, from coordinate 7,706 downwards.
CATGGTGGACGGGGACGCTGGAGCTTCTGCGTGAGCCCCGGACCTATTTCTTCTGCCTGCTGTATGCGATCACCTTCGGCGGGTTCGTCGGGCTGGGCAGCTTTCTGCCGATCTTCTTCCACGATCAATACGGCCTCGACTCTCTTGACGCGGGGTCCGTGACCGCGCTCTGTGTGCTCGGCGGCAGCCTGGCCAGGCCCCTGGGCGGCTACGCGGCGGACCGGTTCGGCGGCCTGCGGCTGCTGGGCCTCCTGTTTCCCATGCTCGCCGCGCTGGCCCTCGCCGCGGGGCAGTTCCTGCCGGTGCGGTGGGAAGGCGCCGTGCTCCTGCTCACCGTGGGGACGATGGGGCTCGGAAACGGCGCCGTCTTTCAAGCCGTGTGGCACGGTTTCGCCAAGCAGATCGGCACGGCGGCGGGAGTGATCGGCGCCGCGGGCGGCCTCGGCGGCTTTCTGCTGCCGGCGGGCTTGGGCGCGCTCAAAGACGCGACGGGCAGCTATCGCTCCGGGTTTGTGTTCTTCGCGGCCGCCGCGGCCGCCGCCGCCATGGCGGTGGCGCTCGTGCGACGACGCGAGCGACGGGCGTCGGCGCGTCGAGATTAGGCCGGTTTTCTCGTTGACATAACTGTTACAATGCTATAGATTTTCAACAGTTTCAGTGCTCCGAGGCTTCCGAGCCGCATGGACAAAACAAAGCCAAAATTCGACACCATTGACGCGGCCATCAAGGACATCCGGAAGGGCCGGTTTGTGGTCCTGGTGGATGACGAGGACCGGGAGAACGAGGGCGACCTCGTGATGGCGGCCGAGAAGGTCACCCCCGATTCGATCAACTTCATGGCGATGCGTGGGCGCGGCCTGATCTGCCTCGCGCTGACGCCGGAGCGGGTCGAAGAGCTGCAGCTTCCGCCCCAGGCGGCGGAGAACACCGCGGCCTTCGGCACCGCGTTCACCGTCTCGATCGACGCCCGCCGCGACATCACGACCGGCATTTCGGCCGCGGATCGGGCCACGACCATCCGCACCGCCGTGGACCCGAAGACCAAGCCGGCCGATCTGGCGCGCCCCGGCCACATCTTTCCCTTGAAGGCCCAGAGGGGGGGAGTCCTCAAGCGCGCCGGGCAGACGGAAGGCTCCGTGGACCTCGCGCGGCTGGCCGGCCTCTATCCCGCCGGCGTGCTCTGCGAGATCATGAACGACGACGGCACGATGGCCCGGGTGAAGGACCTCGTCGCGTTCGCGCGCCGCCATCGCCTGAAGATGGTCACGATCAAGGACCTCATTCAGTACCGCATGACCCGGGAGACCTTCGTCAGGCGAATTGCGGACGCCCGGCTCCCAACCGTGTTCGGGGACTTCCAGGCCGTCGTGTTCGAGAACGAGATCGACAAGGGCACTCACGTCGCACTGGTCAAGGGCCGGGTGGACACCGAGACCCCGACATTGGTGCGCGTGCACTCGGGCTGTCTGACCTCCGACGTCTTCGGGTCGCTGCGGTGCGACTGCCGTCAGCAGCTCCATCGCGCCATGGAGATCATCCACAAGGAGGGCAGCGGCGTGCTGCTCTACCTGAACCAGGAAGGCCGCGGCATCGGCTTGCTGAACAAGATCAGGGCCTATAAGCTGCAGGACGAGGGGAGCGACACGGTCCAGGCGAACCTCCAGCTCGGGTTCCAGGCCGACCTGCGCGACTACGGGATCGGCGCCCAGATCCTGGTCAACCTCGGCGTCCGCAACATCCGTCTGATGACGAACAACCCGCGGAAGATCGTCGGCATCGAAGGGTACGGGCTCAAGGTCATCGAGCGCGTCCCCATCGAGATCGAACCGCACGACTCGAACGTCCATTACCTGCGCACCAAGAAGCTGAAGCTGGGCCACATCCTCAAGAATGTCTAGCGGGCGCCCCGGCACACGATCCCGCCGCGTCCGCAAGCGTGACAGTCGGTCCCACCGCCCCGTGCTCGCGAATAGGTCACGGCCGTGAAGATCATCGAAGGCGCCCCGCATGCAGCGCGCTCCCGCTTCGGGATCGTGGTCAGCATGTACAACGAGTTCGTCACCAGCCGCCTCCTCGCGGCGGCCGTGGAGGTCCTGCTCAAGGCCGGGGCCGGCGAGGAGGCCATCGTCACGGTGCGCGTGCCGGGCGCATTCGAGCTGCCGCTGGCGGCCCGGCGCCTCGCGCACTCAGGCCGGGTGGACGCGGTGATCTGCCTCGGCGCGGTCATCCGCGGAGAGACCCCGCACTTCGAGTACGTGAGCGCGGAGGCCAGCCGCGGCATCGCCCGCGCGGCGTGGGAATCGGACATCCCGGTGGCCTTCGGCCTCATCACCGCCAACACCGTGGAGCAGGCGCTCGAGCGTGCGGGTGCGCCCGAACGGAACCGCGGGGCCGAGGCGGCCCGGACGGCCATCGCGATGGTCAATGTGCTACGACAGTTGCCGAGACACAAGCCGACCGGCCACAAGCTGAGTCTGCGCCGACGGTTGAGCCGCAGGAAGCGGAAGCGGTGATCCGGCTTGCCGTCGGGTGACACACCTTGGGCCGGTCGCGGATCGTCTTTGAGACAGCATGGGCAACCGACGACAGGCGCGCGAGCTCGCTCTTCAGGTTCTGTTCCAGTGGGACATTCACGGGAAAGCCGGCTTCTGGCTGGAGGATTTCTGGGAGCGGCACGCGGCCTCTCCGGAGGTCCGAGCGTTCGCCGAGCGGCTGGTCTCCGGCGTGACGGCGGAGCGGGCGGAGCTGGACACCATGCTCGACGCGTACGCCGCCAATTGGAAGGTCTCGCGCATGCCGATCGTGGACCGGAACATCCTGCGGGCGGCGGTCTATGAGCTGGTGTGGATGCCGGACGTGCCCGCCAAGGTGACGGTGAACGAGGCGATCGAGCTGTCTAAACGGTTTGCCGACGATGAGACCAAGCGGTTCGTGAACGGCGTGCTGGACCAGATTCTGAAAAAGGATGCCCGGCTGGAGTCCAAGCGGGCGGAGTTTGTCGAACCGTGAGGCGTGAACCGTCTTTCGGGAGTCGGACAACGAGATACGAACGACGAGCGACGAACGACGTGAGACGGCGATGATCGAACGGTACAGCCTCCCGCAGATGACGGCGCTCTGGGACCCGCGGCGCAAGTACGAGATCTGGCTGCAGGTAGAGCTCTATGCCTGCGAGGCCATGGAGCGGGCCGGCCGGGTCCCGGCGGGCACGGCGGCGCGCATCCGGCGGAAGGCCCGGATCGTCCCGTCCCGGATCGCGCAGATCGAGCAGGTCGTCAAGCACGACGTGATCGCGTTCCTCGAATCGCTCGCCAAGCCGGTGGGATCAGACGTCAGATTCCTGCACCTCGGCCTGACCTCATCCGATGTCGTGGATACGGGGCTCGCGGTCCAGATGCGCGATGCCATGGACCTCATCCTGACCGACCTCGAGCGGCTGCTCGCCGTGCTGAAGCGCCGCGCCTACGAGCACCGGGACACGGTCATGGTCGGACGCTCGCACGGGATCCACGGCGAGCCGATCACGTTCGGCTTCAAGCTGGCTATCTGGTATGACGAGCTGCAGCGGCATCGCGGGCGGCTGCGGTCGGTCCGGGAGGAGATCGCGGTCGGCAAACTCTCCGGCGCGATGGGGACCTTTGCGCACGCCGGGCCCGAGGTCGAGGCCTATGTCTGCTCCCGGCTGGGCCTGAAGCCGGCGCCGGTCTCCAGCCAGGTCGTGCCGCGCGACCGGCATGCGGCGTATCTCACGGCGCTGGCCCTGCTCGCTGGCAGCATCGAGCAGTTCGCCACCGAGATCCGGCATCTGCAGCGCACGGAAGTGCTCGAGGCCGAGGAGTATTTCGCGGCGGGCCAAAAGGGCTCCTCGGCGATGCCGCACAAGCGCAATCCCATCGGCTGCGAAAACCTCTGCGGGCTGGCCCGGGTGGTGCGGGCGAACAGCCTGGCCGCGCAGGAAAATGTCGCGCTCTGGCACGAGCGGGACATCAGCCACTCGTCAGTCGAGCGCATCATCCTGCCGGACACCACGATCCTCGTGGACTACATGTTGGTCCGGTTCACCGAGATCGTCCGGACGCTCCTGGTCTACCCCCGGCGCATGCGGCAGAATCTGGAGCTGACGGGCGGCTTGATCTATTCCCAGCGGCTGCTCCTGGCCTTGGTGGACCGGGGGGCGCAGCGGACGGCCGCCTACGAGGCGGTGCAACGCGGCGCCATGCAGGCCTGGCGGGGCGGTGCGCGGTTCCAGGACCTGGTGGCGAAGGACCCGTTCATCGCACGGCACCTGAAGCCCGCCGAGATCGAGGCCTGCTTCGACCCGCGGCAGTATGTCCGCGAAGTGAAGACGATCTTCCGCCGCGTCTTCGGGCAGGGCAAGAAGCGTCCGGCGCGATCGAGGTCAGGATGAAGCCCGCAAAAGGCGCCCAGTTTTACGAAGGCAAGGCGAAGAAGCTGTTCGCCACGGACCACCCCGACCAGGTGATCCAGTACTTCAAGGACGACGCCACCGCCTTCAATGCGCAGAAGCGCGGGACGATCGTCGGGAAGGGCATGGTCAACAACAAGGTGTCGGAGCGGTTGTTCCGGTTGCTGCAGGAAGGCGGCGTCCCCACTCATTTCATCGAACGGCTGAGCGACCGCGAGATGCTCACGCGGCGCGTCCGGATCATCCCCCTGGAGGTCGTCGTCCGGAACGTCATCGCGGGCAGCCTGGCCAAGCGCCTGGGCCTCAAGGAAGGAGAGCGGATCGAGCCCGCGCTCGTCGAGTTCTATTACAAGAACGACGCGCTCGGCGATCCGCTGATCAACGACGAGCACATCCGCCTGTTGAAGGCGGCGGAGCCTCCGACCGTGTCCGAGATCAAGCAGTGGGCGCTGCGGGTCAATTCGCTGCTGCTCCCGTTCTTCCGCGCGCGCGGGATGGTGCTGGTGGACTTCAAGCTGGAGTTCGGGTTCGACGGGCAGGGCCAGATCGTGCTGGCGGATGAAATTTCGCCGGACACCTGCCGCTTCTGGGACCAGAAGACCGGGGAGTCCATGGATAAGGACCGGTTCAGAAAAGATTTGGGGAAGATTGAGGAGGCGTATCAGGAGGTGCTGCAACGCGTATGCGGATGAGCAAAAGAGAGCGACCGGGCAGTCCTTCGTGCTCGCGCACCGCGCACGCAAGATCGATTGGATTCTTACCTTATGGGCGGTGCTCGGCGTGCGCGCGCAGCATCAGGGTTGCCCGGTCGCTTCAGTAATCGCTGAACCCGGGGGAGACAGGGAGAGTGAAGGCGAAGATTCATGTGACCCTGAAGGAAGGGATTCTGGACCCGCAAGGGAAGGCGATCGAGCATGCCTTGGCCACCCTGGGCTTTGGCGCGGTGGCCAATGTGCGGGTCGGCAAGTATCTCGAATTGGAGCTGGAAGAGGCCGCCAGAGACAAGGCCGAGGCGCAGGTCAAGGCCATGTGCGAGAAGCTGCTCGCGAACACCATCATCGAGAATTACCGCTATGAGCTGGGATAGGAGATCAGCGCGATGACGATGGCCACCTGTCCGACCTGTGGCCAGGAGATTGCCCTTCGCTCGCCCGAGGACGGCGCGGAGATTCAGTGCGTCAATTGCGACGGACGCTTCCGGCTGAGCCTGAGCATCAGGCTCGAGCCGGTGCCCTCTGCACGCACGACCGGCGCCATGACGAGCGGCATGTCCAGCCCCACCAAGAGCAATCCGGGGTTTGCCGCCCGCCGGCCCGATCAGGAGATGGCGCTGGTGGCCGTCGAAGGCGACATGGCCAACGAGCTGATCACGGGCGTGGTCCTGCGCGCCGGGCTCAAGCTGCTGGCGGCCGCGAACGGGCAGCAGGCGCTGGCGATCATCGAGCAGCAGCGTCCCGCCATCGTCATCGCCGACGTCGGCCTGCCGGCGCCCAATGGGATCGAGATCTGCACCAGCATCCGGAAGAGCCCGTACGGCGGCCGGATCGGGGTCATCCTGCTGGCCTCCCTCTACGGCCAGGCCAAGTATGAAAAGAACGCGGTGGCGGAGTGCGGCGCCGATGAATATCTGGAGCGCCACCGGATCGCGACCGAGCTTGCCAACCTCGTCAAAGTCGTGCTGGAGCGCCGGGTGCGGACAAAGACGGCATTGACTGCCGATACGGCAATGGAGCCGTCTGAGGCGACGAGGCGGCGTCCCGCGGTGTCACCCGGCCCGGTGAGCGAGAAACGGGCGGCCGCGGTCAGGACGCCTGAGAAGCCCGAAACAATAGACGAGGCCGATGATCTGCTGAAGGAGACCCAGAGCCATGAAGCGGCCCGGCGCCTCGCCGCCAGCATCGTGAACGACCTCGCGCAGTTCAACGCGAAGGCGGTGGAAGACGGGATCAGGCACGGCACGTTCTACGAAGTCCTCAAGGACGACCTGGAAGAAGGGCTGCGCCTCTACCGGCAGCAAGTCTCCCCCGACATCATCGCGCGGCGGGACTATTTTCAGGAAGCGGTGGACGAGTTGATCACGAGACGCAAGGCGACTCTCGGCCTGGGGTAACCGCCATGACCATTGGCGTCGTTGTCTTTCCCGGCTCCAATTGCGATCGCGACTGCCTGCACGTGCTGGCCGAGGTGTGCCGCGAGAAAGTCCGGCCGGTGTGGCACAAGGAGAGCGCGCTCGACGGGCTGGAGGCCGTGGTGCTGCCCGGCGGCTTCTCGTACGGCGACTATCTGCGCACCGGGGCGATCGCCCGGTTCTCGCCGATCATGGGCGCGATCGAGCGGTTCGCCCGCAATGGCGGGTTGGTGCTCGGCATCTGCAACGGCTTTCAGATCCTGCTGGAGGCCGGCCTGCTCCCCGGGGCGATGCTGCGCAACCGGTCGCTCGCGTTCATCTGCAAGGATGTGCAGGTCCGGGTGGAGAATACCGGCACGCCATTCACGTTCCGCTGCAAGCCCGGCCAGGTCCTCACGCTGCCCATCGCTCATGCCGAAGGGAACTACTTCGCCGATCCGGCCACGCTCGCGAAGCTCAAGGCCGGAAACCGGATCGTCTTCCGCTACTGCACCTCCGACGGCGCCGTCACACCCGAGGCGAATCCGAACGGGTCGCTGGAGAACATCGCCGGGATCATCAACGAAGCGGGCAACGTGCTTGGCCTGATGCCGCACCCCGAGCGCTGCGCCGAATCGGTCTTGGGCAACGAAGCCGGCCGTCTGATCTTCCAGTCAATGCTGGACAAGCTTAAGAACGCAAAGCAGCAGACCAGAACCGTAATGGCCCGGTGACGGCATGGCCAACCGCTTCCGCGCCTCCGCGGTCACCCTTTCGGAATTCCCCAGGCGGCAGCCTTCGGGAATTCTCTCCGCCGCGGTGTATAACCGCGGTGCGTCGGTCAGTTCCGGTTTTCCTCCCTGGCGAACTCTCGATGGGTCCCGACCGCTCCCGGCGAAGTCGCTCTGGCTACGCCTTCACCTTGAGGATATAGCTCTAAGTGACCAAGAATAAGCAAAGGAAGGGCAAGGCTAAGCGGTCAGTTCTCGCAGATCATAAGAGACATGGGAAACTGCTCATTCCGCCAATTCTGCAACTTGGGCCTTTTGATGCAGTCAAGTGGGATTATCCAATTCTTCCTGAGATTTTCTGGCTAGGCTTATTGAACAACCGTCACGGTCTTGCTGAAGGCGCGCGGTTGGCTGTTGCCTTAGCTCAAATAGCGTCTCATGA
>CAYJUM010000083.1:0-11250 GCA_964373355.1 uncultured Nitrospirales bacterium | reverse complement strand
AGCATCGCCTTGCCAAGGCGAGGGTCGCGGGTTCAAATCCCGTTTCCCGCTCCATCTTTCTTCCGGTCTTATTTGAACCCGCGACCGGGAGATGCGAAGAGGGTGAGCCCTCTTCTTCCTAACCTTCTTCCATTTCGGCTCCGCAGCGCTCTCGATGGCAAGGATCGGCTCCCGGGTCTCATGGTGTCTGCTATACTCAGGCTGAACGGAGAGGTGCGTCAAGGGTGTCACTCAGCGAGGGAGGTGCATCGATGACCGGACTCCTTCGATATACATTTGTCTTCTTGGCCTTGTGCATGTCCGTGGCGATCACGAGTCAGCCGAGCTTTGCCTATCGCGACTACTTCACCCCCGAGCAGCGCGAATTGTTGCCGAAGATCCAGAAGGTGCTCGTGGAGGTCATTGCGCTCACCGACAAAGGGCCGGCCGACACGAAACCCTTCGTGGACATCGTCTCACGCCGGCTGGAAGAGATGGGGTACACCATCGTCACCGACCCCTCCCAGCCGCACGATGTCGTGTTCAGGGTCAAGTGCGAAGAACACCGGGTCTGGGAAGGCACCGCGACGGCCGGTGGCGACGCCGACCTGGCCGACGCGCCGGCCCGGCTCTGGAAAGGGCCAGCCTGCCAGTTCAACTATTTTCTCGGCGGAGCCAAGATCAAGTGGCAAAAGGAGGTGCGGACTGATTTTCAGGACGCGGCGCAGGCCGCCTTGTCGGCGAACGCCGGCGAGCCGGGCGCCTACGCCATGCGTAAGCTGCAGGACCGGCTGAAGGAATACGATTTCCCGGTGATCATCGCCGCGGAATGGGGACAGGCAGACCGGCTGGCCAAAGTCCTAGAGTCGAGCCAGACCAACCAGTTCCGGAAACTGAAGATCGTGTCGATGATGGGTGAAATGGTGAACGACTCGACGCTGCCGCCGGAAGCCGTCGCCACGCTGAAAAACGCGCTCAAGGACAAGGACCTGGCCAAACAAGCGGCCGTGGCGCTGGGCAACCTGAGCCAGGAATCCATCCCGTTCCTCATAGACCTGCTCAGGACCACCAAAGAGCCGGAGGTTCAGGCCGCCGCGGCGAAGGGGCTGGGGCAGATCGGCGCGCTCCAGGGCGACTCCCGAATCGTCCCGCCGCTGCTCGAAGTCCTGCAGGCGCCGAACACCGATGTGGCGGTCTTGACGGAGGTCGCTTGGGCCTTGGGCAAACTGCCGGACAAGCGCTCGGCCGAGCCGCTGTACGCGCTCGATAGGAAGCTGCGGCTGACCGCACGCGATCGGGACGACCCGAAGATCAAGAAGCTGCTCGAAGCCGTGTTCTGGGCCATCAAGCAGGTGGATACCTGGGACCAGTTCTCTTAGCTCGTCCATGGGGCAGCGGCGATCTCACCACCGACGCTCGCGAACCCATCTCACAGGCAAAGTTGTCCCAGGCCGAAAAAGGTTGAAGCCCACACTTTCCACTCTGGCTAGGGCTCCGGGACCAGCGTCAGCATCCAGGGCGGCACTTCCTCGACCATCTGGGTGAAGAGGCGCGCGGTCTGGCTGGCCGGCACTCCCTCGAACACCGCCCCACGCCGGATCTCGATATACCGAAAGCGGTAAGGCCGCGTCTCCTGTCCCTCCGCTCCCACGCGGGGCATCTCCTGCCGGAGGGCCGCAAGGTCCGACAGCGCCACCGCGTGCCCGACCGGCAGCGTCTCCAGCCTGGCGTACACCGTCCCGAAAATGTGCGGAAGGTTCTGCGGGGTAAACAGCACGCCGGCCGGCCGGACGTGAGCGTCTTCGAGAAGCTGCGACAGGAGCTCCCAAAACACCTCCCGGTCGACGGCCGTCAGCACCGCGAGGTGTCCCCGGTCGGCGATCAGTTCCAGAAGCGCCAACGGGCCGCGAATGTCGAACTTCCATGGCGGAAAGAGCAGGGCTTTCCCGGCATGGAACACCTCCAGGGCCTCTTCACCCTCCAGCCGCACTCTCCGGGACGGCCCCTTGGTCTTCCGCAAATGCTCCTCAATCACGGCTTGGCCGAGGCGGCCGGGCTCGTACGCAAAGGTCGGCGTCGCCGGCGCATGGCATGTCACGACGGTATAGCGCGGCAGGCTCTCGCCGAGGCGTGGCAGCTCGAACATGTCGCGGCCGCTCCAAAGCCTGAATTCGAGGGACTCCCGTTTCCGGAGCCGTTCGAGCCGCTCCCGGTCGGGATGCAACCGTCCGCCCAGCTTCGAGGCCGGGTGCAGGCGCTCGATGCCGTGACCCACGAGGGTTTTCTGCCGGCGCGCCAGCGCGGGGCAATACTGCTTAGAGAGCTCATCGAGGAACGAGAGATCGCCGGCGCCGAGATCCAGCAGAGACGGGGCGGCGGCCTCGAGCAGGAGATCGTACGGGTTGGCGCGGCCGCGGACGCACTGTTCGATCCCGGCGGGAGTGAGCGACACGGGCCAACCGTCAGGAGGCCCGGGGATTGGTGGGCACCGGCGTCAAGACGAGACGGGACATGCCCTCCCACAGTCTCTGCCACTTGTCCATCGCGAGGAGCGCGCTGCGCCGGACCACATCGCGTTGCGTCTCGAGTTGCGCGTATCCCGCCAGCGCGGTCCGCAACCAGTCCCCGTGCTGCATCTCCTCGCGCAGGTGCGTGTCGAAGAACCGGATGTCCTCGAGCGAGAGGTCCGGAAACGTCAAGAGCCCGCTGTACAGGTAGCGATAGCTCAGGCCCGCGGTCGTCTCGACCCCGAAGGCTGCGCCCAGGGCGGACGGGAGATCCCCGCTGAGGTAGATCGTCCCCACCGTGTCGATGTAGTCCTGGGCCTCGGGGCAGAGCCGCTCGGCCACGAGCCGCGACCGCTCGATCCCGAGCCGGTCCGCCAGCCGGAGCATCTGCGCCGCGTGGACATCCTCCGCGACGCCGCTTCCATACTCCGAGTGCAGGACCCGCATCAGCTCGAGGCCGATCGCTTCGTCCTGGTCCGACAGGTTGTACAGGAGGCCGATCAGAATTTTCCGGAACTGGATTCCGAACCGGTACCATTGGGCGACAAATCGAATGAGCTGGTCCCGGCTGACGCCCCGCTGGAAGGTCTGGAAAAAGTGGTTGCGATGGACGGGGAGGGCAACCAGCTCCCGCTCCAACGCCTCGATGAATTCCCGAGTGGTGGCGCCTTTCTGCACGATGAGCCCAGGATATTTCCCAGCCTGTTGTCCAGTCAAGCGACGTCCAGCCCTGCTTGCCTAGGCGGAAGAGGTGTGCTACTCAGAACCCGACCGATGCGACTTGCCATCGTCCCCCTCCTATTTGCTGGACTCCTCGCGCTCGAGGTCCGGGTTGCCTCCCCGGCCGATCAGCCGGCGCTCGAGGTCGGACAGATCATCGAAACCAGGACCGGCCGGGTCCTGAATTTTCGGGAGTGGCTCGCAGAAGCCTCCGCCAGCTCTGTCATCTACCTGGGGGAGGAGCACCGGAACCGCTCCCATCTTGAGGCAGCCCTCCGCATTCTGGAAGCGCTGCTGGCGGGCAACCGCCGGCCGGCGCTCGGCCTGGAGATGTTCAGCTGGGACGGCCAGGGCGCGCTCGACCGCTATCTCTCCGATCCGGCGATGACCCGGGAGCAGTTTCTGGCGGAGTCGCACTGGGAGCAGAATTGGGGCGGGCTCTTCAGCGACTACGAGCCGCTGGTGGGCTTGGCCAGGGACCGTCATCTGCCGGTCCTGGGGTTGAACCCGCCACGCCTGCTCGTGCGGCGGGTCGCGGTCGAAGGATGGGCGCAGGCCAAGTCTTCTCCGGACATCGCCGGTTGGGGCATGCAGGACCAGGTGAAGCTCGACGACCCGGCCTACCGCGAGGTCATCTTCAAGCAGCTCCGGGCCTGTCATGATGCTCCCTCGGATGACACCTACCAGCGCATGTTTGAAGCGTCGGTCTTCCGGGACGAAGGGATGGCCAAGACCATCGCCGAGTACCTGGAAAGGATGCCCGCGGGCCACGGCCCGGTGGTGAGCTATACCGGTGGCGGCCACATCCAGTACGGGCTGCCGGTCCCCAGCCGGGTGTTGCGTCGCCAGGGCCTGATCAAGCAGACCACGGTCTACTTCACCGCACTGGACCCAACCCGGCCGGAGGAGATTCAGGCCCTCATTCACGACGCCATCGCGGACTATGTCTGGTTGACTCCGCTCGGCGCGCATGGCCAGCCGCGGCGTTGCCGGTAGGCGGCACTGATCATGGCGCTGCTGTCAGCAACGGCCGGCGTCCCCACGCTGGCCCGGCCCCGCCAGCCACTCCTCCGGCAGGCCTGCCGGCATCTCTCTCGCGCCGACCGTGTCCTGCGGCGGCTCATCAGGCAGATCGGCCCCTGCTTGCTTGCCCCCCGCCCGCAACACTTCGCCGTGCTCTGTGACTCCATCATCGCCCAACAGCTCTCGGCCGTGGTGGCCGAGGCCATCTTCGCGCGGTTCGCCGCGCTTTTTCCCGGAAAGAACCCGACCCCGCGTGCGGTCCTGCGGACGCCGCTTCCGCGCCTGCGACAGGCCGGCCTGTCCCGGCAAAAAGCCGGGTATCTCAAGGACCTCGCCGCCGCGTTTCTCGACGGACGGATTCCCCGGCGCCTGATCGCGCGGGGGTCGAATGAAGAGCTCATCGCCGCGCTCCGGTCCGTTCACGGAATCGGCCGGTGGACAGCCGAGATGTTCCTGATATTTTCCTTGAATCGGCTCGATGTGATGCCGCTGGACGACCTCGGCATCCAGAAAGCGATCCAGCGCTGCTACGGCCTGCGGCGTCTACCGGCCGCGGCCACCATCCGGCGGCTGGCCAAGCCATGGCACCCATATGAGACCGTCTCGTGCTGGTACCTCTGGCAGAGCCTGCGGTTCAACCCGCGCGATCGGAAGCGGGTGCCCGGCTCAGGGCGGGGACAAGGGTGAAGACGTGACGGCCTCCAGGAACCGCTCGATCGCGTAGGTGCTGAGCTGCCCGCACGGCCCGCGAAAATTATGATCACAGCCATGGGTCGCCCATGGCAGGCGGAGCAGAAAGTGGCGCTGGCCGGTCCGGCTCAGCGCCGCCGCGAGCCGCTCGCTCTGGACCGGCGAGACCAGCTCATCCCGACCCCCGTGAATCAGCAAGGTCGGCACCGACTGTGCGGCGGCCAGGGTGACCGGCGATGCCGCCTCATAGGCCTCTCCTGCGGCCTCGAGCGATCCCCCCAAGTAGGTTTCCAGCGTCCCCCGGGAATCGAACACGGCCGGATTGGCGGGATGGCGGTAGCTGTAGGCCAGGTCCGTCGGCGCATAGAAGGCGATGACGCCGCGGATGCCCGGATCGCGCCGCCGGTAGCCGGCGAGCAAGGCGAGCTGTCCGCCGGCCGACCGCCCGAGCAGCACCAGCCGCGTCGAATCGAGGCTGAGCTGGGCGGCGTGGGCTTCGAGATAGTCGATCGCGGCCTGGACGTCCTCGACCGCCGCCGGAAACTTCCACCCGGGCGACAGGCGGTAATTGATCGAGGCGACCACATACCCATGACGCGCCAAATGGCCGTTGAGATCCGGTAATTGCCGGCTGTCCCCGCTTTGCCAGGACCCGCCGTGTATGACGATGACCCCGGGGCGGAGGCCACCCTGATCTGCCGGGACCGGCTCATACAGATCGAGTCGGAGAGCCTGACCATCCCGTTCGGCGTACACGGGGCTGGAGCATGCCGGAGCCGATGCGGTGAAGGGAGTGAAGAGCGTGATGAGATCCAGCGGAGGATGGAGTGGGCCGGACGCGTCGCCGAACGCCAGCGAGAGAGCGGCCGGAAGCTGCCGCGCGAGGTGCCATGCCCGCCAGAGCGGCGTGAGGCACAAGAGAGCGGCCAGGGCCCAGCAGACGAGGCCCAGCCGCCCAAACCACGGCAGCCGGGATATCCGCAGTCCCAGCAGGACCGGCAGCATCGCTGCGAGCGCGAGCCAGTGGCCCCATTCGGTCACCCCCACCGCCAGCATCCAAAGGCGGTTCGTGGGGGCCTCGATGACCGCCAGCAACGAGACGGCCGGACCGGCCAGCCCGAGCACCAGTACGCACGCTCCAATGAGATCACGACGGGTTGGGTGAAGGCCCATGGACAGACTAGAATATCAACGAGTGCCGCGAACCTGAGCGGATGTCATGACGTCGGCGCCATCCCAGACCATCTGGACCATCGGCCACTCGACCCGGCCGCTCGCGGAGTTTCTCGATCTCCTGCGGGCGCACCGGATCGGGCTGCTGGTCGACGTCCGGGCCATCCCGTATTCCCGGCGGTACCCGCACTTTCACACCGAGGCGCTCGGGCAAGCCTTGGACGCGGCCGGCATCGCCTATCGCCATCTCCCGGGCCTCGGCGGTCGGCGCCGCGCCCAGCCTGCCTCGCCGCATCGAGGCTGGAAGAACCTCAGCTTCCGCGGGTACGCCGATTATATGGATTCACCGGAGTTCTCGCTCACGCTCGCCGAGCTCATCAGGCTTGCGGAACACGCGCGCACGGCCATCATGTGCGCCGAGGCCGTGCCGTGGCGCTGCCATCGCTCGCTCATTTCCGACGGGCTGCTGGTCCGCGGCTGGGCCGTGCTGCACATCCTGAGCGGGACGAAGACGGACCCCCACCAGTTGCCGGACTGGGCCCACGTGGAGGCCGGACGGCTGAGCTACCCGGGCAGTCCCCCTCCCGCGTCGCTGGTCTGAGATGGCTTGCCTCTCGTGGGGTCTTTCCTATAGAATCGGCCGCCTTTCGGCAGGGTCGCTCGTTCTCAACACTCTTAAGGAGGTGAGGGCATGGCCAAATGGTTTGCAGGCTCCGTGGGCGTCGGCCTCATGACGGTATCCGTCGCGCTGGCCGATGAAGGCGGCAACGCGCCGGACTACAGCGGCATTTCCTACTTGTACTACACGCTGATCGCGGTCATCCTGATCTACGGCGTGTACGACACCTTCTTGAAAAAGTCCTGATTGTTCTCATAAGGCTCAGGTCGCGCGCCATCGGGGGTTCCGATGGCGCGTTGCCGTTCGGGATCAGGACGGCTTCACGCCCGGCTGGAGATAGGGCTCGAGGACCGGCAGAAGACGGTCCACGATGATCCGATAGCCGGCGCCGGTCGGATGGATCCCGTCCCCTTGGTTCAATCCCGCATCGGTCGCCACGCCCTCCAGGAAGAACGGCATGAACCCCAGCCGGTACTTGCGGGCCAGCTCCGGATACATGGCCGCGAAGCGGGCTGTGTAGGCGTCGCCGTAGTTGGGCGGGAGTTTCATGCCGGCCAGCACGACCGGAACCCCCGCCGCCTGAAGCCGCCGGATGATCGCTTCGAGGTTGGCGCGGGTCTCGGTCAGGTCCAGGCCCCGCAACCCGTCATTCGCGCCCAATTCCAGGATGACCAGCGCCGGCCGATGTTTCAGCACCCAGTCCACCCGGCGCAGGCCGCCGGCTGTGGTCTCCCCGCTGACCCCCGCGTTGATCACGAGGTAGCGATAGCCGGCCGCATCCAGTCTCCGCTGCAGTTGCGCGGGATAGGACTCCTCGGACGGCACGCCGAATCCGGCAGTCAGGCTGTCCCCAAACGCCACGATAGCCCCTTCGCGCCGCTGTTCCGGCCGGGCGCCGGCGCGCCCCGGTTGCGCCGTGACATCGGTCCCGAATCGTTGGCCGAGCCCGGACTGCGGCGGGGAGGGCGCCGGCGCGACATGGTCGGCTTGCTCACAGCCCAACAGCGCCGTGCAACAGAGGAGGATGAGGCTGAGCGGATGTCGAGGAGAGCGGCGCATCATCTGTTAATATAGCGTCTCGGTCCCACGCTGTCATCAGATCAGGGAGCCAGATGATCGATGTCCGACATGTGACGATGCGCCTCGAGGGCGGTGGCCATCCGGTCACGATCCTGGAGGACGTCTCGCTCGAAATCCCCGAAAAGCAGCTCGTCGCGATCACCGGCCCCTCCGGTAGCGGCAAGACCACATTGCTCGGGCTCATCGCCGGCCTCGATAAACCCACGTCCGGCACGATTGCCCTCGACGGCGTCGAGATCACCGCGCTCACCGAGAGCCAGGTGGCCCGCCTCCGGCGGCTGAAGATCGGCTATGTCTTCCAGGCCTTCCATCTCATCCCCACGCTCACGGCGCTGGAGAACGTCGCGGTGCCGCTGGAGCTGAATGGAGACGAGCGGGCGAAGGACCGCGCCATGGAGCTGCTCGAGGTGGTCGGGCTCAAGGACCGCGGGGGACACTATCCCGTGCAACTGTCCGGCGGCGAGCAGCAGCGCGTCGCGGTGGCGCGCGCGTTTGCCTGCCGACCCGCGATCCTGCTGGCCGACGAGCCCACCGGCAATCTCGATTCGGCCACCGGCCAGCACGTGATCGACCTGCTCCTCGCGCTCAACCGGGACCACGGCAGCACCCTGGTGCTGGTCACGCACGACCCCGGCCTGTCCTCCGTCGCCGAGCGCATCATCACGCTCCGCGACGGCCGCATTGAATCCGACGAGCTCCGGGCACCCTGATGGGCTTCACTGTCCGCATGGCCTGGCGGGAGACGCGGGCCGCCTGGCGGCACTTCCTCTATTTTTTCGTCTGCATCGCGCTGGGCGTCGGGGCGCTCGTGGCCGTCGCGCTGCTGGCGATGAATATCGAGCAGACGGTCTCCCGTGAAGCACGCGGGCTGTTGGGAGGCGATCTGGAGGTCAGCCTGTCGCGGCGATTGAGCCCGGCCGGCGAGATGGTCCTCCAATCCCTGGCCTCACGGGGGATCGAGATCATTCATGTCAGCGAGCTGGTCGCCATGGCGTCCGGCCTGGACCCGGGTTCCGCGGCGCCTCCGACCCAGATCGTCGAGCTCAAGGCCGTCGAGTCCGGCTATCCCTTCTACGGCACCGTCGCGATTGAGCCGCCCCAACCATTGGCCGATCTGTTGGCGGGACCAACGCCCTGCGCCCATTCTCCTGACCAGGCGCCTCACGCCTCGCGCCTGACGCCTCACGACATATGTTACGGCGCGGTGGTCCAGGAGGCATTCCTGATCCGGATGGGGCTGTCGGTGGGGGACCCGGTCAAGATCGGCGACGCGCACCTTGTCATCACGGGGATCATCAAGAAAGAGCCGGATCGCAGCGTCAATGCCTTCAGCCTCGGTCCCCGGGTCATGGTCTCACGGGAGGCCCTCGCGGCCACGGCGCTCGTGAAACCAGGCAGCCGGGTCAGGGAGCGGTACCTGCTTCGCGTGCCGACATCCACCGCGGTCCAGCCGCTGGTCTATGAACTCAGAGGACGGCTGGCGGCCGAGTCTCCCCGGGTGCTGCCGTACCGGGAGGCCCAGCCGCAGCTCAGGCGATTTCTGGACCAGCTCACGCGCTATCTCGGCCTCGTCGGCCTCACGGCCTTGTTCGTCGGGGGCATCGGCGTGGCCAGCAGCATCCGGGCGTTTCTGAGAGAAACGCTCCAGTCCATTGCCATCCTGAAGACCGTGGGCGCCGACTCGGGCACCGTGGTCCGGACCTATCTGCTCCAGGCGACGCTCCTTGGCATGGTCGGGAGCCTTGCGGGTGCGGCGGGTGGCACTGTCCTGTACCGATTGCTTCCTGGCCTGCTCTCCCAATTCCTGCCGCTGGAGTTGAGCCATACCATCACGGCGTGGCCGCTCCTCAAGGGAATGGCCATGGGGCTGCTGACCACCTGGCTCTTCACGCTCTGGCCCTTGCTCGAGATCAGGGAGATCCAGCCGAGCCTCGTCTTCCGTCGCGACGCGCTGGAGGACGAGACGGCTCCTGGACCATGGTGGTCCCACTGGAGACTCCTGGCCAGGGATCGAGTCAGGGTGCTGACGGCCCTCGGGCTGGTGGCCGGACTCACCGGGCTCGCCCTGTGGCAGGCCGGGTCTCTCACAGTGGGGCTCCTGTTCCTCGGCGCGCTGCTGGCGGCCGTGATCGGGCTGGCCTTGGGCACACAGCTCCTGCTCAGCCTGCTGACCCGGTTGCCGCGGCCGCGGTCGCTCGCGCTCCGACAGGCGATCGGCAATCTCCTGCGGCCCGGCCATCAGGCGGGCGGCATGATGCTCGCCGTCGGCATCGGGGTGATGGTCGTCATGACGGTGTCGCTCCTGGAGCGGTCGCTGGTGCGGCAGATCGGCGAGAGCCGCCCGACCGATGCGCCGAGCTTCTTTTTCATCGATATCCAGCCGGATCAGAAAGACGCGTTTGCCCGATTGCTGCGGCAGCGGACTCCGGAGGCTCAGCCGGAGCTGATCCCGCTGGTCCGCTCGCGCCTGCAGGCGATCGACGGCAAAGCGATTGACCCGGAGGCCTACCGGTCGCGAGGGGAGGGACGGGGCCAGCGGCCGAAGAGCTGGTATTTCACGCGAGAATACGTCCTGACCTTCCTCGACCATCTGCCCAAGGACAACACGGTCATCAGCGGAAGCTGGTGGACATCCGATCAGGTCGGGCCCAAACCGATGGTCTCCGTCGAAGAAGAAGCGGCGAGCAATCTCGGGCTGGAGATCGGCTCGACCGTGGAATTCGCCGTCCAGGGAAGGAAAGTGGCCGCGGAAGTGACCAGCATCAGGAAAGTGGAATGGGGCAACTTCTCGACGAATTTTTACATGATCCTGTCCCCCGGCTCGCTGGACGGCGTCCCCTTCACCTATGTGGCCACCACCCGCGTGCCCTTGGCTGAGGAACTTCCGTTGCAGCGGGCGGTCGTCCAGGCTTTTCCCAATGTGACCGCGATCAATATCGCGGATGTCATGGAGAATTTCGCCAGGATCCTCGAGCAGCTCGCGGTCGCCATTCGCGCAGTCGCCGTCTTCTGCCTCCTGGCCGGGGGAATCGTCATGGCCGGCGCCCTGGCGGCCACGCGCTACCGCCGACTGTACGAATCGGTCATCTTGAAGAGCCTGGGAGCCACGCGAGGGCTCATCGCCGGCGCCTTCGCCGTGGAGTATGCCTTGGTGGGGGCGGTGGCCGGGCTCATCGGCACGGTGCTCGCTACGGTCCTGTCGTGGGCGCTGCTTGCGTACGTCTTGGACCTGTCCTGGGCGCCCGAGCCCGCCGTATGGGTCGGCGGGATCGCGCTGACGGTCGTGCTCACCCTCCTCGTCGGCTTCTTCAGCACCTTTCAGATTTTGCGGCAGCCTCCCCTCGCCATCCTCCGCCACGAGTAGATGGAGAAGCAGGTCGTCCGGCAGCCTCCTGTGCTCGCGCACCGTTGGTCATGGGGTCATTGGTCATGGGGTCACGTATGTTGGTCATGGGGTCA
>CAYJUM010000082.1:0-11258 GCA_964373355.1 uncultured Nitrospirales bacterium | reverse complement strand
GCTCAACCTGACTCGCTACGTCGGCGCTTTGCGCCTCGTAGCTCGCAGGTTAGCTTGGCGTTAGGCAGGAGGATCTATGGAACTAATGGCCTGGCTTCTAGCTGGCGTTTTCGCTCTTGTCGCGTTCTGGCAATTCTCCGCAGCCAAAAGCGCCTACCGAAAGCTCAACACTCTTAACGAATACGTCCAGTTTCTGCTCTTTCAGCCGAAGGTCTATAACGATCACCGCGAGAAGTTTCTTGGGTTCGTGGCTCAAAAATCTATCGCAAGCGTTTCCGATCAAGCGATGGCTTCATATCAAGTGATCGAGAACATGGCAATCCAGTTAGAAAACGAAATACTGGTGGCGAATGTGGCAAGCCGCGGTCAACGTCAGCAGTCTCGATGAAGTCCCTGCCTAACCCGCGCCTGGAGTCCGACGCGCTTATGCGCGCGGCTCAGCGCTGCCGTGTTAGCTGCCTCCCCGCTTTCGCTGAACTGAGGACCGGCGACTTCCGGCGACCGTCCGCAGCCTGCCGTTCTACCAAAAACAGTGATCAGTGATCGGTGATCCGTGATGGGTGAATCACGGATCGCTAGACGCTCTGAACTTCACCGTTCACCCTTCACCCTTCACTGGATTGTTCACCGCTCCGGATGGCGAGCGGCGATCACGGCGCCGGCAAACGCATGGAGCGACTTGCGCTGCTCGTCGCTCAACGCGAGCAGCAGGTGGGTTTCGCTCGCGTGCATGAGCCGGAGGCTCAGGAACGGCTCCTCACGCCGCTTCTCCCGGTTCTCCCACACCGCATCGATGACCTGGATCTTGTCGAGATCGGCCACCGAGACGACATCGTACCGGAAGTATTGATCGCCGATGACGATGTCAAAGAAGACGTGGCCCTGCGTCAGCGCGAGCACGTTGAACCGCCCCTGCTCCTCGTAGCCCTCCGGCAGAAACCGGTTGATGTGCAGCGCCGTCACCTTCCGGTCACCGATCGCCTGCTGCAGCTTGTCCTTCAGGGCCGCATAGTCGATCTGAAGCGCGCGCTCGTCCGGGCCGGTCGCGGCCAACGCCGCCGCCTTGGTCTTTTCGAATACTTCCGCCGCCGTCATACCGTTCTCCTTCCTCGTAAGAGTCCAGCAAGTCTTTCAAGTCGTCAAGTTATCAAGTCAGGGATCCAGGACTTTGGACTTGATGACTTCTGACTTTAAGACGCTGTTCTCGATTTCCAGGCGCGGCTCACGCCCACGAGGGCCAGCCCGGTCCAGGCGAAGGCCAGCAGCAGATAGCCGACCTGCCCCTCGGCCAGCGCCGCGCAGACCAGCAGCAGCGAGCCGATGACGTTCAGCGCCAGGTATTCCGCATCGAGCTCCTGCCAGATTCCCACCTGCAGCATCCCGAAGGCGAGCAGGACCATCAGCTCGCCGAAGTACGACACAATCTGGAGCAGCATGACGCCTCCTCCATTGTCGTGTTCACCAGGCCTGCCACCATAGCGGGACCATGCCGCGAATGCAAGGCGTCGTCATGACGCCGCAAAGCTTCGCTCGAAGCGGATGGTCCCGGTTTCGTCGATGATCTGCACCCGCAGCGTCGTGCCCTCGATCGAGATTTTCCCGAAGTTGAGGAACCCGCCGCCGTCGTACAGGACGGCGGCGCCGAGCGCGGGATCGGGCGTCGTCGGCAGCCCCGTGCGCGCGGACAGGGGCCCGCAGATGAATTCGTGAAAGTCGGGCGTGCCGTTCCCGTCCGGGTCGTACGCGTTGATCTGGACGAAATGCACGTCCGCCGCGAGCCAGACGACGTTGCGGACGCCGCGTTCCATGAGGGCCCCCACGATCGCGCGCAGCTCGGACTGGAACCCGGTGCCGTCGGGGCCGCGCGCCCAACTGTCGTTCCCCGGCGCCGTCGCGCCGCCCGGCTTCGCGTTCGACAGGGGGACGCTGGTCGCCACGAGCTTCCAGGTGGCCTGGGAGGCCATCAGCCCGTCCAGGAGCCACTGGCGCTGCCGATCGCCGAGCATGGTCTTGCCGGGGCGGTCCGGGTCCGCGTTCCGGTCCCGGTATTGGCGCGTGTCGAGCAGGAACAGCTCCAGGTCCGCCCCGCGGCGCACGCGCCGGTACAGCCGGTGCGGGTCGTCCGGCGCCGTCGCGATCGGCCAGTACTCCCGGAGCGCGCGCCGGCCGACCGGCATCAGCGGCTCGTGCGGGCCGGCGAAATTGTTTTTGACCTCATGGTCGTCCCACATCGCATAGACCGGCACGGCCGCGAGGAAGCGCCGGAGCGCCGCGTCGCCGCGCTGGTACCGGTGCTTGGCCCGGTACTGCGCGAGCGTGGTGGCGAGGAAGTCGCTGCCCGGCGCATTCGGCGGGGCGGGGCAGCGGTCGTCGCCGTAGATCAGGTCGCCCAGCAGGACCGCGAAGGCGGGCGTCTCCTGCAGCATGCGCTCGAAGATGTGATAGCCCCGCTCCTGCCGGCAGAGCTGCTGTCCTCCCAGATCGCCGCTCCACAGCAGGGTGACCCGCTCGGGCACATCGGGGGCCGGGGCGGTGCGGAACCGCCCGGTCGCGCCGGCGGTCAGGGAGTTCTCGCTCCCTGCGCCGGTGAGGACGTCATAGCGGTAGGCGGTGCCGGGCGACAGGTCCGCCAGGGGCACCTGCAGCGTAAAATCGTGCTCGGCGTCGGTCGTCAGCACTGCGGAGCGCGGCATGCCCGGATCCGAGGCGTCCGTCTTCCAGTCGGCCTCGGGCGCCCAGACCACCTGCGCGCGCGCCGCGCCCTGCGTGCGCAGCCACACGAGCGCGGACCGGCTGCCGACGTCTCCGGTGGCGACACCCTGCGCCAAGGCGGCAGGGGGAGGCGGCGGAGAAGGAACGGAGGGAGGGAACTCCGGGCGCTTGGCGCACTGCGCCAGGCTGACGATCAGGATCGGAAGGAAGACGGCCGCCGTCGTTCGAGAGGAGCGGGACACCGGTCACAGATACCGGAAGGGCTTCGCCGCCGTCAAGCCGGTTGCGACGGAGGCCGCACTCCGGCATACTGGGTCCATCCGCACGGAGGACCATGCCGGAACACGCCGGACCGCTCGCGCAGGCAGGCTGTCTGATCGGAGGGTGCAAGGCGCGCGCCTATGCCCCCGCCGGCACCAGCTCGCTCTGCCGGGAGCACTTTCAGATGTTCGTGACCTGGCGGCGCCGGAAGGGGCCCACGATGTTCCGCACCTACGCCGGGATGACGATGGAGGAGCGCGACGCCGTCGTCTCCGAATGGAGCGCCAACATCAAGGTGGACTGAGGACCGGCGAGCCGTGGTGGTGGATGAGCTGCCAGCGGTCGTCGATCTGCTCATAGAGGTTGGTGGCCAGCACCCGGC
Organism: uncultured Nitrospirales bacterium; assembly: GCA_964373355.1. Taxonomy (GTDB): domain Bacteria; phylum Nitrospirota; class Nitrospiria; order Nitrospirales; family Nitrospiraceae; genus CAYJUM01. Next base: position 7,903 of record CAYJUM010000082.1, on the reverse strand, counting down.
TCTCCTGCAGCGTCTCGTCCCGCCCGCTCGTGATATTCTCGGTGCAGATGACCCAGGCGACGTCGCCGGCCACCTGGACCTGAATCTCGGTCAGCTCGAACTTCATGGAAAATGTGTTGTTGAAGATCACCACCCAGGAGTCACGCACGGCCGGCCAGCCGACCCGGAGGTTCCAGCCGGGGTGGACGCAGGTCACGTACTCCTGGTGCGCCCAGATCCGGTCCATGCGCGCGATGTCCAGGCTCTCGAACGCCTCATAGAATTCGGCGTTCGCCCGCGTCACGTCCTCGATTTTTTCCTTCAGCATCGCCGGCGCCCCATCCGTCCCGTCCGGACCCCGCAGGCGGCCATGATACCCCTCGTTCCGGTCGGCGACAAGCCGGAGGGGAGGCCGGATGATGACTCCAGGGGAAACCGCCATGGCCCGCGTGCGGATCGGAACATCGGAATGGGTGTGCAAGAGCTGGCGGGACCAGTGGCCTGAGCCGCGTCAGTTCAAGACGTCGTTGCTGTCGGCAGTGGCCAGATCCTTCTAGATGTCGTTGACGCTCCACTGATCCAGGATCGGGTCGGCGTCCAGGTTGGCCGCGCCGGTCGCCGTAAAACCGGTCGCGCTGGTCATCGCGACGGGAGAGCCTTCGCCGACGACCGGACCGGCCGTGGCGGGCAGGTAGTCGATCGCCACCGTGTTCGTGGACGTCCCGCCGGCGCCCCCCGCCGCGCCGCTCCGGTAGGTGTAGCGGTTCTCCGTCCCCGCGAGCGCGAAGCCGATCTCGCTGAACGAGCCGTAACGGCCGTTCTCGCCGAAATACGACGCCTCGATCACGAAGATCCCGCCCAGGTTGCTCTTGACCTCCGTCTGGCGGGCTTTCGACTGGTAGCGGAGAAACGTGGGAATGGCGACCGCCGCCAGGATCCCGACGATGGCCACCACGAGCATCAACTCGATCAGGGTGAACCCGCACGGTCCGGAGGTCTGGCGGCGCAGAGGCGTCATGCTTCGTGTAGTCCTACGGGGTGCGGGGCGCCATGAGAATCAAGATTGCCCGGAGGAGGAAGTCCTCCAACGGCCTCCACCATTCAATCTCACGAGAGAGTGATAGCACTAAGCATGCCACGACAACGAGGCTTTACTAACTTAAATATCAAGTATTTGAAGTATTCAAACGGCTCTGTCAGATGACAAATATTGCACACAATTGTCCTAGTTTGTCCAGCCACCGACGTGCCGGGCTCTCGGGCCTCCCCAAACGGGGAACCTCCCCCACGCCTGGGTGACCCGCCCCTAGTTTGGAGCTTTGAAGCGAGAGTACCGGGCCGGTATAGGCTGTCGCAGGTGAGCGCGCAAACCGAGGGCTACGGGGCACGCGGCCGACAAGCCGGGGCGCCCTACGGCACGCCAGGCTCACCCCGGGGCGGCCAATCGGCTTTCAGGCTGCGATCCTCCTGAGCCCGTTTGCTGTCCGTGGAGGAGGATCACGGGACGGTCCGGATCCCCCAGCCCCCCAAAAGCGAAGGACTATTTCGAGGACAAGCTGGCCTTCACCACCGGCCCCGTGGAGCTGGAGCGATGGGTCAACATCGCCGCGCAAGTCAATTCCACCGGCAAGGCCCAGGCGATCGTCAAGCTGCACGACGCGCCGAAGTCCCGCGAGCCCGACGTGCCCTCGAAGTCCTTCGAGCCGCTGCAATAGAGACTCACTGCTCGGTCTCGCGTTCCTCGTCATTGCCCCATCCTCCTGGCCGTCCCAGGACGGCCAGGATACCCCCCCATGGTTTCTCGCCTCGCTAGCATGCTAGCGATATTCCTCTGGGTCTGTCCTCACTGCTGTGCGTATTTGTGCGCCCTGTCTGACTCAAATTGTACAACGTCGTGGCACCGGTCAAGTCGGATTTCATTTTCAAACCCTCCAACCCGCGGCGAATTCAAAAATTCCCGATTGTTCGAAATATGTGAGCCTCAAAATTGTCTTCGCATGGGAGTTGCTCATGGAGAAATCCATCCAGGTTGGCCACTCTGACGCAGTTGAGACATTCTTCCGCGGGACGAGGGCGTCATGCGGTCAGTGTCTGTACCGACGCGAACAAGATGCCGCTTTGCAGAAGCTATTCTCTCAGTCGTCCTTCTTGCAGCGCCGTGGGCACTTGGGACCGCGATCGATCTTCCTGTCCCTTCCACAGAGCGGCAGAAAGCCATTCCCGACCAGATCATTTTCGGACCACGAGAATATGTCCGGAGCACCAAAGGAAAGCCGAACATCTTTTCCGATTCGGTGCAGGTCCCGGCCGGCATCACGGCACCATTCCTGCTACGGATCGAGAATGGCGTGCGCTGCGAGCCACGCCGGGGAAAGTATGGTCCGGGCGAGATGGACGTAGATGACGGTGAGGATCTCTTTGAATGCCGGAGTCCCAAGAAACGGCACTGTCGCCGTTTGCGCACCGACACCGCCCGCGTGGTCTTGAACGGACAGGTTATCGTCAATGAGCGGGAATTCAGCCGCCGCGTGGCATTTATCGAGAAAGTCATCACCCTGCGGACGACGAATACATTGACCGTTCAGATCGCCGGGCAACTGGGAGACCGGTTTACTCTGTGGTTGCTTGGCGCCAGGGTTCGACCGTTCCCGATTCGGCTCACGCCGAATCCGCTGCCGCTGGTCCTCGGGTCGCAGGGAATACTGACCGCCACGCTCAGGCCCGCGCCGCCAATTTCCGGCACGCTGACGGTCAGAAGCAGCCATCCGCATATCGCCACCGCTCCGGCGACGGTATCGTTTACAGCGGGACAGGCGATGGTGCCGGTCCCCGTGAACGCCGTGGGAGTCGGCACTGCCATAGTCAGTGTCACGCTCAACGGCAGGAGGGTGAGCAGCCTGGTCAAGGTCACTGGGTCGCCGCCGACCCTCACCAGCCTCGTTCCCAGCCTGATGCCAATCGCCCAGGGAGCGACCGGCGCCCTGACGGCGACGATCAGCGGGGCGCAAGTGACGGACACGAGCATCGCGCTGACAAGCAGCGCTCCGGAAATCATCTTTGTGCCGGGCTCCGTAGCCATCCCTGCCGGGCAACTCAGCGCCGTGATCCCTGTCTCGGGCAACACTTCAGGCACGGCACAAGTCACGGCAACGCTGAACGGCTCGACCGCCGGCAGCATCGTTACCGTCTCGCCCGTTCAGGCGATCGTGGTCTCGCTTCACCCGCCGGGGTTGCCGATCACCCTGGGAGCTGTGGGTACATTTTCAGTCACCCTTTCCGCCGCCCAGGCTGCCGATACGGTGGTGCAGCTGACCGCGACCCCCGAAGGCATCCTGATCCCTCCCTCGAGCGTGACCGTGAAGGCCGGGCAACTTTCAGCTCCTGTCATGGTGGGCACAGCAGGGTTGGGGTTGGCTATGATCCAGGCACGACTGCAGAGCTCGACGGCCGAAGCCGCGGTCCAGGTCGTGCCGGAATCTCCGGACTTGACGGCTCTGGGGCCCTCTCCTCTCAGCATAGCGGTCGGAGCCACCGCTCAATTGACCGTGCAGTTACACGCGGTCGCACTGGCCGCCGTGGCCGTCACGCTGGCGGCTGACAGTCCGACGATTCTGGAGGGTCCCGGAAGCGTCACGGTGCCTTCCGGTCAGAACCAAGCCGCTGTCACGATCAAGGGCCTTGCGGCTGGAGATGCAACAATCAAGGCAACAACCGTATCCGGCTCTGAGGTGACGGCCATCGTCCATGTCCTGTCAGCACCGTCTGTCCTTGCATCGCTGGCTCCAAGCCCGCTGGTGCTTCAACAAGGAGCGACAGGCCGTCTAACCTTGAGCCTGCATGCGGTCCAAGCCGCCGACACGATTGTGTCCCTGGTGAACAGCGATCCGGCGGTTCTCCTGGTTCCGGCAGCCACCACGATCATCACCGGGAAGACCAGCGCGGAAGTTCCTATCACCGGCTTAGTGCAAGGAAGCGCGCTCGTGACCGCCACGCTCAATAGCGCGACGATCAGTGCCCCCGTTCAGGTAATCGGGCCGCCGATCAAGGTCACGGGACTGACACCTGGCACGCTGACCCTCCCTAAGGGGACAATCGATGTGTTCCGTGTGACGGTCAGCCCGGTCCCCACTGAGCCGACACCCATTGCCCTCGCCAGCAGCGCGACAACAACCGCGACCGTGCCCGCCACGGTCACCATCCCTGCCGGCTCTACGGAGGCCGATTTCCCGGTGCTGGCGCAAGGGGAAGGTGCCGCAACCATCACCGCGACGCTGAACGGCTCAGCGAGTAGCCAGATCATGGTGACCCCGCCGGAACTCGTCACTTTGGCAGTGTCGCCTGACGCGCCGACCCTCTTTGTAGGGCAGGCCCTGCAGCTCTCGGCGACCGGTACCTTCACGGATGCGACGACGAAGGACCTCACCACCAGCGTCACATGGACGTCATCGAGCGAGACGATAGCCTCGGTGGATGGCAATGGGGTAGCGACCGCGCGCGGCGTCGGCAGTGCGATCATCGCCGCCAGCTCCGGATCTATCAGCGCGAGCACCATCGTCACCGTCCAGACGCCGCCCTCCCTGAGCTTAGTTCCCGCCGCCGCATCGCTCCAGGTCGGCCAGTTTCTTGCCTTGACCGTTTCCTCTACTGTGCCGGCCGACGCATCAGGGCTTGTCGTGTCCTTCCTCACCGCGGGCTCTGGGAGCATCGTCGTGCCAAGCTCAGTGGTGATTCCGCCCAATCAGAGCAGCACCGCAGTGATCGTCAGTGGCGCCGCGCCTGGTACCGTCTCGCTGACTGCGACGGCCCTGGCCCATTCTCCGGCGATCAGTACCCTCACCATCACCTTGGGAACTCCCGCTCTCAGCAGCTTCTCGCCGCTGACAGGCCCGCCCGGAACCGTCGTGACGATCAATGGGACCAGCTTTGATGCGTCAGGACCCGGGAAAACCGCCGTGAGTTTCAATGGGACGGCCGCAATCGTCTCGAGTGCGACAGCGACTTCACTCACCACCACGGTGCCGTTAGGCGCCACGACCGGTTCCTTGCGAGTCTCGACCGCTCTGGGCACAGCGACGAGCGCGATGTCCTTCGTGGTTACCTCAAGTCATGGCTTCACCGTGACGGCGCTCCCCACGGCTCTCGGCATCCCCGCAAGCGGGCAGGGGGCGTTTGCCGTCAGCCTGAGCGGCAGCCCAGGCTTCTCCAGTCTTGTCAGTCTGGCGGTCAAAGATATCCCTCCGGGAATGTCAGCTTCGTTTTCCACCAGCACCCTCACCGCGGGCCAGTCCGCGATCCTCAGCCTTGCGACAAATGGCACGACCCCGGCAGGCAATCACCCCATCACGCTGACGGCCACAACACCTATCGATGGAGTGCAAACCACGCAGTCGGTTGCGCTGGCCGTGCAAGTCCAGGGCGTCGGTGTCACAAACCTGTCAGGACAGGTGCTCGACGAGGAGGACAAGCCGGTCAAGGGCGCCAAGGTGAAGTTGGGCGCCCTCGAAACCTTCACGGACGAAGGCGGAAATTTTCTTCTCGTGAATCCGCCGATCGGGCCCGATCAACTGCTGTTTATCGACGGCGGGCCGGCGTCGACTCCTGAGCACAATTTCCCTATCATTCCGTACAAGGTCACGATCGTGGCGGGAGCCACCAATACCCTCGGGTACGCTCCCCACTTGCATTTCCAAAAGACGACCGGGCTCGCGGACATTTCCAACACCAGCACTGAGCGAGTAGTGACTGACCCTGCGATTCCCGGGTTCAAGATGACCATCCCCCCCGGGGTGACTATTACCGGCTGGGATGGTCGGGCGGATACCCAAATCTCAATCAGGCGGGTGCCGGCTGATCGCCTGCCTATTCCCTCGTCGCTCCCGGGAGATCGCTATTCCCCCGTCGTGTACATGGATTACTTCGGCAAGCCAGGCGGTGGGGTGCCATCTGTTCCAATTCCGGTTATGCTACCGAACGATTTGGAAGCTCCACCAGGCACGAAGGTTGAGCTGTGGTTTTACGACGAAGCCCCGGATGGGAGCCGCCCCAATGAATGGCGACAGTATGGAACGGGAACAGTGTCGGCCGATGGAACCCAGATTGAGCCGGATATCGATCCGACGACCGGACGCCCCTATGGTCAGCCGCGGTTCTGCTGCGGGGCTTTACGCGCAGCTCTAGCGAGCCTCAATGGGCTCGTTGGATTTGAGCCATTGAGCGCTCACGGTGCCGGATCTGAGGGTGGAGATCCGGTGGATCTAGCTACCGGCATCTTTATTGTGAAAAAGACCGATCTGGTTCTGCCGGGACGACTCCCGGTCGTGTTCACGCGCATGTACCGGACTATCGCGGCGAACAACGGACCATTCGGGATAGGAACAAGTCACTCGTACCACATCCTGTTAATCATCGAGAACAACATGCGCACGCTAGTGTTGCCGGGAGGCGCCCGTGTACTCTTCGTCAGTCAGCCGGACGGCACGTTCCGAAACCTCACTGCCCCCTCATACCAAGGAAGCATACTCACCGCTTCGGGGACGGGGCACACCCTTCGATTCAAAGACGGCGTCATCTGGACATTCGGATCGGACACCCTCGGCACCGCATTTCTGACGGCGCAAAGCGATCGGAACGGAAATACCATTCGGATGGAGCGGAACGGTCTGCTCGGGACGCTGAACAAAATCATCGATTCGGCAGGCCGAGAAATCGTGTTTTCCTACACGGGCAATTTCATCGCCGAAATCCGCGACCCCATGGGTCGCACGATCCGCTATACCTACGACGCCAGCGGGCGCTTGGCGTCAGTCACTGATCCAGCCGGTTCTATCACTCGCTATACCTATGATCCTATCGGGCGCATGCTCACGCTGACCGACGCACGCGGGATCACATTTCTCACGAATGAATATGCCGACGATGGACGGGTCAAGCAGCAGATTCAGGCGGACGGTGGCATCTGGCGGTTCGCGTATGCCCTTACTGGTGGAGCGGTCAGCAAGACCATGGTCACAGACCCATCGGGGCACGCCATGACGTACCGATTCAATGGGCAAGGCTATGTTCTTGAGCAAACGGATGCCTTGGGCCAGACCACCATATTCACGAGAGCTTCCAATGCAAATCTGTTACAGGCGACGACCGATCCGCTCGGGCGCAAGACCTCTTTCAGTTACGACGCAGCCGGGAATATCACCTTGATCACAGATCCTGCCGGCAATACGACCGGATTCATATACGATCACACATTCAACCGCCTCGCGCAGATCACCGATGCGCTCGGGCAGCAAACCCGATTCACCTACGATGCCAAGGGCAATCTCCTGACGACAACCGATCCCCTGAACCAAACGACCGCCATTGCCTACAACGAGTTTGGCCAGCCAACGTCCGTGACCGATCCATTAGGCAATCGAACGACCTTTGCCTATGACGGACAGGGAAATCTGGTGACCACCACCGATCCGCTCGGCAATGCCACGCAGCGAGCCTATGATGCGGTTTCCCGCTTGACTTCGTTGACCGATCCGCGAGGCTTTTCGACTCAATTCCAATATGATCCTCTGAACCGAGTGACGAGCATCGCAGCGCCTGATCATGGAGTTACCCGTTTTAGTTACGATCCGAATGGCAATCTACTGGAAGTCGGGGACGCCAAAGGACAGGTCACAGCCTATGTCTATGATGCGCTGGATCGACTTTCAACCAGGACCGATCCGCTGGATCGTCAGGAAGCCTACCTCTACGATCACGGAGGGAACCTTACGCAGTTCAGGGACCGCAAAAACCAAGTCACGACATTCAGCTACGATGCCGCGAACCGGCGCACGCGATTGAATTATGCCGACGGCTCAACCACCAGCTTCGTCTATGACAGCGTGGGCCGGCTGATGACCGCACAGGATTCTCTGAGCGGGCGTATCGAGTT
>CAYJUM010000081.1:0-11732 GCA_964373355.1 uncultured Nitrospirales bacterium | reverse complement strand
ACGAGATCATGCCGCGTCTCTACGTCTGGTTCTGGAATCGCCTGTACGTGGATGCCGTGTACGCAAGGCTCGGACAGGCGCTCGCTCGTCTGGCTCGTCGCCTGGATGCCGCTCTACCGGAGTGGTTGCCGTGAGGGACGGCATGATGCGCGACACGCTGACCGGGACCATGCTGCCGTTGCTCGGCACAACATGCAGCGCATGGCCCTCGGTCACGTCCCCGAGTGCCCCTGTGTCGCCTCTCGCGTTGAAGCTCCTCCGCACCAGCCGTCGCGATCAGGCGCGGCGCTGAACGAAGGGTAGCGCCACGGGCGGCTATTTCGCGTGGAGGGCGGGACGGCAGGGTCGAGAGAGACACGCCTCGGGCTGATCGTACCGCGATTCGAAGTCATGGGTTTGGGTTACCCGTGCCGAAATACTCCCGCCGGCTGACGGTGACGTCCGACACGAACATCACGCCTGAATTACGGTCGAACAGCGGCCGGAGCCCTGCCAGGATCGGCTCCACTTTGTCCTCCGGCACGATGGTCATGATCATGACCAGGCTCTCCTGCTCGCTGAACATGAAATGGGACTCCCGAAACCCGTGGTGCCCCTTCCCGGAGATATTCCCGATGATCGTGTATCCCGTCGCTTGGACCTTATCCAACAGTTCCGTGACAAAGGGCCGGTGCTCGCCCGAGACGACCACACGGATCTCCTTCATCGGATGAAGCGTCAGGCTGCCCATGACTGCACTCCTTTGTTAGATCGTACCACCCGAACCCTCGGCCACGCGGCGCCAGCCGCCTTCGGGCAGATACCGGTACAGGGCCATCTCTTCCCGCTCCAGCGCCACGAGGTGGACCCACCCGTTGTGATAGAACCGTTGCAGCAGCTCGTGGCGCCGGATGAGCGTCTCGATCCGCTCGCGCGGCGCTTCGATCAGCGTCAGCAGGCGCACCGGCTCGTGATACGGCATGTCTCCCTCGAACACCGTCTGCCAAGCGAGGCCGATCCGAAGGTCACTCTGCGTACCGAGCATGACGCCGAGGCGGCCCACGACGTTGTGATAAATCTTGCTGCCGCTGCCGTACACGTCGTTGTCCACCGTGGAGAAATAGTGCTCCATGTTGATCCATTGCGTCACGACCTGCGGGGCGGTCATGATGATCTCTAGCGATCGGCCCGTGGGATCTTCCCGGTAGTCGTAGGAATGGAGAAAGGTCCGGCCCTCGAGGTTGATGTGCCTCGTGACCTCGCGCCGCGCCACGAGAAAGGCGGCGTTCCCGGACAGCCCCCACTCCGGGCGTACCTGACTCCAGTCGGCGCTGCGGCGGCGGACTTTACGCGCGGCGCGGCGGGGGGGAAGGGCGGTCGTCACCTCGGGAAACCGGACGCAGCGCTCCTGGCTCGTGAGCTGCCCCGCTTCCTTGAGGTCCTCAATGAGGCGGCTGAGATCCTTCCGGTGCGTCGGCGGCACGTCCTCCAGGTCAAGGAGCTGGGTCTCGTCGGTGGTGGTATCGATCTGGCCGGCCATAAAATGCGTGTCCGGGGGAATTTCGATGCCGTTCTTGGCAAGCCGCTCCCGGACCTGAGGCTTGTTGGCCATGGCGGCCAGCAGGCGCGCGTTGGGTTTCCCCTCATTGCCCCCGCAGGCGCCGCAATCGAGAGCGGCCTCGAACGGGTTGTTGTCGGAGGTGCTGCCGTGAGCGCACAACAGGACGAAGCGGGCGAAGTTCTTGGTCAAGCCCATCATGCGCAGCGCCGTCTCCACGGTGAACACCTGCTCCTCCAGCGTGAAGCCGGTCCGCGTGATCCGTTCCTTCTGTGCCGACGCCCAGCGCTGATCGACGTGATAGGAACGTCGCAGCTCCTCGATGAACGCCGCCGTCTGCGCGGGGGAAAGCCCCGGGAGGCAGGTCGGCCCGGCCGGCTCCGCGCCGTTCAAGGCATGGCGCCGGAGCATTTCGATGAGGTCCGCAGTCACCGGTGAGGGGTGCAAACCCAGCCGCTCCCGTAACTCCCGGCGAAGGGCCGCCCGCTGCTCCGGCGCCACGCGCACCTCGGCCTCGTCCTTGGAGAGCTTGTCCACCGTGAGCGTGGTGGACACCGGGGGCGTGACGATCCGCCTCAACCAGGCGCTGAGTTGGCGGTACCCGAGAGGGAAGAAGGTTTTCCCCACGAAGGGCAGCAGGTAGAACCAGCCCAGGGACTCCACCATGACATACGGGGTGATGACGTGCTCTTTCAGGTCGTGCAGCAGGGTGTGTCCTGCTCGCACGAGCTGGTCACCGAGGCGGTGCCGCGACAACATGTCGCCGTGATAGGATCGGGGTATCTCGCGCACGAAGTTCCGGGCCTTCATGATGACGGGATATTGCTCGGTGTCGTGATGGCTGCCCAGGCTGCGGTACCTGATGAAACAGATGAAAAACCCGGCGAACCCGAACGTGTCGTAATTTCCGATCGCCTCGAGATGCCGGCGGAACGGCTCGGAGCGGACATCGATGCAGAACACGACCTGCGCCTGAGGCCGCATGCCCTGTGCCGGGTCCCGACCGTGGCCGGGGGATGCCTCCCAAGCCCTCGCCACCCGCGCAAGGAGGTTTTCCTGGTAGCCGAGCTCACGGATTTCCAACCATGCCGGGCCGTGCTCGCTCTCGGGAAACCCATCCAGCCAGTCCAGGAGGGTCTTCATCGCGCCGTCTGAGGTGTCAAGCAGCTCGACCCGGCTCATGCCGAGCGCCTCGACCAGCGTGACGAGGCGCCACGCGTCGCCCAGGATGGCAGCCCGGCGATGCCGGTCGGCAGATTCGGTCAGGTATCGGCTGGCAAGGCCTTCCCACGCTTCCGGATCCCGGGTCGCACGGCGGTTTCCTAACCGATCAACCTCCCGGCCCCATTCTCCGGGCAGTCGCCCCGCAACTCGTTCCCTTCTGAGGAAATACACCAGGGGATGTTCCTCGATGTAGCCACGGATCGCATCAAACGTGCCTTCAGTCCCGAGTTCGTTGCGGCAGACCTGTGCCACCAACTCGCGCTCATAGAACAGCCGGACGGCCAGATATTTGACTAGGCTGGCCTGGTAGGCCTCCTGCCAGGCATAGCCCTGTTGATCGCCGCGCCACTTGATGAAGGCGGTCCATCCCGGCAGGGCTGCAAGGTGGAGGGCGAGATAGTCCTGGCGCAGCGAGGACGGAACGCCCAGTACCGCCAGGGCATCGAGGATGGCGTCTTCCGAACGGTCGCCCAGAGACTCCACCTTCCGGCGCCAGTCCCGGATGCCCCAGAGCGGGCCGTTCAGATCCCGCTGAGCCAGCGCCTTCCAGACACCATAGAAGGTCAGCTCGCGGTGGGGCATCATCCACGCCGCGTGGCCCTCGTCCAAAAAGGCGGCGCACCAGCGGGTCATTTCGTCATTGATCCTGGCCACGAGCCGCGTGCCCAGAGTTTGATCGCACCAGGCGGTGAGCGTCAATGTCCGGCCCAGCGCCGCGAGGTTATGTCGGGCGGCCTCCCGGGCCCGGTCCTCCAGGCTTGCTGGCTTCAGCGTCTGCTGCCACCGGTCCATCACGGCCGCCAACCGGTCCAGGTCCGGATCGCGCCCGAACCGCGTCGCCAGGCTGTCCTCGTCAGGCGCGGTGATGCCGCGGAGGAGATGGGCCCGCAGGACATCAAGGTGCGACACCTGCCGGCTGCCGATCGTCACGGACTCCTCCCGGGCGCGGGATCGGAGCGCGGCATCCACGTCCCCGGGCCGGATCGGGCCGTCCCGGTAATAGCGGCGGTACTGCTCGTTCGGCAGGTAGCCGCGGCCGCCCAGGAGGACATGCCCTCGCTCCACCGCCTCGTGAAACGAGTGGCGTTCCAACTCATGCAGCGGATTGTGGTGGACGAAGGTGCGCATGGGCCAGTAGGGCGCAAGGATCTCGCTGGCCATCCGCGCGTCCGAGCGCAAGGTCATGCGCTGGGTTTCGGTGTACGATTCTTTCACGGCGCCCCTCTCGCCACCGTGGCCGGTATTCCGGCAACGGTCCGCTGCATCTCGTCCACCGGCACGTGCACGCTGAGCACCAGGAGTCCGATCATGAGCATGAGCGGAAGCAGCTCCGCCAGGCCGACATCCCGGTAAACGAGAACCGGTCGGGGCTGACCGCAGAGCAGGCGCTGCAGGAGTTTCATCAGGAGCACGGAAGCGATCAGCCAGATCAAGAGCACGACACCTGCGCTCGGCGGCACGGGCGACGGCAGCCTGAACATCATGGCCAGGAAGGCCGAGAAGTTACCGAACAGCGGGAGCCCCATGGCGGCCAACAGCAGGAGTCCGGTGGACGTGGCGAACCGGGGCATGGGCCGCGCCAGCCCTGTGAGCTTGTCCAAGTCCGAGCAGCCGTATTGCGCCTGCAGCAGATGGCCAGCCAGCAGTAAGCCGCTGGCGGCAAGGCTTACCGTCCCGAGGTACCAGCCTGCCGTCGTGACCGCCTCCTGGGACACCGCGATATGCCACCACACGACCGAGAGCAGAATCGTGGTGATCGAGGCGATCATGCGGGGCAGATGGAACTGCACCGCGCCTCGCAGGGCTTCATAGAGCGCTCCCACCAAGGCCAGGACGCCGACCGTGCTGAGCACGGGCGTCGGGACGTCCGGCACGAGCAAGCGCATGCCGTGCCATCCGAGACACGGGAGCACGACGGCAAGAAAGGCCGGAAGGGTGCCGGGCAGGCGGCTCACCGCGCCGACAAAGGCACCCTGCAGCGGGAAGAGCGGGAGCAGGCTGGCATAGGCGATGAACTGCAGGAGTGTTACTGGCGTACCGGACGCAACAGAAGAGACCGCGAGGCTGACAAGCGCCAGGGCAAACGCCGCCGCCGACCCTAGAGCCAACGGATCCATCCGGCGACGCGTCGCCGCGAACACAAGCACCCCCACCACACTGAGGATGCCGCCCAGGAACAGGGTTCTCCCCGCGCGGTTGCCGGCGAGTGTTCCCAGGCTCAAGACCAGGATGATGAGCGTCATCGCGAGGGAGAGCGGCGCGTGGCGGGTGAGCTGCTGGCCGAGAATGCTCACAAACGCCGTGCCGATGAAGAGGAGCATCAAGGCGGTCGCGGTCGGATCGCTGCCCTTCACCACGCCGAAGACGCCACCCGCGAGAAGCACGCCTGTCGTCAGCAGCGCCGCGGTCTTCCCGGCTCTGACACCCCAGCGCGTCCCTGCGTTTAGCCCGGTCTGCATCACGATCTCCTTATGGAAGCCATTCCGGCAGCACCGCGTCCACCCGCTGGGCGAGGCGGCCGAGCCCCTGCCCCACTCTGGCATAGACGGCATCGAGGTACAGCCGGTTCCACACCCACAGATAGAGGCGCGGCATGAGGCCCTGGGCCCAGCGGGGAATCAGGATATGCTCGCCCCGGGCATTGGTATAGACCACCGCCCATCCACCGATGATGAGGAGTGTCACGGTCACCACAGACCAGTCGAAGAGCCACGGGGGGAAGGCCGCCGCTTCGAAGTATCCCGCCGCCTCGCCGGGGGCCGGATACAGGAAATAGGTGAAGCGCTCGGCCGCCCAGAGATAGGTGACGACCACCAGGGACATGGTCAGCACCATGACCACCGCCGTCTTCCACGACCCGACCGCTCTCAGCCGGTACAGGCTCAGGATGGCCTGCGCGGAGGTGACCCAGGCGAAGAACAGGAAGATGATTGCCCCTTGCGCGTCGCGCAGCGGCACCCGCACCACGCCGTGGGCCGCCAGCAGGATCAGCAGCGGCAGCAGCAGCGTCATGATCACGCCGGTGGCCCAGGGCAGGTGGGGAAACGCCTCAGTCTCCTCCGGCTCATGCCCGTCAGGAAACTTGGGATCGCGCCGCGCTTCATGGATCACGCTGCCGCAGTTCAAAAAGACCATGGCCTTGAACACCCCGTGGGCGATGAGATGGAAAATCGCCAGGGCGAAGGCGCCGAGCCCGCACTCCATGATCATGTAGCCCATTTGGCCGATCGTGGAGAACCCGAGCATCGTCTTGATGTCCGACTGGGTGAGCATGATCGCGGCGGCGACGATGGCCGTGAGACCGCCGATGACGAAGGCCACGTGCAGGGTGTCGGGCGCCAGCCCGTAGAGTGGGGCGAGGCGGTTGATGAGGAACCCGCCCGCATTGATGATGCCGGCGTGCAGGAGGGCATGAACCGGCGTCGGCGCATAGAGGGAGCCGGGCAACCAGACGTGCATGGGGAACTGGGCCGACTTGCTCATGCCCCCGACGAACAGCAGGAGGGTGACGGCGGTCACGGCGTTGATCTCCAGGCCGGGCCAGAGCGCGAGCGTACGCGGAAGCTCGGCGGCCCTGGCGAACAGCGCCTCGAACTCCAGCGTGCCGTAGAGATGATAGGTCAGGATGATGCCGGACAGAAACGCCACGTCTCCGGTGCGGAGCCAGGCATAGGTCTTGAACGCCCCGTCCAGGGTCGGGGCATGGGTGTAGTTGTAGGACAAGAGATAGAGCAGCCAGCTCAGGAGCTGCCAGAAGATGAAGAGCATCAGGAGATTGGCGCTGGAGACCATGCACAGGAGCACGAACGTGGCGCAGGCGAGCAGGGCATGAAACCGGACATAGCCACGTTCCTGCTGCATGAAGCGCAGGGAATACAGGTAGATGACGGTTCCCACCCCGGTGATGAGCACCATCATGACGGCGCTCAGCCGGTCGAAGAGAAATCCCACTGAGAGGATGGACAGCGGCGTGACGGAGGGGTCGTAGAACCGCATGCTCATCGGTCCGTCCGCCGCCACCTGGACCAGGGTGGCCACGGCGCCCACGACGGCCGCGACGATCGGCGCCGCGGCGAGCGTGACGGCGCGCTCGCGCAGGACGGGCCCGGCGAGGGCCAGAATTGCCGTGGCGACGAGCGGAAGCAGCAGGACCACCATGACGTACGGCATCGCGCTCCATAAAAAAAGCCAGCCGGACTTCCCGCTATGTCGGGAAGTCCGGCTGGCTCGTACTGTGACTGGCCCTTCTGACAAGAGCCAGTGACCCTACAGGCCGCCGCGACTGTGTCGGATGGGTCCGCCGGTCTGTGCGAGACAGGACCGGAGCCCCCATCGTTTGCAATTGTTGACGCTGCTGTCATACCATAGCCCGCAATCATTCACAACCTGCCATTAGACTGAATGTGGAGTGGGGCTTCCGGCTCCACCCTATGGGGCATGTAGGCCCATGAAACCCAGTCAGCGCAAGGGCGAGGTGGAAAGCGCCATCCGCACCGCGATCATCCGCTTCGAGCAGGAATTCATGGGCCGGGGTCCGGAGGATGTCCGCGCCTTCATCATCAAGGACATTGTACTCGTGCGCCTCAAGGGGGTCCTGACGCCGGCCGAGCGGCAATTGGCCAAGACCGCGGACGGAATCGAGATGGTCCGGCGGCTGCGGCAGACTCTGATCGGCCAAGGCCGCGAGAAGCTCAGTCAGCAGGTGGAGGAGATCACCGGCGCCAAGACCATCGGACTTTTCACGGACATCGACACACAGGTCGGTGAACGGGTGATCGTCTTCACGCTCGATCAGGATCTGGAATCGGCCTTCCCGTAACGGTCCCTCCTCCCCGGCCGGCGCGAGGCGCCGGCCGTCATCGCGGAGCATGTCGGAGGACCATTTCCGAAGCTTTTACTGACTTCTACTTTCTAGACTTTTGTAGGGTTCCTGCCTACAATCCCTCGCCTCTAACGCGTGAGAGTTTCCGATGATCGGACGCTGGTGGAGACGTGCCTCCGTGCAGCAAAAGGCCTGGGCGGTCCTTTTGCTGGTCTTGGTTCCCTTGATCGCCGCCCTCGCGGTACAGGTCAGGGTCGTGACCCAGCTCCTGTCCGTGCAGCAACAGCGGCACCAGATCGTGCTGGCCAGGGAGCAATTGCACATCCTCCGCCGCCTCGCCGTGGACATCGAGGATGGGTTTCGGGGGTATCTCTTGACGCGACAGGAGGCATTTCTGACTCCGCTGGAGGACGCGGAGGCCAGGCTCGCTCCGACCGTCGGCCGGACCTTGTCGCTGGTGTCGGAACTGCCGGACCTCGCCGCCGAAATGCAGGGAGCCAGCGAACGGCTCACCGCGCTCTTGAAATCCAAGCACGTGCTCATCAGGAAAATTCAAGCCGGGGGCGCGGCAGAGGTCTCCAAGTACGTGCGGTCCGGACAGGGTCTCAAGTTGTCGGATGCGTTGCGGAATGAGTTCCGGACCATCGAGGACCGTCTGGACCGAGAACTTCAGAACCTCTCGTTCAACGAGTCGGCTCTCACGCATCGAACCTTTTTGGGTTTATTGGTCGCGGTCGCTGCCGTGCTGGTGCTCGGTTTCATGGGGATCCGGCTGCTCTCACGGTCCATCACACGGCCGTTGGCTGATCTTCAAAAGGCCGTCGTCCATTTCGGCAAGAATCCTGAAGCGTTCGACGCCTCAGGGACCGCCACGATTGAATATGAGGATGAAATCGGGCAGCTCACGAAGGCGTACGAAGAAATGGCTCGACGAATCAAAGGGGACATTGATGAGTTGGAAACGTTGAACGCCATCGGGTACGAGATCAACACGATCGGGCCTGACGGTCTTGACGGCGTTCTTCGTCGCATCACCGACCGTGCCGCCGGCCTCCTGAAGGCAGACCTCTGCCTCGTCATGCTGCGGGACGAACGCATGGGCTGCTGGGTGATCGAGGCGGGGTCCGAAGGATTGGACGCGTCCCTGCACAAAGCGGTCGTTCTCTGGGAGGAGTTCCCGGTGACGGTGGAAGCCTTTACGACCGGGAAGCCGGCGTTTGGCAACGCGCCGCCCCGGTCTCCTGTGGGTCGGCGCCGTTTCTTCGGAGAAAGCATGCTGGCCTTGCCGCTGCTCTCACAAGGGATTCCCGTGGGCGTGCTTGTCCTCGTGCAGAATCAGGGGATCCCGCAGGAGGCCTGGAACCTCCGGCTGGCGAAAGGATTTGCGTCGGAGGCCGCGATGGCGATCTCCAACGCCCGTCTGTACGAAGAGGTGCACCAGCGTGGCAAGGGCTTGAAGCAGCGTCTGCGACACTTGGAGCACCTCGCTGAGATGCTGGCTCACGACCTCAAGGCGCCGGGAGAGCGGATGGAGGCGCTCGCATCGGTCTTGCGCGCGGAGTATGGCTCCAAGCTGGATGAGCGAGCGACGCGCTGGCTGGGCTTGATCGAGCAGAATGGGAAGGACCTCACCGAGCGGGTGGAGAAGATCCTGGAAGTGGCGCGGCTCGGCAGCCGCCAGGCCGTGGAAGCCGTCGATCCGACCGCGCTCATCAATGATATCTTGAAGACGAAGGCGGGCGACCTGGAGAGCGGCGGTTTCCGGGTCACGATGGACTCGGCGATTCCCCGAGTAGCCGGCCATCCGGCATACCTCAGGCAGGTGTTTGACAATCTTCTTTCCAATGCGATCAAATTTTCTGTTGCGAGCCCCAACCCTGAGATCACAATCTCCGCCGTGCAGCGCAATGATCGCGTGCACATCTCCGTGTCCGACAACGGTCCAGGTATTCCCCCGGAGCAGCGCGAGCGGGTGTTCGAACCGTTCGTCCGGCTGCATCCGGGGAAGTTCAAGGGGAGCGGCATCGGGCTGACCATCGTGAATCGGATCGTCGAGCTCTATGGCGGGCGCGCGTGGATCGAACCCGGTGACGGCCGTGGGTGCACGGTCACGGTGGCGCTGCCCGTCCTGGTAGACATTCAGGCGGCGATGAGATGAAGGAGGTCCCCAGGGACACCGTTATGACCAAGAGCAGATCCGAGCCAGCCGGTAACGTGCGCTCCATCCGCCCTCCCTTCACCATTCTCCTGGTGGAAGATGACCCGACCGACACGGAGCTCCTCCTCCATGCCATTGAGCAAGCGGATTTGAAACCCGCGGCCGGCGACATCGACTTCGAGGTCCGAGGCTCCGCCGAAGGAGCGATCAAGGCGTTGGCTGAACGTCCCATCGATCTGGTGTTGACCGACATGGTCTTGCCCGGCGGTGACGGGCTGGATCTGGTGAGACATATTCAGCAGATCGATAGAAATCTGCCGGTGGTGGTCATCAGCCGGGTCAATGCGATCAGCACCGCCGTCGCCGCGATGCGAAACGGCGCGTACGATTACATCCTGAAGCCGGTCAACGCCGAGGATCTCGGCATGCGCCTTCATCGAGCCATTCGCATCTCGGAGATCCTGCGGCATAACTCGGCTTTGGAGCGTGCCGTGGAGCGCGAGCTGCGGACTAAGGCACTGGTCGGTGCGAGTCCGGCCTATCAGGAAATCATGCGGCAAGTGCGGGAAGCCGCCCAGGTCCGTTCCACGGTCGTCATCATCGGGGAAACAGGCACCGGGAAGGGATTGATCGCAAGAGCCATCCACGACCTCAGCCGCGAGCGCGACAAGCCGTGCCAGGTCATCGATTGCACCACGATGCCTGAAGGAATGGTCGAAAGCGAGCTGTTCGGTCATGTGCGAGGCGCCTTCACGGGCGCCATTGCGGACAAACCCGGGCTCATCGAGCTGGCCGAGGGCGGCAGCGTCTTTCTTGATGAGATCGGTGAGCTGCCGTTGCCGCTGCAAGCCAAATTGCTCCGGGTCCTGGAAGACAGCGAGATCAGACCGGTCGGGGGCACGAGGATCAAGCGCGTCGACATGCGGTTTATCGCGGCCACGAACCAGGATCTTGACGAAAAGGTCAGGACCGGAGCCTTTCGGAAGGACTTATACTATCGGCTGGCCGTCATCGTGATTCGCGTTCCGCCATTGCGCGAACGCACTGAAGACATCCCGGTCATCGCCCGGCATCTTGTCGCCCAGTACGGGAACGAGATGGCAAAACCGAACACGTACCTCGATGCGGCGGCGATCGCGGAACTTGCGGCATATCCATGGCCGGGAAACGTGCGAGAGCTGGGCAATGTTCTGGAGCGAGCGGTGATGCTTGCCACAGAGGACGCAATCAGCGGTGCGAACATCCGGACGTTACTACCCGCCGAACGGGAGGCGGATGAAAGCGGCCGGGATACAGGCTATGCCTCGCTGCCGTACATGGAGGCCAAAAAGCGGGCGCTACGTGATTTTTCCGCTCGCTATCTTCGGGCAAAGCTTGCGATGCACGACGGGTCCCTCACCAAAGCCGCTGAGCAAAGCGGCATTCCTCGTCAGCACTTCTCTCTGCTCGTCAAGCGATACCTGGAAAGTTCTGGACAAGACTAATCCTGCCGAACTGGGTACTTTTCGTAACGCTCCAAATGAACATGAAGAATTACCGTTAAGCCCCGCGTCTGACCTGTTCCGTTTTCTCCCCAAAAGACACCGCGAAGCTGCCCTGCCCGGATAGCGCTTGCAGGAATCCCCCCGTCTTTCGCTGATTAATGTCCCATATGCACCCATAAAGTATTGAAACATAATGGTTAAATCCAGACACTATTTTCAGCGCATAAAAAAATATGCCTTGACGAGATGTCGTCAAACCTTGCTGAATCCTATTTGAATTAAATTCATTGTTAGATCAATAACTTGCAATGTATCTCTTTTTGAGCATTCCGCGTTACGTATGGCCACAAACTTGCTGGGGAAGAGGTATCAAGAGTTGGGCTTCTATGCGAACCACAGGGGCATTGAAACAATGGAGGGAGGTGATTGTGAGTCCGCGTCGGTGTTGGTTGGGTCGGCTGGAGAGCCAGCTTTTTTAATCAGGAGGTGTTGACGATGTTCTTGTCA
>CAYJUM010000080.1:0-12277 GCA_964373355.1 uncultured Nitrospirales bacterium | reverse complement strand
TGGGGTCACGAGGGATGTGAGCAGTCGGGGACCGCCGAAGCCGGTATCGTACTCTAGTTTCAACCTGCCGTCGTTTTTCGGGGAGACGTCACGTCCATTGCCTTCCCGCTTATCCTCCGCGACGTCCGGCCCTCGCATTGCTCAGCCATCATAAGTCACTCCTTGTCGCTTACCCTTGAACGCTGCATCCTTGGGTCAGGAACCTTACTTGAGAGACTCTTGTGTCGTCTGATAGAGTCGTGCCGTGCCAACGAACACGCTCGAGCCGCTCGACATGGACTGGGTCGGGAACGGCGTGCTGGGGATCACCTGGAACGACGGGCACAAGAGCGTCTATCCGGTGCGGTTCCTCCGGCAGCATTGCCCCTGCGCGGCCTGCACCGACGAATGGACAGGGGAGCTCCGGATCAAGCCCGACGACATCCCGCTCCTGATCATGGTGCAGGACATCGAGGCGGTCGGGCGCTACGCCC
This sequence comes from uncultured Nitrospirales bacterium, assembly GCA_964373355.1. Taxonomy (GTDB): domain Bacteria; phylum Nitrospirota; class Nitrospiria; order Nitrospirales; family Nitrospiraceae; genus CAYJUM01. The sequence goes on along the minus strand of CAYJUM010000080.1, from coordinate 11,804 downwards.
TGCGCTTTACATGGAACGACGGGCACGACACCGGGATCTATTCCTTCTCGTGGCTGCGGAAGATGTGCCAGTGCGATCTCTGCGTCCCGATCAAGCCCAAGGAGCCCAGAGGCAAGCGCCTCCTGTAGGGGCTGAAGGCTACAGCATGAAACCATGAACATTCTCTTCGTCGTGTCCGAGGCGGTGCCCTTCGCGAAGACCGGCGGCCTGGCCGACGTGGCCGGAGCGCTCCCGGAAGCGCTGGCGGAGCTCGGTCACGATGTCCGGCTCGTGATGCCGCGGTACGGCGGCATCGATGGCCCGAGCGTCCGGTTGAAGGAATGGGCGCGGCTGGACGTCCCCACGGCGCTGGGGGCGGTTCCGGCCGTCATCGAAGAAGGACGCCTGCCGGGCGCGCCTGTGCCCGTGCTCATGGTCCGCCACGATCCCTTCTTCGACCGTCCCGGGCTGTATCAGGCGGCGGGGCAGGACTATCCCGATAACCTGGAGCGGTTCGCGTTCTTCTGCCGGACCGTGATGGAGCTGCTGCCCCTCTTGAAGCGGCAGGCGAATTGGAGGCCCGATGTGCTCCATGCCCACGACTGGCAGACGGCGCTGGCGACCGTCTATCCGCGATCGCTGTACGCGGGGCACCCGGACATCGCCGGCTGCCGGACGCTCTTCACCGTGCACAATCTGGGGTATCAGGGCCTCTTTCCGGGTTCCGACTATTGGAAGACCGCGCTTCGACCGGAGTTGTTCACACCGGGCACCTTGGAATTCTACGGCAAGGTGAATCTTCTGAAGGGCGGCCTGCTGTTTGCCGACCTGCTCAACACGGTGAGCCCGACCTACAGCAAGGAAATCCAGACTCCGGAATTCGGGTGCGGTCTGGAAGGAGTGCTGACGATGCGGCGGGACCGGCTGTGCGGCGTCGTCAATGGGATCGATACGGACGTGTGGAACCCCGCGTCGGACCCGCACCTCCCGCATCATTATTCGGCGGCGGACCTGACCGGCAAGAAGGCGTGCAAGACGGCGCTCCAGCGTGAGCTGAAGCTGCCGGTCCGGAAGGCGCCGCTGCTCGCGATCGTCTCCCGGTTGACCGTGCAAAAGGGCCTCGACCTCGTCGCCGAGATCATGCCGGAGCTGATGGCGCTGGACCTGCAGGTCGCCGTGCTGGGGACCGGCGATCCGCAGTACGAAGCGCGGTTCCGAGCGCTCCAGGAGCAATATCCGCAGAAAATCGGGCTTCGCATCGGGTTCGACGAGGGGCTGGCTCACCGCGTGGAGGCGGGGGCCGATCTGTTCCTGATGCCGTCGCGCTACGAGCCGTGCGGCCTGAATCAGCAGTACAGCCTCCGCTACGGCACGGTGCCCGTCGTCAGGCAGACGGGGGGGCTCGCGGACACCGTCGTGCCCTATGCTCCCCGGGCCCTCCAAGAGGGCCGCGCGACGGGCTTCATGTTCCACGAGCCAAGCCCGGAGGCCTTGTTGACGACGGTGCTGCTGGCGCTGCGGGTCTGGAAAGACAAGCGGGAGTGGGCCAGCCTGATGCGGGCCGACATGGCGACCGACGTCTCCTGGAAGCATTCAGCGCGCTCGTACGGAGAGCTCTATCGGCAACTGGCCGGGAGCGACCCCCGGCGGGCCTGAGGGGCGAGGGAGCGATCAGCGGGCGGAAACAGCCTGCGAGAGGGGTGTCTTCTTGCGGGCGGCGTCGGCTCGGAGGGTGAGCTCCCGGAGGCCGAGGCGGGCCTGCTCGACGAAGTACGGATAGTCTGCCTGGGAATACGAGACCAGGACCGTGCTGAACATCTCCAACGCGACCTCGTCGTGTCCCGAGCCCAGGGCGACATGGCCCGTGGAGAGCGCGCAGTCGGCGGCCATCGCGCGAGGATCGACGGAGAGGCGCACCGGCGGTTTTGCCATCAAGCGCGTGACCGGCTTTGGGAGCGGAAGCAACGGCTCGACTTTCGTTCCCTCCTGCTGCGCCCCGCGGTGAAGGTGCAGGACATCGGCCTTCATTGCGTCGAGATTCGTGGCGCTCCGACAGTCCCGGTAGATCCCCCACAGGTTCATGAATTCGGCATTCGTCAGCGCTCCCTGCTGTGGGAGCGTCTGGGTGCTCTGGCAGCCGCTCAGGAACACGAGGCTCAGGACGAGGACGCCTGCGCTCAGAAACCGATGGGGTGCGTAGTTTTGCATGGCGTAGGTCTACGTAGCAAACTTGAGGCCGGAACCGAACCTTCCTAAGTGGTTATTCTCACGATGGATTTCATGGCCGGTCTAGATTTCGCTGTGATCAAACGCCCACGGTCGTGGCGTTTTTGCGACAGTTTTTGTACGGCCGCATGGGGATGTTTGTCAAGGTCTCGTGGGTCGGGGCTGTAGTGATCGTTTGAGGCGGGATTGGCTGGGTATGCGGGAAGGCGCAGATTAACGGCTAACTGTGAGCCGCTTATAGCGTGGCCGTCTCTCCGAAATGAAGCTATGTGTTGGGATTTCGTCGCCCCATTGCATCCAGCCTGGCCGGACGTGGCGGGCAAATAGTTCCAAGTAGGGACCAGGGCTGCACCGCTCAATGAGGAGGTACATTTCGTCTGGCTTCCGGGAGTGCTCTCGTTTATGCGAGGCGATGAGATTGACTTGCCTACGTCCAGGAGCCAACGTCCTGAAATGGCCCTTTGTGCCGAAGAGCAGTAGCTCCGTCACGTTCCTGAAATAGAAGCCGACGCCCCGCCCGTCCGGTCCGCCATCTTTCCGAATCTTGTACCAGACGATATTGGTTTTGTAGGTGAACCCCCATTCCTCCATCACTTTAAGGCCCCATCCTACCAAGGCATTTGGCACCCAGAGGTACAAGTGGGCTTGATCGGCCAAAACCTCCCCCACGGGCAAAGCGCAGATTTCCTCAATAGTCATCGTTGGGTAACGGTGCAGCCGGCGGTGTTCTGGGGCCATCTTGCCGGTCCGATTTGCGAACTGCCAAGGCGGATCGGCATAGACCGTGCGAAAGCGCGGACGCGACGCCTTCCCGTTTGTGAGGCTATGAACGAGGGTCATAGATCTTTTTCGTCATGCCGAACGCCAGCACAGGACAGCCGCCAGAGGCCCTATTCGCCAGCTTTGGTTTTAGCTTCCCCATGTGCGTAGTAGCCGCCCCATAGGATGTGCCCTTTCCGAGCTTCTTGAAGATTTCCTGTAACTCGGTGGCGCGAGTAATAATGACCCCCACACTCAACACGTTGAGTTCAAACAGCAGCCGGAATGTCGTGAGACCCCGATCATAGAACGGGTCTTTGTTATTCCACTGGGTTTCAATCGCCACACGGTTCTTGAAGTAGTCAACGTGGTGCGTTGGTGAGAGTGTGGAAATGCCATCCACTAGGACGTTGATGTCGAATTTCTTTTCTTGCCACTGCCGCCGAGCAAAGAATCCGTTGATACCTTGGCTGATCGGTGACTTTGCTCCACCTGCTGTGAGGATTTGGCTTTTGGGTAGGCGAAGCTGGTCGAGCGCATCGAGCAGGTCTTTCCACTCCGACGGGAAATCTGTGCAGAGGATCGCACAAGCATGATGCCGCTCGGCCACCTCGAACGTTCTCCTGATCTTACTGGGCAGGTGATTAAGGGCCATCTGGGGGCCGTATTATCCACGAGCAATGGTGAAAGTCAACAATATATTGTATCTATTCACTGATACACCACATTTACAAGTATTTGGTGTGGCCTAATGGGAAAACCGATCCCTATCTTGATCGAACACGGCCACTTAGCCGGAGGTGGCGGCGGCTGTCGGCCACCATTCTTGCCTGAATCTCTTCCAGAGTCGGAGCGGGAGCCGGTCTATCCGGAAGGCCCCTCAAGACCATCCACATCAGCAGCAGGATCGCGAGGCTCAGCAGGATCTCTCCGGTCATGGCGCCCTCCTCGTTAAGTGATCGTTCCTGCCAGCCTCTTCAGCAAACGTAATGCCAGCCTTGTCCGGATCGCTGACCAAGCCAATCGCTTGATCCGGCGCGGAGTTGTCCTGCATTGGAGGAGCCGCTTGTCCGGTTAGGTATCCGCGGAGATAAGAACGCAGGCCTGAAGATACACTCAAGGCCGGCTAATGCCGCGGCCGCAGCGTTTCGTTTTCGTACTGGTGAAAGAGGCGCTTGGTTTCAGGGTGAAGGGGCGCTCCGGGGCTTGTCGGCAAGGCGGTCGAGCGGAAGAGCGGCGCGAGCTTGCCGTTGGGATGCAGATAGCCTGCGCGCAGGGGCACCGAGCGGCGGTGATGGCGCACCAGATAGCAGGGAGTCGGACGGATGCTGGTCAACCAGGCCGCGATCTCGTGGGGATTGCCGATGGACGCGGACAGCAACAGCAGCCGGGCCTGCGCCGGACAAAAGATGAGTGTTTCCTCCCAGACCACTCCACGCTCGGGGTCGGAGATGTATTGCGATTCATCCAGGATCACGAGGCCCAGCGTATCCAGCCGGACGTCGATCTCGCCGCCGGCCGCATCGTAGAGCAGATTTCTGAGGATCTCGGTCGTCATGATGAGCAGGGGCGCCTGGGGATTGTCCCGGCGGTCGCCGGTCAGGATCCCGACCTGATCCGGGCCGAAGAGCTTCGAGAACTCCGTGAACTTCGTATTGGACAGGGCCTTCAGCGGAGACGTGTAGATCACCGTGCGGTCGGCTTCGATCGCCCGGCGCGCCGCTTCGACGGCCACGTACGTCTTGCCGCTCCCCGTGGGGACGCTGACGATGACGTCGGCCGAGACCAGATGGCCCAGGGCCTCCTCCTGCCAGGGATCGGGCACGAATGGCCGGGGTGGCGGCACGCCGATTCCTTCCAGAAACGCGGCCAGATCGGGGGCAGGTTCTGATGGTTCCGAGTGAAGCGGGCGCTCGGCATGGCCGGCCGGGTGGCCCTCTGCCGCAGGCCGCGGCGGCCGGTCGTGCATGAGGGCCTGGAGGTCGGACTCGAGTCCGGCGCGATCCTGGTGCCGCAGGAGCAGGTCGATCAGCCGGCGCTTTCCGAGCCGGAAATGCCGGGTGACCCGCCCTCGGGCAAGCCGGTGCAGCCGTGCGACCGGCTGGTCGGCGAGCCGTCTTTCGAGCTCTTCGGCATTCATCACGCAACAACCTGGCTGACAAGCTGACAAGCCTCAGGCTGACAAGGTCCGCCTGTCAGCTTGGTCCCTTGCATGCTTGTCAGCTGTTTCACGGCAGTTCCTCGAGCACGCCCCGCCGTAGGTTTTTGATGGCGCGGGCGGCCGTGTCGGCGAGCCCCGGATGGGTTCCCCGCAGGGTCTGCAGTTGCGAGAGATACTCCAGCGTCCGCGCCAGCAGACGATACATGTCGCCTTCGGCCATTGTTGTGATCCGGCCGAGCCCGATCCAGGTCAATGTCAGGTCGCCCACCCACCGCTCGGTGAGGGCGGCCACGTCGGCCCGCAACAGGGGCGGGTCCTCGTACGGCGACAAGGCTTCGGCCAATTGCCGGACCTGCCCCAGCAGCGAGGCCAGCCCCGCGCTGACCCTGGGAAATGCGCCGGGCCGGTCGTCGTCGTGCGCGATGCTGGCCATCACGCCGGCCAGGATCGCCGGGTCCGCGCCGGTGAAGGCCTCGGCCCGGATCAGCTCGGTGATGAGCAGCGAATGGTCGATCCGGATCAGCCGGGCCCAGTCCCCTTCCTCCGTCAGATGGGAGGTCGCTGTCAGGTACCCGAACTTCTGGAGCACTTCCACCCGCGATTGGAACCGGTGCCAGAGACCGGTGCGGAGCGCCTGGATGGTCTTGGTGTGACGATGCATCTCCTGCCGCAGCCGCAGCGCGGTCGCATGATCCTTCCGGCAGGCGGGCCGGGACGGACAGCTCGGACAGGGAAACTCATCGTTCAAGGTGTGGACGATTTCCCCTTCCTCCGGCTCTTCCGTGACGAGGATGGGGAGGGTCGGGAGCCGGCCGGGGAGCTCCCCGAGCTCGCCCGTCAGCCGGTCCAGGTCTTCGGGCGTGGTCCAGGGATAGTTCGGCGCTTCGGTCACCGGCATGGTCCGGTCGAAGAGCTGCGTCACGGCGCCGGCCGGGGTTTCGGCGATGCGACCGCCCGGCCGCAGCAGGGTGACCATCGGGCTCCGCTGCCCGCGGCTCCGATACTGGCGCAGCACGATCCCGCGGCCTTTCGACAACCCCACCACGCGGCCGGGAGTCAGAAAATGGAGCCGCGCAGCCAGCTCCGGCGCCACCCGGCGTTTCACCTGCACGACGTGGGCCTTGCGTTTTCTCGCGTGCTCGAACACCTGCCACTGGCTGATCCAGTCCGTGCAGACACGCGGGCCGTAGGGCTCCATCTGGCGGTGCAGGACGTCCAGTTTCTCCTCGAGCGCTTCCGCGCGCTGGTTGAGCTGAAACTGGGCGAAGCTCTTGTCGAGGATGGCCTGGACCTGATCGAGCGGATGGGCTTTCAAGAGGTTCAAGACCATGGGGAAGGTGATGATGAACTGGCTGTCGATGGGCTCCGGCTGGCCGGTGAGTCCCTTCGTGACGACGTCCAGGTCGATGTAGGGAGAGGGCGTGACCAGCGCGAAGCCGACCAGGTCCTTGCCGCGCCGTCCCGCGCGTCCGGCAAGCTGCTGAACCTCCCCGATCGTCAGATCGGTGAAGTCACGGGTCTTGCGGATGCTGGATTGGGTCAGCACCACGGTGCGGGCCGGGAAATCGACCCCGGCCGCGAGCGTGGTGGTCGCAAAGACGGCGTCCAGGCATCCCTGGCGCATCAATTCTTCGATGGCGATCTTCCACGTGGGGAGGTGTCCGGCGTGGTGCGCGGCGACCCCGAAGCGCTCCACGACCGGCACCAGGGGGTGCTCGGCGATGCTCGGATATTCCTCGATCAGGCGCGTGAGCACCGACGTGATGCCGCTCCGGCGGGTCGGCGCCAGGGTGACGTGACTGCGCTGGAAGGCCTGGATCGCATCGTCACAGGCCCGACGCGACGTGAGGAAGACGATGGCCGGCGTGAGGTTTTTGCGGCGAAGCTCCGCGACGAGGTCAACCGGGTGAATCGAAGGAGGCATGAACCTTCATTCCCTTGGAAATGGCCACCAGTCCCGATTCGGTGACGATGAAGCGCTTCCGGTCGGCTTCGATATCGTAGCCGATCTCGGCGCCGGGCGGGATGACGACGTTCTTGTCGATGATCGCCCGGCGGATCCGTGCGTGCTCGCCGATGATGACATCCTCCATGAGGATGGACTCGCGGACGTCCGCATAGTCCTTCACCCGGACGTTGGGGGACAGCACGGAGTTCTGGACGCGGCTACCGGAGATGATGCAGCCCCCGCACACGATCGAATCCAGCGCGATGCCCATCCGCCCGCCGTGAAAATCGTGGGCAAAGACGAACTTGGCCGGTGGGAACTGCCCCTGGTCCGTGCGCAGCGCCCAGTCGGGGTCGTAGAGGTTGAACAGGGGGTCCACCGCCACGAGGTCCATGTTGGCTTCCCAGTAGGCGTCCAGCGTCCCGATGTCCCGCCAGTACTTCATCGCCTTGCGGTTCTCGTCGCGGAACGGGTAGGCGAAGATCTTCCCGGAGGGGATCATGCGGGGAATGATGTTCTTCCCGAAGTCGTGGAGGGTGTCGCGCTTGGCGTCCTCGTTCAGGTATTCGATCAGCATGTCGGTCTTGAACAGATAGATGCCCATCGACACGAACGCGTGCTCCGGGTCGTCGGGCATGGCGATGGGATTTTCCGGTTTCTCGTCGAACCGGAGGATGCGGTCTTCCTTGTCCACGGTGATGACACCGAACCGCGTCGCCTCCTGCACAGGGATTTCGATGGCGCCGACCACGACGTCCGCGTCTTTCTCCACGAGAAAGTTGTACATGTCGGCATAGTTCATCTTGTAGATGTGGTCGCCCGCCAGCACCAGGAGGTACTCCGGGCGCTCGTCCTCGAGGAGGAACAGGTTCTGGTACACGGCGTCGGCGGTCCCCTTGTACCAGTCTTCGCTGATCCGCTGCTGGGGCGGGATGGAGGTGATGAACTCGCCAAGCTCGGGATTCAGCACGTCCCAGCCCATGCGGATGTGCCGATCCAGAGAATGGGACTTGTACTGGATGAGGACGGCGATTTTCCGCAGCCCCGAATTGAGGCAATTACTGAGCGTGAAGTCGATGATCCGGTACTTCCCCCCGAAGGGCACCGCCGGCTTGGCACGGTCCTGGGTGAGCGGGTACAACCGCTCGCCCTTGCCGCCGGCAAGGATCATCACGAGGATCTTGGCCATGGCCTGGATTGTAACAGGCCGGAAGCTGGATGCAACAGACATAGGTTGACACGCTCCTTGCCCCGGAATGATACTACAAAACACCGAACGAACGCTGCCGAGGAGTCATATGCCCAGAACCGCTTCCTGCCGCCCCAAAAAGACGAAACGCGAGAGCGGCCTGGCGACCGTGTTATGGCGGGTGGAGCGGCTCGAACGGCAGGTCCAGCAGCTCTCCGAGCTCGTGCGGGACCATGCCGAGGACGCCGACCGTCTGGTCAGGATCGTGGCGGAGGATCGCGACGTCCTCCGGCGCGAGTTGCTCCAGCAGCATCAAGCCCTGCGCAAACGCCGGCGACGCGCCGGGGCGAAGCTCTGAGCCAGTCATCGCACGCCATCCCTTCTTGGTTCCCATTCCATCACGTGCCGGCTCCTAGGAAGATCCCCAAGGGTCCGGGTCGGGGTCCGTCCTCGTCCTCCGGGCGAGGACTCCTTAGAAACCCTTGGGGAAAATGGGGAAAGTCGGTATAATGACCGCACCATGCCTCCTGCCTCACAAGAGAGACGGAGCCGACGCGCCGGGGATCGGGGCTCGTGGCTGCCCCGGCTGGCAGCCCTGCTCTGGTGCGGCGCGGTCGTGCTGGGCGGAAGATGGGACGCGCCGGTGGGCGCCGCCGAGCAGAACTCGTTTCCCTCCGCAGTCCCGCAAGTGCTGCGGCTCAGCATCGATGACGCGCTCGGCCTGTTCCTGCGCCAGAATCTCGACCTGCTGATGACCCAGTTCGGGATCGAGAGCGCCAAGGGACAGCAGATCACGGCCAGGCTGTTTCCGAACCCGAACCTGTACGTGGGAACCGCGGGCTCCTTCGCCAGGCAGCAGTTCGGTGTTGAGTCCAGTCTGAGCCGCAGCGGCCAGGTGGTCACCATCGTCCAGCAGCTCTTCGAGATGGCCGGCAAACGGGGATACCGGATCGAGAGCGCCGGATTCGGCACGCAATCCGCCGAAGCAAATTTTGAAGATGCGATCCGGCAGCTCGCCTTCACGGTCAAGGATACCTACTATCGCGTCCAGTTGGCTCAGCGCCGCCTGGCCCTGGCGGAGGAGAACCGGGATCGCTTCGCGCGGATCCTCGAGGTCAACACCATCCGCTTCAAGAAGGGATTTATCGCCGAAGTGGACCTCATCCGGATCCGTCTCCAGGTCGTGGACTTCCAGTCGCAGGTGATCCAGTCCATCCAGGAGGCCAATTCCGCGCGCGCCGACCTCCGCGTCCTGTTGCGGCTGTCCCCGGCCAACGATCTGGTGCTGACCACCGAATTGGACTATCATCGGGTCGATCCCGATATCGCCACGCTGCGCCGCGTGGCCCTGGAGTCCCGGCCCGACATCCGCCAGAGACGGCTCGCTCAGTCCCAGCGAATGGCTGACCTCCGGCTTGCCAAGGCCTACCGGTATCCCGACGTGACGGCCGGAGCCGGGATGGCGCTGCAGGGCCCGACCGGTCCTGACCTTCAGCAGCAATTGATCTTGAACTTCGGCGTGCCCCTGCCGCTGTTCAACCGGAACCAGGGCGGCATCGTGCAGGCGGAGGTGGCGGTGCAGACGGCCGAGGCGGACCTGAACAAGACCCTGCTGCAGGTGGAAAACCAGGTGGACATCGCCTACCAGAACCTGCTGCAGAGCCGGCGGCTGGTGGAGGCGTACCGTGGCGGGGTCCTGGACGATGCGCGCGAGACCCTCACGATCGTCGAGCGCGCGTACGAACGCGGCGGGGCGACGATCATCGAGCTGCTGGATGCGGCCCGCACCTCGCGGACCATCCAGCAGAACTACATCGAGACGCTGTTCGGCTACCAGCACAATCTGTTCCTGCTGGAGAGCGCAGTGGGCAAGGAGGTCAGTTCGTGAAGATCGGGGCGGGTGAGGCTCTGGTGTTCGTCAGGACGACGCTGGGCGCGGCCGTGCCCTCGATCCTTGCCTTCGTGCTGCTGGCCGCCTGCGGCCGCGCCGATGAGCCGGCGGCCTCCACCGCCGCGGGCCCGGCCGTGGAACCGCCGCCCGCGGTGACGAACACGCCGGTGAACCGGATCGAGACCGCCATCGTGGCGCCGGGTACGGTCAAACCGGTGCTGAGCCTGGCGGGGAAGGTGGCGTACGGCGAAGATCGCTATTCGCGCATCTCCTCCCCCCTGCAGGGACGGGTCGTGGAAGTACGGGCCAGGCTGGGGGACCGCGTCAAGACGGGCGACGTGTTGCTGGTGATCGACAGTCCGGATATCACGGCGGCCTATTCGGATTTCGTGAAGGAAGCCTCGGAGCTGGAGTACGCCACGCGCGCCTACGAGCTGGCCAAGGATCTCTACGAGACCAAGGCGCTCCCGCAGCGCGACCTCAAGATGGCGGAAAACGAAGCCATCAAGGCGCGAGCCGAGTTCCGGCGGTCCAAGGAGCGCTTGCTGTCGCTCCGGGTGCCGGCCAGCGAGCTGGACAAGCCGCTCGCCGAGCAGCGGATCACCTCGCGGTTCGACATGCGGAGCCCGCTCAGCGGGACCGTGGTGGAGCGCGCGGTGACGCCCGGCCAATCGGTCGGTGGGGATCCGGCGCAGGTTCTCTTCACCGTCGCCGACCTGGACACCTTGCAGGTGATCGCGGACGTCTATGAGCGCGACCTGGACTTGGTCAAGGTGGGCGAGGTGGCCAAGGTGACGGTGGAAGCCTATCCCGGCGTCGATTTCCCGGCCGCGGTCGCCTTCATCGGGGACGTGGTGGATCCCAACACCCGGACGATCAAAGTGCGCGCCTGGGTCAGCAACGAGAAACACAAGCTCAAGCCCGAAATGTTCGCCCGCCTGAATATCGAAGTCGGCGGCAACGCCCAGTTCCTGGCCATCCCGAAGGAAGCCGTGCTCGAGGTGGACGGCAAGGAAGTGGTGTACGTGGCCGAAGCCGGCGGCAAGTACGTCAAGCGCCTCGTCAAGGTGTCGCCGGCCGGCGGCGATCGGGTGCGGGTGCTGGAGGGACTGAAGCCCGGAGAGCGGATCGTCATCAAAGGCGCAGTGCTCCTGAAAGCGCAGGAATCCAGGTCGTGAGAGCAAGCCGACCCGGTCCCGGTAATCATCCGGCCACATGATTGCCCGGATTGTCGAATTCGCTCTCGCCCAGCGGGTCTTCGTCTGCGTCCTCGGTCTTGCTCTCCTGTTCGGCGGGCTCTACGCCTTCCACATCCTGGACGTCGTCGCCTACCCCGACCCCTCTCCCCCCATGATCGAGGTGATCACCCAGTACCCCGGGTGGTCGGCGGAGGAGATCGAGCGGCAGATCACGATCCCGATCGAGATCGGCATGCTGGGCATGCCCGGGCTCAAGGACATCCGCTCGCTCTCGATCTTCGGGCTCAGCGACGCCAAGTTCTACTTCGACTTCGGGACCGACTACTTCAAGGACCGCCAGGAGGTCCTGAACCGCCTCGCCATGCTGACGCTGCCCGAAGGGGTGCAGCCCGCCATCTCCCCCTGGTGGGCGATCGCGGAGATCTACCGCTATGAGCTGGTGGGGGAGGACC
>CAYJUM010000079.1:0-12528 GCA_964373355.1 uncultured Nitrospirales bacterium | reverse complement strand
CGTTCTCCCAGAGGTATGGAGTCACCTCCCGGTCGTAGTCGTGGACCAGGAACCCCTGCCGCAGATAGTCATCTTTTCGAATCCCGGGAGGTCGATGGCCGCTCTGCCTCACGAAAGCTTCGTACTGGGCCTGGGTCACGAGGGTGCGGTCGATACAGAAGCCCGGCAGCGTCATCCGCTGGCGGGGCAGCTCGGCCTCAAACCACCGGGCCTGCCGCACCGCCTGGCTCGAGAGCCGGTAGGCGAGTCGGCTTGATCTCCTTCTTCTGCTGGGCGAGGACTGGAAGGGGGACGACGCTGACAGCAAACACAGCCGCGAGGCCTAGAGCCAGCCACTTCCTCATACGTTCTCACCTCCTTTCACCCCGAGAGTGTGTTCCAGCAGGATGCCCTGCTTCTGCGGAGGTCGATTTGAGGGCGGCAGTAGGGCCGGCCACGGCTACAGCCAGCTCCCGCCACCGCTGGCCATGATCTTCGCTCACAAAGACGAGGCCACCCGTTCCGGCATAGATCGTCCCGGACCTGAGCGGGTGAGTAACCAGAAACGTGATAGTCAGCGTAAGAACATCCTCTCCTACCAGCTCCCACGCGGGTCCTCCGGGGTCCAGGCGATAAACACCTCCCACGGTGCCCGCGAACATCTCCCCACCGGGCGTCACGAGTAAGGAGAGGACGGTGAGGTTGCGCAGCCCCTCGTTGACCGGCCGCCACCGGCCTTCACCGTCGGTTGTGACAAAGACCCCCCCGCCGGCGGTCCCCGCGTACAACACCCCGGGCCGGGTCGGGTCCAGGGCCAAAGCCCTCACGCGGAGATCCTTCAGGCCTCGGTTGATGGCCCGCCACCGACGCCCATTATCATCGCTCCGGAACACGCCCCCGAACCCGGCGGCGAAGAGCCGACCGGGGTGAGCCGGATCGAGGCGAAGGACCCGAATGTCGCGGGACGAGAGCCCGGCGTTGCGGGAAGCCCACGTCTTCCCCTGGTCCCAGCTCCACAGAATCCCCTGCTCGGTGGCGGCGTAGAGCACCGTGGGGCGTGCCGGAACCACGACCAGGCTCCGAATGTTCCTGTCTGAAATAGTTGGTCCTGCGCGGTTCCAGCTCGCGCCGCCGTCTGCTGAGATAAAGAGGCCGGAGTCAGTTCCTGCGTAGAGCACCCTGGGGGACACCGGATCCATGGCAAGGGTCAGCACCGTCAGGTCGTCCAGGCCGCGAGACACCGAAAACCACCGCCGTCCTCCGTCCACGCTCTTATAGACCCCGCTCCCGAATGCCGCCAGATATAACGTCTCTGCATCCTGCGGGTGGGGAAGCAGTTGGACAACGACGCCACCGAAGGGACCGCCGTGCATCACGACGTGGTTCCCGAATACTGGAAAGGCCGGGGAGAGTCCGGCGAGCAGGAGGCCAAAGAGGGTCGGTGACGAGCATGCGCCACCCCCTGGACGGCTCATCTGGGGTGGCTCCGGTGCTTCGGCCTCGCGGATAGGGATCGGTCTCGGTCGCGTGGCCATCTGTCAAAGCTATGTTTTTACGAGTAAAATTGTGGTTATTAAGAATACAGTTACTTTTTTAAAACACCCGGGCTGGTCTAAATAAATTATTCCCGGGTGAGCCGAAATTCGGGAATATAACCTCCTTGTCGGGGTTTTAGTATGATGACGGTTGAAAGGCGGGTCGGGTGATCGTGAATGACAGGGTGGGCGGCAAGGACCTCGCCGTCACCTCCTGCCCGCTCTGCAACTCCGGCATCGTGTTCGATCGGGTTGTGGAGGGGACCGCGTACGATTTCGGGACCTCCGGGATGCTCTACAAGAGCGACGTGGTGATGTACGACCGGCAGACGCATTCTCTCTGGGCGCAGATGGAGGGACGCGCCATCGTGGGGAAGCTCGCGGGAACCCGGCTCCCGCTCCTTCCGGCGAACACCATCGCCTACGCGGACTTCAAGGCCACCTATCCTGGCGGCAAGGTCCTCTCCCTGGAGACCGGCCATCAGCGCCAGTACGGGTTGAACCCCTATCGCTCCTACGACCAGCCCGACCTGGATCCGTTCTTGCTGAAGGGGCTTCCCGACCGCCGCCGTCCCCCCAAGGAGCGCGTGGTCGGTGCCACGGCAGTGTTCAGCCCCACGGTGGCCGGAAAGACGCTCAGCTTCGAGCCGGCGGCCGACGGCTTCCGCGACCGGGAGACGGGGAGCCTCTGGAGCCTTCTGGGTCACGCCGTGAGGGGGCCGCTGGCCGGCAAGCGCCTCCAGGCCATTCCGCACGTGGACGCGTTCTGGTTTGCCTGGGCAGCCTTCCACCCCTCGACCTCGATCTACGAAGGTCCCTGAGCGCTCCAGAGACGAGTGGCCGTCTCTGCCCTGACCTCTGCCCAGCTCAAGACAACGGCCAACCGGCTTGACTGCGCGGAACATGCGTGCTACGAAACCTGCGGGAGGTTGTCATGGAGATCGTCCGCATCCCTGAGGTCCACGAGTTCTCCTCCGAAGATCAGAAGTTTCACGAGGCGAGCAAGGCCTGGTTCAAGATCGACTTCGTCCCCAAGATGGGACGTGTCCTCCGGGTGGTGCCGGAGTTGGGCCGGTCCTACGGCCAGGCCTCCCGTCGCGCATGTCGGACGGCGCCCTCCGCCGCGGCCAGAAGGATCTGATCGCGGCCATGGTGAGCGCCATCAACGTCTGCGAGTACTGAACGGTCGCCCACAGCGCAGCCGGGAAGCTGCAAGGCTTTGTAGACGACCTGATCTGGTATGAGAGGAGACTGCCATGACCGATGCACCGCAGCCGCAGGCTCAAGCCCATCAATCTCTGGAGCTCACGTTCGAGGCGGATGTTCGCGGCGTGACGCCGTACTTGAAGCTCGCCACGGTGAGCCGCGGGGGCGCGGAACCCCGGACGTTCGCCAGTGACGAGCCCCCGGTCGTCGGCGGCCTGGGCTCGGCGCCGACGCCCCTCATGTACTTCACCGCCGCGCTGGCGTTCTGACTGATGACGCAGGTGTCCCGGTACGGGCACATGCTGAAGGTCACGGTTAACAGCATGCGGATGCGGGTCGAGGCCCGCTACCGCGTGGAGGGCTCGGTGCTCAACGACACGGTGGAGGCCTGCATGCTGGGGGCCGAGACCACGCTGGAGCTCGACTCGCCGGATTCGCCCGAGCGCGTGGCGAAGCTCGTCAGGAACGCCGAGCGGGGGTGCTTCGTGATGCAGGCCCTGCTCAAGCCGGTGTCGATCACCGGACGGACCATTCTGAACGGAAGCCCGCTGCCGACCGATTCGTGAAGCCTGCGGTAAAGGAGGCCCGCCATGCATTTCACAACTCGACATCTCAAAGTCCTGCTCGTCGGTTGCTGCCTCTCTCTCGGGCTCCTGGTCCCGCTTTCCGAGGCCGCCCCCGCCGGACCGCCGATCCGGATCGGCGGCACGCTGGCCCTGACCGGGCCGCTCGGCCCGACGGCCCCCATCCACAAGATCGCCGGAGAGATTTACGTGGAGCAGCTCAACAAGCAAAACGGGTTGCTGGGCCGTCCGGTGGAGTGGATACTGCTCGATGATCAGTCGAAGCCCGACGTGACCCGGAGCCTGTATGAGCGCCTCATTACCGTGGACAAGGTGGACCTGCTGATCGGGCCGTACGGGACGGGGGCCATCCTCTCCGCCATGGCCGTGGCCCAGCGGTACCAGAAGCTTCTGATCCACCATTCGTTCGGCATCCCGCGCCTCGCCAAGTACGAGATGCACTTCTCCGCGGTCCCGTTCGGAATCGAGCCCGAGAAGACGTTCCCCAATAAGCTCTACGACGCGCTCGCATCGACTGGCAGGCCCCCCAGGACCATCGCCATCGTGACGAGCAAGTTCCCCTCGATCCACTTCATGTCGGTGGGGGCCCGTGACGTGGCGGCCAAGCGAGGCGTCAACGTCGTGCTCTACCTCGAATACGAGTTCGGCAACCGCGACTTCATGCCCATCGCCGCGCGGATCAAGGAAGCGGACCCCGACTTCGTCTGGGTGGGCGCGCTCGGCGTCGAGGGCAACCTGCTGCTGGAGGCGCTGAAGAAGCTGGACTACACGCCGCGAGGGCACTTCTACCTCTACCCGGCCCCCGGGCCGCTGGTGAAGGCGCCCGAGGGGAAGTTCGCGTTCTCGTTTGCCACCTTCGAGGAGCACCCGCCGTTCACCGAGAACCCGGCAGTCGCGGAGTTCGTCAAGCTCTTCCGGGAGCGGGCCACCAAGACGGGGCTCCCCTACCCGGTGGTCGAGACGCAGGCATCGGGCTCGTATGCAGCGTGGCAGCTGCTCGAGGCGGCGATCGCGGCGACGAAGAGCCTCGACGACAAGGTTCTCGCGCATTGGCTCAAGACCAACAAGGTGGACACCATTCTCGGCAAGAACAGGTTCGACGGCCCCAACAACTACGGCGACGACCTCAGCAAGATCAAGCAGGTCCAGGGCGGGCGCTGGGTGGTCGTGTGGCCGAAGGAGTGGGCGGCGCCCGGCGCGAAGGTCATCTATCCTGGGCAGTAAGCCCCGACGGGGAGGAACGGCGACTGGTCATCCAAAATAAGAGGAACAGCCTGAGGAGTGCCCGGGTGAGACGGTGAAGCCGGTTCGATTCCGATACGAGCGTCCACTGGAGGTGGAGGAGGCGCTCTCGCTTCTGGCCGAGCGTGGTTCGGACGCCAAGGTCCTGGCCGGAGGTCAGAGTCTCGTCCCACTCCTGAACATGCGCCTCGTCCGCCCGGGCGTCCTCGTGGACATCAATCGAATCCGGCGCCTGGATTCTATGCGGGCGGCGAACGGCCATCTGGCGATCGGGGCCGTCGCGCGGGCCCGGGAGGTGGAGCTCTGGGCGGAGGCGCGCGAGCGCTGCCCGATCTTGACCGAGTCGCTGCGCTGGGTTGGGCACGTTGAGATTCGCAATCGGGGAACGGTGTGCGGGAGCCTGGCCCACGCCGATCCGGCCGCGGAGCTGCCCGTCGTCGCGGTGGCGCTGGACGCCCAGCTCGTCGCGGAGAGCGTCCGCGGCACGCGCACCATCCCGGCATCCCAGTTCTTCCTGTCTATCCTGACCACCGCGCTCGCGGCTGACGAGTTGCTGACCGAGGTGCGTGTGCCGGCGCTTCGGCCGGGCACCGGCTGGGGTTTCATCGAGTTCGCTCGGCGCCAGGGCGACTTCGCGCTGGCGGCCGTGGCGGCCTTGCTGGAGCGCGGGCCCGATGGCGTCTGCACACGCGCGCGGGTCGTCCTCGGCGGCGTGGGCGCCACGCCCCTTCGAGCCGAACGCGCCGAGCAATGCCTGGTGGGCGAGCGTCTCACAGGGGAGCGCTTCGCCGTGGCGGGCCGGGAAGCCGCCGTTTCCCTCAATCCGCCGAGCGATGTCCATGCCTCCTCCGCATATCGCCGGAAGCTGGCGGGGGTGCTGGTGGAGCGCGCGCTGACTATGGCCGCGGATCGGCTGCCAGGAGAGGGCTAGCATGGACGCGACCCCCCGGCACACGGTGACGCTGACGGTGAACGGCGCGTCCCGGACGGCCACCGTGGAGGCCCGCCGTTCGCTGGCGGACTTCCTGCGCCACGATCTGGGCCTGACCGGCACCCACATCGGCTGCGAGCACGGCGTGTGCGGGGCCTGCACGGTGATGGTGGACGGGAGGTCGGTCAGGTCTTGCCTGATGCTCGCGGTCCAGGCGGACGGCTGCGAGGTGCTGACCGTTGAAGGGCTGTCCCGAACCGGGCGGCTCGGACCCCTCCAGCAAGCCTTCTGGGAAAATCAGGGCCTCCAGTGCGGCTTCTGCACTCCGGGGATGCTGATCGTCAGCCAGCGTCTCCTCCGCGAAAACCCCTCGCCGACGGCCGAGGAGGTCCGAGAGGCGATCGGCGGCAACATCTGTCGGTGCACGGGCTACCAGGACATCGTCACCTCCGTCCTGGAGGCGGCCGCGGCCGGGCGGAAGCCTCCGACGCGCCCCGCCGGGCGTCCCCAGCGCCTCGTCGGCGCTCCGATCCCGCGGGTCGAAGACCAGGTGCTTCTGCTGGGGCGCGGGACGTACGTGGACGACGTCAAGGCGACGGATGTTCTCGAGGTCGCCTTCGTCCGCAGCCCGCATGCTCATGCCCGGATCGTATCGGTCAACGTCGACCGCGCGCGGAAGCTTGCCGGCGTCGAGTGCGTGCTGACGGGCGCCGAGGCGGCGGAGATGTGCCCGGGGTGGCGCGGCGTGCTGGCCTACCCCGGCATGAAAGCGGGCCTCCAGCGGCCGCTCGCGCTCGACAAGGTGCGCTTCGTGGGCGAGCCCGTGGTGGCCATCGCCGCCGGGAGCCGAGCCCTTGCCGAGGATGCGGCCGATCTGGTCGAGATCGAGTACGAACCGCTCCCGCCGGTCGTGGACCCCGGCGCGGCGCTCGAGCCCGGCGCACCGCTCGTCCACGAGGAGCTGGGCGACAACCTGTCGTGGCGTAACCAGTACTCGACGGGGGACGTCGACGGCGCGCTGGCGGGCTCTCATCTGGTCGTTTCGCGCAGCTTCCGGACCGGCCGCCACACCGCCCAGGCCATGGAGCCGCGCGGCTGTCTCGCCAGCTTCGACCCCCTCGCCGGTTCCCTCACCGTGTGGCTCTCGAGTCAGGCCCTTCACCTGATGCAGCGCGAGTATGCGGCCCTGCTCGGGCTCGAGGACCATCGGGTGCGCGTCATCACGCCCCACGTCGGCGGCGCGTTCGGGTCGAAGGCTCACGTCTACCCGGACGAGGTCGCCACGTGCCTCCTGGCCATCAGGCTCTCCCGCCCCGTCAAGTGGATTCAGGACCGCCGGGAGAGTCTGATGGGCGACGTGGCGGCGCGCGATGAGCGGCTCGATCTCGAGATGGGCTTCAAGTCGGACGGAACGCTGGTTGCGATGAAGGCGCGCATTCTCGCGGACGGAGGGGCGTACTCGGTGTTCCCCCGCGGCAGCATGACCGAGCCCAACATGATCTCGCGCATCCTGCCCGGCCCCTACCGGTTCTCGCACTACGCCTTCACGGCCGAGCTGGCCATCACCAACAAGCAATCGCTCGGGCACCACCGCGCGGTCGGTCACCCGATCGCCATTTTCGCCACCGAGCGCCTCATGGAGATCGCCGCCCGCGAGCTGGGCCTCGATCCCCTCGCCATCCGGCGGCGGAACCTCGTCGGTCCGGACGAGCTGCCATACCGGAGCGTGGTGGGGAACACCTACAGCGACGGCAGGTACGAGGAGGCGATGGATCGCCTGCTCCAGGCGATCGACTATCCGGGTCTCCGGTCGTGGCAAGCGAGCGAGCGCGCCAGGGGCCGATACATCGGGATCGGGCTGGC
This sequence comes from uncultured Nitrospirales bacterium, assembly GCA_964373355.1. Lineage (GTDB taxonomy): Bacteria > Nitrospirota > Nitrospiria > Nitrospirales > Nitrospiraceae > CAYJUM01. The sequence continues at coordinate 5,188 of CAYJUM010000079.1, read as the reverse complement.
GACATTCATCGAGGGTACAGCGCCGGGCGCTCAGTTCTACGCGGCGCTCGGGGCGCCGATCATGGCTGCCGACGCGGTCACGGTGCGGATGGAGCCCAACGGGACTGTCGTTGCGCTGGTCGGCACGGCTGGCCAGGGGCAGGGCCTCAGGACCACGGCCTCCCAGGTCATCGGCGATGCGCTCGGCCTCAGCATCGAGGAGATCACGGTGCTGGATGGCGATACCAGCATCGTGCCGTACGGCAGCGGCGTCTGGGCGGCGCGGAGCGCCGTGGTCGCCTTGGGCGCCGCGAAGCTGGCGGCCGACGCAGTGGCCGAGAAGGTGAAGCGGATCGCCGCGCACCAGCTCGAGTGTGGTCCGGAGGATCTGGAAATCCGAGGGCGCGCCGTGTCGGTTCGCGGGTTCCCTGACCGCAGCCTGCCGTTGCGCGAGGTCGCCACGGTCGCCTACTTCCGCACGCCCGCCCTGCCGCCGGGGATGGAGCGGGGCCTCGAAGCGACGCGCTTCTACGAAGGGCCGGCGATGACGTGGATCAACGGCGCTCACCTGGCCGTCGTGGAGGTGGACCCCCGCACGGGCATGGTCCGCCTGCTCCGCTACGCCGCCCTGGATGACTGCGGCCGGATCATCAATCCGCTGATCGTGAAGGGCCAGGTGCGCGGCGGCGTGGTCCACGGGATCGGCGGCGCCCTGTTCGAGCACCTCGTGTACGATGACGCGGGGCAGCTCCTCACGGGCACGTTCATGGACTACCTGGTCCCGCTGGCGACCGATGTCCCCGATATCGAGGTGATCCACATGGAGACGCCGTCGAGCACGAATCCGAACGGCACGAAGGGGGTGGGCGAGGCGGGGACGAGCGGAGCCCCGGCCGCTATTGCCAACGCGGTCAACGACGCTCTCAGCCCCTTGGGCGCGGAGGTCACGGTTCAGCCGATCACGTCGGAAGTGGTGCTTTTGTCCATTGAGAACGCATCGCGCAACCGGCGCTGAGCGAGGAGGTGTTTGCGACTCGGCGGAGGCGCGTCTGCCTGAGGGAATGATGCTGCGGGTCGACACGGTCAATGCCTTCTACGGTCTCAGCCACGTGCTCCACGACGTCTCCCTGACCATCGGCGAGGGCGAAACGGTCGCCCTGCTCGGGCGCAACGGCGCGGGGAAGACCACCACCCTCAAGACCATCATGGGTATCCTCAAGCCCCGCACCGGCCGGATCGTCCTTAACGGCGAAGACCTCACCCCGCTGCCCACTTACCTCATGGCCCAGAAGGGCATCTGCTTGATCCCCGAGGACCGGCAGGTCTTTCCCAACCTGACGGTCTTCGAGAATCTCAAGATCAGCCGGTTGCCCGTCGACGGGGGCAAGCGCCTCGACGACTTCCTCGACTGGGTCTTCGCCCTCTTCCCGCGCTTGAAGGAGCGCGTCCGGCACAAGGGCAGCCAGCTCAGCGGCGGCGAGCAGCAGATGCTCACCATCGCGCGCGGGCTCGGCACCGAGCCCAAGATCATGCTGGTGGACGAGCCCACCGAAGGGTTGATGCCCCTCCTGGTCGAGACCATCCGGGAGGTCCTGGTGCAGATCCAGAAGAAGGGGATCGCCATCCTGCTGGTCGAGCAGCGGTTCCGGATGGCCCTCTCCATCACCAGTCGCGCCTACCTCATCGAGAAGGGCCAGATCCGCTGGGAGGGCTCGTCGGCGGACCTGCTCAAGGACGAGGAGACGCGGCTCCGTTACCTCGGCGTCTAGATCGTGAGGGGCCTCGACCGCCCCCGGTTCGGCAGACCCCTGAGGGCTCTCGGCCGCCGGCGGCGGGGGAGCAAAAGGGGAAATGGCCACACAGTCTAAGGAAAGGAGGACATTCCCATGAGCCGACTGGGTCGTAGGCAATTCGTCAAAGGCATGGGTCTCCTGGGCGGTGCAATCGCGATCGGGTCGGCCCCGCCATTCCTGAGGGAGGGGCTCGGGGCGAGGCCGATCAAGTGGGGCATGATCACGCCGACGACCGGCCCCTACGCCACCGAGGCGTTTGACCAGGTCGAAGGGGTGAAGATCGCCATCGAGGACATCAACCGCGAGGGTGGCGTCGACGGGCGGCAGGTCGAGCTGCTGTTCCGCGACGACCAGTTCAAGTGGGACCAGACCACCACGCACGCCCTGGACCTCCTCGACAACCACCGGGTCGACTTCATCTCGGGTTCGATGGTGGGTCCGGAAGAGGTGCGCCTGAACGAGCTTTCGGCCAAGCGCAAGATCATCTACGCCAACTACCCGCAGCACATCCTGTCGACGCCCGAGAACGCGAAGACCATGGCGCCGCTCTTCTTCACCGCGAACACCACGCCCTACCAGCTCGCGGCGAGCGCGGCGACCTACATCGCGGAGCGGAAGCTCGGCAAGCGCGTTCACGTCCTGGCGGATGACTATATCTGGCCGAAGATGTTCATGCCGGCGTGGGACGCGCTCTCCAAGAAGTACGGCCTCGAGTTCTCCGAGGCGGCGTCGGTCTCCTGGGTGCCGTTCCCCACCTCGCTCGACTACTCGGCGAACTTCCCCAAGATCCTCAAGGCGAACCCCGACGTCCTCTATGTCATCAACTGGGGGTCGCGACAGGTGGCCTTCGTCAAGCAGGCGCTCGAGGCGAGGCTCCACGAGAAGGCCCAGATCATCATCGCCAACACCGACGTCACGATCCCCGAGGCCGCGGGCAAGGGTGCCTACGCCGGCTTCTTCGCGGCGGGCATGTGGCACTGGACCCTCAGCGACCGCTACCCCGGCGCCAGGAAGCTCAACGACAAGTACTTGGAGCGGCGGAAGCGCCCCGCGTCGGCCTACGGCGCCATGGCGCACGACCTCACGCGGCTGATCCTCGACACCGCCCGCGAGACCAAGTTCTACCAGCCCAAGGACCACTTCAAGCTCGCCAAGGCGCTCGAGGGGCGGAAGTTCCAGTACAGCAAGGGCGAGGCCTGGATCCGTCCCTGCGACCACGTGTGCGTCTCGCAGGTGTTCTTCATGCAGGGCGTGTCCGAGAAGCAGATGAAGGGCAACTTCGACCACCTAAAGGTCATCGGCGACGTCACGGGCGAGCAGAACGAGCTCTCGTGCGAGGCCAAGGGCCTCTCGGGCTCAGCCAGTGAGCGGCGCGCCTAGGGGCGCGCGCGCCTGAACGGACGGGCCCGGGGCGGCCGCCAGCCGGTCGCCCTGGGCCCCTTCCGGCGTCCGCCGGTTATCGGGGAGAGAGAGCTTGCCTACCGGCGGCATCGAGCTCACCGAGTTCCTGCAACACCTCTTCCTCGGGCTGACCCAGGGCTGCTTCTACATCCTGCTCGCCCTGGGGCTGTCCGTCATCTTCGGCCTCATGGGCATCATCAATTTCGGCCACGGGGTCTTCTACATGTTCGGCGCGTACGTTGGGTACACAGTCATCAGCCTGGCGGCCGCGCCGTTCCTCGGGCGGGACCTCGCCTTCGTCGTGGCGCTCGCCGCCGTGCCGCTGATGATGTTCGTGGTGGGGATGGTGTTCGAGCGGTTCGTGATGAGCCGGATCTACGAGACGCCGAACGCGCGCTTCGCGGGCGTGCTGATCACGTTCGGGTTGTCGATCTTCCTGCCCGACTTCGTCCGCATGATCTGGGGGCGCCCGGGCAAACCCTCCCGCATCCCGCCGATGCTCGAGTTTTCGCTGCTCCAGATCGGCCGGTTCGATGTCTCCGCCTATCGCGCGTTCGTCGTCGCGGTGGCGATTGTGCTGGTGATCCTCCTGTGGCTGCTGCTCTTCCGCACGAACCTCGGCATGGTCATCCGCGCCGGGACCAGCAACAACACCATGGTGCAGGTGCTGGGGATCAACGTCTCGAGGGTGTGGACACAGACCTTCGGCCTGGGGATCGCCCTGGCGGGAGTCGCCGCGCTGATGCTGTCGCCCCTCCTGGCGGTGGATCCCACGATGGGCGACCTGGTCCTGATCCAGACGTTCATCGTCGTCGTGGTGGGTGGCATGGGCAGCTTTATCGGGCCCGTGATCGGCGGCTTGCTCATCGGCCAGATCTGGGCCCTCACGCCCCTTGTCGGGCGCACCGAGTTCGTCGTCCAGTACCTGTCGGGAACGCCGATCGGCCCGGCCTTCTGGGAGAAGGCGTCCGACATCCTGCTGTTCATCGTGATGTCGCTCATCCTCCTGCTCCGCCCGCGCGGGCTCTTCGGACAGGAAGGCGCGTTCGACTGAGGGGTCGCTGGCACCCGATCGCCATGGCCACGGAGCGTCCCGATTACCGCTTCCCCATCCGGGAGTTTCGCGCCTGGCTCTTCGAAGCCTTCGACCGCTACGGGCTCATCATCCTGGGAGCGCTGCTGGCCGCGTACCCGTTTCTCTTCGAGGGGCTGAACTGGGCCATCTTCGCCTCGGAAGACGCGGACATGGAGAAGCTGGCCGACATCCTGCACACGGTACGCGGCTTCGTGCCGAGCACCCCGCTGATGATCCAGATCCTCATCTACGCCTTCTTCGGCATCGGGTTCAACATCCTGCTCGGCAACGCCGGGATGATCTCTCTCGGACACAGCGCCTTCTTCGGGGTGGGCGGTTACACCGTGGGGCTCATGCACCACTGGTTCAGGCAGGGCAGCCCCGTGCCGGCGTGGATCACCGACACCTTCGTCCGCCTGCCGCTCGAGCTCTCCCTCCTCTCGGCCATCGTCGCGTCCGCCATCGCCGCCTGGGGCATCGGCAAGCTGGTCAGCGCCAAGCGGGGCGTCTACTTCGCCATGCTCACGCTAGCCCTGAGCCAGGTCTTCTATTACGCCGCCCAGACGTTCGACGGCATCACGGGCGGTACGGACGGCCGGGGCGGGCTCGCGAACATGCGCCTGGGGAGCCTCGGCCTCCGGGTGGGCGTCATGGACGCCACGGTCACCTACTACTTCATCTTCGTCGTGGCCGGCGCCGCCGCGGTCTTCATCTGGCAGATCCTCCGCTCCCCCTTCGGGCAGGTGCTGCGGGCTGTCCGGGAGAACGAGATGCGGGCGCGCAACTGCGGGTACGACACCGCCAGGGTCCGCTTGGTCGCCTTCGTCCTGAGCGGGACGTTCTCCGGCCTGGCCGGGGCCCTCGCTATCATCTACGGCGAGTCCGTCCCCATCGAGAACATCCACTTCGTCACCTCGGGGCAGGTCGTCATCATCACCCT
>CAYJUM010000078.1:12462-12714 GCA_964373355.1 uncultured Nitrospirales bacterium | reverse complement strand
GCCGACATGCGAAGTACGACCAGGACGGCAAAGCCTCCTGGAACGGCTACGCGACACTGGCGTCGGTGGAGAGCTATGAGGCGGGGAAGAGCCCCTATGGACTCTACAACATGGCCGGGAATGTGTGGGAGTGGACGAGTTCGGACTACGACAGTTCGAATAAGGTGATCCGCGGGGGCTCCTGGGCCGATAATGCGTACGGACTGGTGTCCTCGCTCCGGCGCTGGACCAACCCGTCGCTCAGGGACGCCC
>CAYJUM010000078.1:0-12452 GCA_964373355.1 uncultured Nitrospirales bacterium | reverse complement strand
GAACTATTCTGCGAACCTTCTGGTGTCCTCGTTCCGGGACTGGCTCAACCCGACGAACTGGCTCGACCATCAGGGCTTCCGCTGTGCCCAGGACGCTTCTTAGTTTCCTTTACCCTTTGTCCCTTTTTCCTTTACTCTGAGTCCTGATCTCAGGCCCGCTCCCCGTTTCATCGAGGGAGCGGGCCTGAAATGTTTTCGCGTTGGTGTGGTGGATAGCGGAGGAGGATGTAGCGATGACACAGGAATGTCCCGGAGTGAATCCGAGCGCGGTGACGAAGGCCTACGACATCGTACGCTGGCTGATGGGGCATGTGGGCAAGTTTCCCCGGTCTCACCGGTATGCGTTGGAACGGGAAATTTGGGGTCAGGCATGAGTATTGACTTGAGAAGGAACGCGCAGTGAGGGATCAGCCAGGCCACTCCTTCCTTCAGGGGCATCTTGACGCAGCTTCCAATACTCCTCCCCTTGGTAAGGGGAGGTGAGGTGGGGTCGATGGTTCGACCTCTCCCAACCCCTCCTTATCAAGGAGGGGAGAACTGAATGGATCAGCTTCCGCCGATTGTGACGAAGGCCTACGACCTGGCCCTGTGGCTCCTGCCCCGCGTGAATGATTTTCCTCGCTCCTACCGATTCATCCTCGGCGATGGCCCAGAGGCCCCTTGCGTCTTGCGCCAGGTTGCTGGCGCTGAGTATACTCTAGAGAATCCGCGGTGATTCGCGTCACCTGCAAGCTTGGGAAGCGTATCAGATGCACGGTGAGACATTGGGAATCCATCGTCAAGAAACATGATGCGCTGGCCGGGCTCATGGAAGCGGTGAGCACCACGTTGCAACGTCCGCGCTATGTCCGGCGCAGCCAGGAAGATGAGCGGGTCTTGCTGTACTACGCCCCCTGCGGCCAATACTTTCTCTGTGTCGTCTGCCGACACCTGAACGGGGAGGGGTTTATTATCACGGCGTATCTGACGGACCGAATCAAGAAAGGGGACATGGTCTATGAAGCCGATTCGGATCACCTATGACCGGAAAGGGAACGTGCTGTCTGTCCGGTTTAACGAGAAGCGAGAGGCGTTCTGCCGTGAGAGTGACGTGGGCAATAAAGAGGTGGTGCACTCGATTGCGGCGGATGGCTCGATCATTGGATTTGAGATCCTGAACTTTCTCCCGAAGGGCGAGCGTCGTCCCTCCAAGATCCTTCCGGTGCAGACGCGTATCCTCGCCGCATCATAATTCTCCGCGATCGGCCCCTGCCGGTCAGCTAGAGTCTCCTGGGCGGGGGCTCAGGAGAGCGTGCAAGCGTGGAGTCTATCGGCCTGTTCCTGCGCTGAAGGGGGCCTGCGCTCCTTCAGCCGAATAGGGCACAGCCTGGTTCCGGCTGGTAGGCTTTGCCGAAGGCCGGGGCCGGGCTTTTTTCTGGTTCTGAAGAACGGGGACAGGCATCGTTGCCCGCAACGAAGCCAGTCCCCTCCGGCTTATGCCACCTTGGTTCGCGCGGCGGCCGTTCGCCTTACTCCTCACGCCTCACCCCTCACGCGCGGTTGCCTTGACGCGCACGGCGCCGCTTTGCTAGATTGAGTCGCGTAACCCATTGAGGAACCATGTTCTTCGCCCCATTTTTCACAAGGAGCCGCACGACGACTATGGAGGAGTGGCACAGCGCGGGCGCTCGGATCGCCCGGATGCGTCTTGACGCACAAGGCAATGCTGAGGACTGGGGAGCCGGCGCGCTCCCGGAAGAAGAGCAACTGCCGCCGGCCCCCACGGGGGTCACCGCGAAGTCCGGCAACGGGCGGATCACCATCACCTGGGATCCCGTGCCGGACGCCATGTACTACAACCTCTACTTTCTCACCTCGAAGGGCGTGCAGATCAAGTACTCGGAGCTGACCCGCCCGATCGCCGGTGAATCGGACTTCAACCCCTGCATCGGCGTCACCAAGGAAAAAGGCAATTGCATCGAGGGGGTCGTCTCCCCGTACGTTCACAACGATCTGGCCAACGGCACCTGCTATCACTACGTCGTGACGGTGGTCACGGCCCACGGCGAGAGCCCGGAGTCCCAGGAAGTCATGACCGTGCCGGCGCCATACCTGGTGGGCATGATCATCGGCAAGCCGGGCGTGGACGACGGCGAGTTCAGCGCGCCGACCGGGGTGGCGCTGGACAAGGACGGAAATCTCTACGTGGCCGACACCGACAACCACGCCATCCAGAAGTTCGACGCGAACGGCCAATTCCTGGCCAAGTGGGGCGGCGAGGCGAGTGCCCAGGAGGGCGAGTTCTACTATCCGCGCGGGCTGGCGGTCGACCCCGAGGGCAACGTGTACGTGGCGGACAGCGGGAACAACCGCGTCCAGAAATTCGACCCGGACGGGAACGTCATGCAGGCCTGGGGCAAGTTCGGGTTCGCCTGGCGCGGCGCCGACATGGGGAAGTTCGACGTGCCCTGGGGTGTCGCCACCGACCGTGAAGGCAATGTGTACGTGGCCGACACGAGCAACGCCCGGGTCCAGAAATTCAAATCCGACGGGACGCCGCTCATCAAGTGGGGCCGGGACGGCAGCTTCGACGGGGCGTTCTTCTTCCCGCGCGGGCTGGCGGTCGATTTCGTCGGCAACGTCTTCGTGGCCGACGAGGGCAACCACCGGGTGCAGAAGTTCGACCCGCGCGGCAGCTATCTGGCGAAGTGGGGCAAGGAGGGCAGCGGCCCCGGCCAGTTCAAGTCGCCCTGGGGGATCGCCTGCGACGCGCTGGGCAACGTGTACGTCGTGGACCAGGGCAACCACCGCATCCAGAAATTCGACGGCAACGGCACCTTCCTGTGCTCGTGGGGCAATCGCGGCAAGACCGAGGGGCAGCTCAACTTCCCGTCCGGCATCGCCGTGGACAAGGAGGGCGCGGTCTACGTCGTGGACAGCGGGAACGCGCGCATCCTCAAATACATCCCCACCGAAGAGGAGATCCAGCGCACCCAGAAGCCGGCGGTCCCGGCCGAGGACGGCGGGATGGCCGCGCCGCGGAGCCTGGCGGTGAACGCCGGCGACACCGAAAACGTGCTGAGCTGGATGGACGTGCCGGGCGCGGCCTCCTACAACCTCTACTTCAGCACGACCGAGCGGGTGACGAAGCAGACCGGCACCAGAATCGAGGGCGTCACCAGTCCCTATGCGCATAGTGGCCTCACGAACGACATCGCCTACTTCTACGCCCTCGCCGCGGTCAATGCCGACGGCGTGGAGAGTGCCCTGTCCGAGGAGGTCTCGGCGATCCCGGTCCTGATCGACATGACGGCGCCGCAGAACCCCAATGCGGTCCTCAACCACGGCGCCTTCATGACGAACTCGCTGGACGTGATCGTGACGATCTCGGCCAAGGACATGGACACGGGCGTGGCCGCCTACTACATCTCCGAGAATCCCATGACGCCGGCCGCGACGATGCCGGGCTGGGTGGAGGTCACCCCGGAATACACGTTCGGCGCGACCGTGCCGTTCACGCTCTCGCCGGGCGACGGCAGCAAGACCATCTACGTCTGGTTCAAGGACGTCGGGAACAACGTCTCGGTGCCGGCGAGCGCCTCCATTCTGGTCAACACCTCGGGGTACGTGTGCGTGTCGAAGTGGGGCAAGGCCGGCCGCGGCGCCTCGCTGCTGCACGGGGGCGAGTTCACGCCTCCGCTCTACGGCCTGGCGATCGACCAGCAGGGCTCGCTGTTCGTCGTCGACAACGGGAACAACCGCGTCCAGAAGTTCGACAACAACGGTACCTTCATCATCCTGTGGGGGAACTTCGGCTCCGCGAACGCGAACTTTCAGAATCCCACCGGGATCGCCTGCGACGCCAAGGGCGACGTCTACGTGTGCGACACCAACAATCACCGGATCCAGAAGTTCGACGGGAAACTCGGCAACTTCCTCGTGAAGTTCGGGACCCGCGGGAACGGGGAGGGGCAGTTCAACGCTCCGTGGGGCATCGCCGTGGACCGGGTCCGCGGCTACATCTATGTGGTGGACAGCGCCAATTTCCGCATCCAGAAGTTCGATCAGACCGGCGAGTTCATCATGCAGTGGGGGAGCTTCGGGAACAACGACGGGCAGTTCTATTTCGCCCGCGGGATCGCCGTCGATCCGGCCGATGGAGCGGTCTACGTCGTGGACATGGGCAATCACCGCGTGCAGAAGTTCGACACCAGCACCAACGTCCTGCCGCAGCTCCTCGCCAAGTGGGGCGGCGGCCTGGGGCCAGGCCACGCCAGCAGCCCCCAGTCGCAGGAGGCCGGCCAGTTCCGCAACCCCTGGGGCATCGCCGTGGACGGCAACGGCGACGTCTACGTCTCCGACACCGGCAACCAGCGCATCCAGAAGTTCGACCGCGACGGCAACTTTATCACCCAGTGGGGCGGGTTCGGCGGCGGCGACGGCCAGTTCAACTTCCCGTACGGCATCGCCGTGGACCCGAAGGGCAGCGTCTTTGTCGTGGACAGCGGCAACGTCCGCGTCCAGCAATTCATGCCGGCCGAGGAAGGCGAAGAGCTCCTGAAGGAAGAGGCGGAAGCGGCGACCCTCACGGATCAGACCCAAGAGCGCACGAACCGCTAGCGCATCGGCCATCCGCCGCCCGCGCTTCCTTGACCGCATCCAGGGCCTGTGTTAGAGTCCGGCTCCCTTCGCTGAGAATGGTCCGAGGCCGCGCCGATCATGCTCGATAAAAACATCAAAATCGGTCTCACGTTCGATGACGTCGTGCTGGTGCCGGCGAAGTCCGAAGTCCTGCCCAGTGAAGTCGAGACCAAGACCCGCGTCTCCCGCAATATCACCATCAATATCCCGCTGCTGAGCGCAGCCATGGACACGGTCACCGAGGCCCGCCTGGCCATCGCCTTGGCGCGCGAAGGGGGCCTGGGGATCGTGCACCGCGTGCTCTCGCCCGCCGATCAGGCGGCCGAGGTGGACAAGGTCAAGAAGTCCGAGAGCGGGATGATCATGGACCCCATCACCATTGCGCCGGATCAGACCATCCGGGACGCGCACCAGCTCATGGCGAAATACCGGATCTCCGGGATCCCCGTGACGAAGCAGGGCAAGCTGGTCGGGATCCTGACCAATCGCGATCTCCGGTTCGAAAGCCGCATGGACCTCAAGGTCGCGCAGGTCATGACGAAGGAGAAGCTGGTCACGGCGCCGGAGGGCACCAGCTTGGAGAAGGCCCGGGAGATCCTGCACGAGTACCGGATCGAGAAGCTGCCGGTGGTGAACAAACGGGGCGAGCTCAAGGGCCTGATCACGATCAAGGACATCGAGAAGCGGATCAAATACCCGCACGCCTGCAAGGACTCGCACGGGCGCCTGCGCGTCGGCGCCGCCATCGGCGTCGGACCCGATGCCGAGCAGCGGGTGGCGCAGCTCACCGCCGCCGGCGTGGATGTCGTGGTGGTGGACACGGCGCATGGTCATGCGCGCAGCGTGCTGGACACCGTGAAGTTCCTCAAGCAGCGGCACCCGAAGCTGGAAGTCATCGCCGGCAACATCGGCACCGCCGAGGCGGCGCGGGACCTGGCGGATGCCGGAGCGGACGGAGTGAAAGTGGGGGTCGGGCCCGGCTCCATCTGCACCACGCGCGTCGTCTCCGGGGCGGGCGTGCCGCAGTTGACGGCCATCGCCGATTGCTCCGCGGCGCTGGCGGGGAGCGGCATCCCCGTGATCGCGGACGGCGGCATCAAGTATTCGGGGGACATCACCAAGGCCCTGGCGGCCGGGGCGTCGGCCGTGATGATCGGCGGGCTGTTCGCCGGCACCGAGGAGTCTCCCGGCGAGACGGTCCTGTTTCAGGGGCGCACCTATAAGGTCTACCGGGGCATGGGGTCGATCGGCGCCATGGAGCGGGGCGGGCGCGACCGGTATTTCCAATCCGGCCGGCCGGAAGCCAAGCTGGTGCCGGAGGGCATCGAAGGCCGCGTGCCCTACAAGGGGACGCTGGCCGGCATCGTCTATCAGCTCGTGGGCGGCGTGAAGGCCGGGATGGGGTACTGCGGCTGCCGGACCATCCAGGAGCTCCAGAAGAAGGCGACCTTCATCAAACTGACGCAGGCCGGCCTCCGCGAGAGCCATGTCCACGACGTGATCATCACCAAAGAAGCCCCCAACTACCGAACGGAATGGGACTAAGAACCTCGTGAGGCGTGAGGCGTCAGGCGTCAGGTGTAAACCCGTTAGGCGTTAGGCGTAAGGGGTTAGGGGCTCCGCTTCACGCTTCACGCCTGACGCTTCAACGGGATGATTCCCCCACACCCCTCATGCTTCACGCCTAACGGTTCTTGATGGAAATCCGGCATGACAGGATTCTGATCCTCGATTTCGGGTCCCAGTACACCCAGCTCATCGCCCGCCGCATCCGCGAAGCGCACGTCTACTCCCAGATCCTTCCGTTCTCGACCCCATTGTCCGCCATCCTGGCTCATCGCCCCAAGGGCATCATCCTGTCCGGCGGGCCGGCGAGCGTGTACGAGCCGAAGGCCCCCATGATCGGGAAAGCCCTGCTCAAGCAGGGCGTGCCGGTCCTGGGGATCTGCTACGGCATGCAGCTCGTCACGCATCTCCTGGGAGGCCAGGTGGCCAGGGCGACGCACCGGGAGTACGGGCGATCCGAGCTCCTGATCGACGATCGCGCCGATCTGTTCAAGGGGGTCGCGCCCGGTCCGGCCTCGATCGTCTGGATGTCCCACGGCGACCGGATCGAGCGCATGCCGCCCGGGTTCCGCACGATCGCCCACACCGCCAATTCCCCGGTGGCGGCCATGAAGACGGAACGGAAGGGCGCGCCGGTCTATTGCCTGCAGTTCCACCCCGAAGTGGCGCACACCCCCTCGGGCATGGCGATCCTCCGGAACTTCGCGTTCGAGATCTGCGGCTGCAGGCCCACCTGGACGATGAGCTCCTACGTGGAGACCGCGGTCCGGGAGATCCGGAAGCAGGTCGGGAAGGGCAAGGCCATGTGCGCCTTGAGCGGCGGCGTGGACTCCTCGGTGGCGGCGCTGCTCGCGCACCGCGCGATCGGCAAGCGGCTCACGTGCGTCTTCGTGGACAACGGGTTTCTGCGGAAGGGCGAGGGCGTGCAGGTGCAGGAGACCTTCGCCAACCATCTGAAGCTGAACCTCCACTTTCTGGACCGCTCGCGGAAATTCGTCAAGGCGCTGAAGCGGGTCAGCAATCCGGAGCGCAAGCGCAAGATCATCGGCAAGATGTTCATCCACTACTTCGAGCGGGAGGCCTTCCGGCTCGGCGACGTGAAGTGGCTCGTCCAGGGCACGCTCTATCCCGACGTGATCGAGAGCACCAGCGCCAAGGGGCCCTCCGTCACGATCAAGACCCATCATAATGTCGGCGGCCTGCCGAAGCGGATGCGCTTGAAGCTGATCGAGCCGCTCCGCGAGCTCTTCAAGGACGAAGTCCGGCTGCTGGGCAAGGAGTTGGGCCTGCCGGACGAGCTCCTCTGGCGCCAGCCGTTCCCCGGCCCAGGGCTCGCCATCCGGATCCTCGGGCCGGTCAGCCCGGAGCGCCTGGAGCTGCTCCGCGAAGCCGATGCCATCGTGCAGGAAGAGATCCGGAAGGCGGGACTGGACCGGAAGACCTGGCAGGCCTTCGCCGTGCTCCTGCCGATCCGGACGGTCGGGGTCATGGGGGACCAGCGGACCTACGAATACGTCGTGGCCATCCGCGCGGTCACGAGCCTCGACGGCATGACGGCGGATTGGGCGCGGCTTCCGCCCGAGCTGCTCGGCACGATGTCGAACCGGATCATCAATGAGGTGCGGGGCGTGAACCGCGTCGTGTACGATATCAGTTCCAAGCCGCCGGCGACGATCGAGTGGGAGTAAACCCGTGACGCGTTACGCGTAACGAGTATGGAAGTCAGGCTGCAAAAGGTGATTGCGGATGCCGGCGTGACCTCCCGGCGAAAGGCCGAGGACCTGATGCGGCAGGGACGGGTCACGGTCAACGGCAAGGTCATCCGCGAGCTCGGGACTCGCGTGGATCCGGGGCGGGATCACGTCAAGGTCGACGGCCGGCGCGTGAACACGGCCCTGCCGCACGTCTATCTGATGCTGAACAAGCCCCTGCGCTATCTCTCGGCGCTAAGCGATCCGCACGGCCGGCCGACGGTCGCCGAGCTCCTGCCGGGGGTGGGGCTCCGGGTCTTTCCGGTCGGGAGGCTGGATTACGATGCCGAAGGCCTGCTCTTGCTCACGAACCATGGCGAGCTGGCCCAGGCGCTCCTGCACCCCCGCTACCATGTGCCCAAGACCTATCTGGTCAAGCTCAAGGGGGTCTTGAGCGAGGAAGAGATCAAGGCCCTGGAGCATGGCGTAGACCTGGAAGACGGACGCACCGCGCCGGCCCGCGTACAGAAGGTGCGGAAGGCGGAGCAAAATTCCTGGGTGGAATTGACGATCCACGAAGGCCGGCAGCATCAGGTGAAGCGGATGCTGGAGGCGGTGGGCCATCCCGTGCTCAAATTGCAGCGCGTCCGGTTCGGGCCGCTGGCGTTGGGGGACCTGCCCTCCGGCGAGTATCGTTACTTGACCGACCGGGAAGCGAACGCCTTGCGCGCCCTGCTTGCGCGCGGGCAAGGGCGAGGCGAGGGGCCGGAGGCGAAGCAATTTTCTAGCGCCTCACGCCTGACGCCTCACGCCTCACGGGCTCGCGTGCGGAGATCGGCATGAAGGTGCGTACGCACACGTGCGGGGAGCTGACCCGCCGGCACGCCGCACAGACCGTGACCCTGACTGGCTGGGTCCAGACCCGGCGCGACCACGGCACCGTGATCTTTATCGACCTGCGGGACCGGTATGGCGTGACCCAGGTCGTCTTCAACGCCGAGCGCAACCCCGGGGCGCACAAGACGGCGGAAGCCCTCCGCCACGAGGACGTCATCGCCGTGACCGGCACGGTCTCGCTCCGGCCGGAGGGGGCGGCCAACCCCGACCTCAGCACCGGCGAGGTCGAAGTGACGGCCGACGCGCTGGAGATCCTCGGCCAGGCGCGCACGCCGCCCTTCCTCATCGAGGACGACGCCGAAGTGACCGAGGCCCTGCGCCTCAAGTACCGCTACCTGGACCTGCGCCGGCCGAAGATGCAGCGGCTGCTGCGGCTCCGTCACGAGCTGACCCGCGCGGTGCGGGCGTTCCTGAACGAGCACCGCTTCCTGGAGGTTGAGACCCCGATGCTCACCAAGAGCACGCCCGAGGGCGCGCGGGACTACCTCGTGCCCAGCCGGGTGAACCCGGGCCATTTCTTCGCGCTCCCGCAGTCGCCGCAGATCTTCAAACAGATTCTCATGGTCGCCGGCGCGGACCGGTACTACCAGATCGCCCGCTGCTTCCGCGACGAAGACCTGCGGTTCGACCGCCAGCCGGAATTCACCCAGATCGACCTGGAGATGTCCTTCGTGGACCGCGAGCAGGTCCTCTCGCTCACGGAAGAGATGATCCGGGTCGCCTTTCAGACAGTCGGCGGGATCGCGCTGCCGACGCCCTTCCCCCGCATGACGTACCAGGACGCGGTCGCGCGTTACGGCTCCGACAAGCCGGACCTGCGCTTCGAGATGCCGCTCCATGACCTCACCGCGTTCTCGAAAGAGACCGAGTTCAAGGTCTTCAAGGAGGCGGTCGGCAAGGGCGGGATCGTCAAGGCCATCATCGTCAAAGGCGGCGCGGAGATGCCCCGTACCCGGATCGACGCGCTGGGGGAGACCGCCAAAGGCTTCGGGGCGAAGGGGCTGGCCTGGGTGAAGATCGTCGGCGAAGGCCAACTCGAATCCGTGATCGCCAAGTTCCTCGCGGCGCCCCGGCTGCTGGCCGCGGTGCCGGATGCGAAGGCGGGCGACCTGCTGCTCTTCGTCGCCGACACGCCGAACGTCGTGCACGACGTGCTGGGGCGGTTGCGGCTGCAGCTTGCCCAGGAGCTCGGCCTCATCGACGCGACGCAGTGGCGGCCTGTCTGGATCCTGGATTTTCCGCTGCTGGAGTATGACGCCGAGGCCAAGCGCTACGCGTTCATGCACAATCCCTTCGCCGCACCGATGGACGAGGACGTCGCGCTCCTGGATTCGGCCCCCGGGCAGGCGCGCGCCAAGGCCTACGACCTCGTGCTGAACGGGAATGAGATCGGGGGCGGGAGCATCCGCAACCACCGCCGCGAGGTGCAGAGCAGGATCTTCGACCTCCTCGGCATCAACAAGGACGAGGCCCAGGAGAAGTTCGGCTTCCTGCTGGATGCCCTGGAGTACGGCGCGCCGCCGCACGGCGGGATCGCCTTCGGCCTGGACCGGCTGGTCATGCTGTTGGGCGGCGCCGACTCGATCCGCGACGTAATCCCCTTCCCCAAGACCCAGAAGGCGCAATGCCTGATGACCGAGGCGCCCTCGCCGGTCGATCCCCAGCAGCTCAAGGACCTGCACATCAAGCTCGACCGCGTTGAGTGAGCGGCGCCGGAGCGGCCCGTGCAGATACGGCCCTCGATCATCCTGTTGAGCGCGATGGCCCTCGCAGGCTGCAGCCTGTGCTGGGACAAGGAGGCGCGCTTTCTGCATTCAGCGGAAGGCCGGGCGACCCAGGAGGAGGTCACGCAGGAGCTGGGGCCGCCGGTCATGACGAAGACCACCGCCTCCGGCTATGACATCTGGGTCTATCAGGTCAGGACGCAGCAGCCCGGCAGCCGGATCAACGCGCCGGGCACCTGGTGCGACGAATACGTGTTGACGTTCAACACCCGGCATATCCTGCGCGACTGGACGCACCGGGAATACTTCCACGGGGGCGAGAACACCCCGACCTACTGCGTCCCGGGCGGATTGGAGGGGAAACCGTGACGTGGCTCCGTCGCGCCTCCCGTACCGCACGCTCCGTGATTTTCGTGAAGCGTAAAGCGTGGAGCGTATCTCGCGAACGACGAGAGACGAGGGACGAACGACGTGCCAGACGGCGTGATCAACGAGAAGGAAGGCGGGCCAAGAATGACGGCATGGCCTGCCAGATATAGTCCACGACCGCGAGCGCATAGTCCCGCGCCGCTTCGCTGTTGACCCGCCAGTCCGGCACCGCCTCGCCCACGTCCAGAATCGGCTCGGCCCGGTCGAAGCAGACCTCGTTGAAGAGCGGGGCCTCCCGCTGAAACTCGCGGCGCAGGAACGCCTGATGGTTCAGCCCCATCGCGACCGGAAGGGTCGCGGCCTCCAGCAGGTCTCGCGTCAGCCTTCTCGGGATGTGACAGGTGGCGTCGGCGCCCTTCTCCCGCAGGCGCTCCAGGATCATGGGATGGACCGGCTGGGGCACGGCTTCGATGCCGGCCGAGGAGATCACGTAGCCGGAACGCCGGTCCACCACGGCCTTCAGCGCGTATTCCGCCACCAAGCTCCGAAAGATATTCCCGCTGCAGACAAACAGAATGGATCGCATCAGGACTTCATCTTCGCCAGGAAGCGCTCGCGGAACTTGGCCAGCTTGGGGCCCACCACATAGACGCAGTAGGGCTGGGAGGGGTTTCTGGCGAAGTACTGCTGGTGATAGTCTTCTGCGGGGTAAAAGGGGGACGCTGGGACGAGGTCGGTGACGATGGGCTGATCGAAGATCCCCTCTTTCGTGAGCGCGGCAATGACCTCCGCCGCCGCAGCCTTCTGCTCCGGCGAATGGTAGAAGATCGCCGAGCGGTACTGGGTCCCCACGTCATGACCCTGGCGGTTGAGGGTGGTGGGGTCGTGCATGACGAAGAACACCTCGAGGATCTCCCGGTACGAGACGATCGCGGGGTCGAACATGACTTGCACGGCCTCGGCGTGCCCCGTGCGGCCGCTGCAGACCGCGTCGTAGGTCGGGTTGGGGATCTGCCCGCCGGTGTACCCGGACACGACCGATTGCACGCCCTTCATCCGGTCATAGACCGCCTCCAGGCACCAGAAACAGCCCCCGGCCAACGTCGCCGTCTCCATCGCTACTCCGCGTCCACCAACACGAAGGCCATCAAGGCCGGCGTGGTCCCCCGGTTTTCCCAGGAATGGGCCGTGCCGCGCTGAATGACCACATCTGAAGGCTGGAGCGTCACCTCGCCTGCGTCGAGGAGGAGCGTGATCTGCCCGGAGATCAGGATGCCGTAGTCGATGGTCTTGGTCCGGTGCATCATGGGATGCCGTCCGCCGGGCACGAGCGCATGGGCCGCGCCGAAGCTCGAAAAGGCTTCCGCTACCATCCGTCCGACCATGGCCGGGTCGGGTGGCGGCCCTTGCGCCGGCATGAACTCCACAAAGCGGATGATGGTCCCGTGGCGGGGAGGCTCCAATGCGAGGTCCTTCTGCCCCGGGTCATCGGTCGAGGCCAACTTGGCCGGAGCGCCGTGCGTCTTCCAGACTTCGGTCCAATGGACGCTCAGGACGTCGAACTGAAGCGGGGAAGGCCCATCCT
>CAYJUM010000077.1:0-12912 GCA_964373355.1 uncultured Nitrospirales bacterium | reverse complement strand
AGTCGGCGAACCTGATCTCGCTGGGGGCGATCGACTTCGGGATCATCGTGGACGCGACGCTGATCATGGTGGAGAGCATCTTCTACCAGATGGCGCACCATCACGCTCCCGGGCTGACCCCGCCGCATCAGATCGTCCGGGCGACGCGCCAGGTGGGACGGCCGATCTTCTTCTCGACGGCCATCATCGTCGTGGCCTTCGTCCCCCTGTTCACCATGACCGGCGTGCCGGGCAAGATCTTCGCGCCGATGTCCATCACCTACGGGTTTGCGCTGGTCGGGGCCTTGCTCATGGCCTTCACGCTGGCCCCCGTGCTGTGCTCGATCTTGATGGCCGGCCGCATTTCCGAGGAGGACACGTTCATCGTGCGGCCGCTGCGGCGGCTCTACGCGGCGGCGCTCCGATGGGCGCTCGCGCACCGGATGGTGATCACGGGCGCCGCCGTCGCGCTGCTGCTGGTCGCGGTGGCCGGGCTGCAGCTCGTGGGGGGGGAGTTTATGCCGCCGTTGGAGGAGGGCAACCTGTGGGTGCGCGCGACGATGCCCGTGGACATCTCCTTCGAGCAGGCCGGACGGCTGGCCACGGAGATCCGGGGGATCTTCCGGCAATTTCCCGAGGTGACGAGCGTCGTCTCGCAGCTCGGCCGGCCCGACGACGGGACGGACCCCACCAGCTTTTTCAACGCGGAGTTCCTGGTCACGCTCAAGCCGCGCGAGGCGTGGCGGAAGGAGATTCCCACCAAGCGAAGGCTCATCGAGGAGATCGAGCGGATCCTGGCCGGGATCCCCGGCGTGCGGTTTAATTTCTCCCAGATGATCCAGGACAATGTGCAGGAGGCGATGTCCGGCGTCAAAGGAGAGAACTCGATCAAGCTCTTCGGGCCCGACATCAGGGTCCTGGAGGCCCACGCGGAGGAGATCGAGCGAGTGATGCGGCAGGTGCCCGGCGTCAAGGACCTGGGGATTTTCCGGCTGATCGGCCAGCCGAACCTCCTGGTCCGCGTCGACCGGCAGTCCTGCGCCCGGTACGGCCTGCGGGTCTCGGACGTCAATGCCATGATCCGCGGCGCCATTGGCGGCGCGGCCTTGACCCTGGTCTATGAAGGGGAACGGTGGTTCGAGCTGGTGGTCCGCTTTCTCCCGGAGTACCGGCAGGATGTCGAGGCCATCGGCAACATCCTGGTGAGCACCCCGGACGGCGCCCGCATTCCCTTGAAGCAACTGGCGACCATTTCCCTGCAGACCGGCGCCTTCATCATCTACCGCGAGAACAACGAGCGCTACATTCCGGTCAAATTCAGTGTCCGGGGCCGCGACCTGGAGAGCACCGTCTCGGAGGCGCAGAGGAAGCTGGCCGGCGCCCTCACGCTGCCCGAGCGGTACCGGACCGAATGGGCGGGCGAGTACGATCAATTGAAGGACGAGCAGAAGCGCCTCGCGGTCGTCGTGCCCCTGTCGCTTCTGGCGATCCTGGCGCTGCTCTACCTGGTCTTCAACTCGATCCGCGACGCGGTGCTGGTGCTCGTGACGGTGCCGTTCGCGCTGATCGGAGGCGTGCTCTCCCTGCTGGCGACCGCGACGCCCTTCAGCATCTCGGCGGCGGTCGGCGTGATCTCCACCCTGGGCGTGACGATCCTCGGGGGCGTGCTGCTCGTGTCGCGCATCAGCGATCTCCGGCTGGCGGGGCATTCCCTGGAGGAGGCGATCCTGAAGGGCGCCGACGTGCAGATGCGGCCGGTGCTCATGGCGACGCTGGCCGCGTCCATCGGCCTGCTGCCGGCCGCGCTCGCCACGGGCATCGGCTCCCAGGCGCAGCAACCGTTGGCCCGCGTCGTGGTGGGCGGGATGCTCACGTCGGCCATCCTCATCCTGATCGTCCTCCCGGTCCTCTACGATCTGGTCCACCGGAACGACGCAGGGCCGGGGGGAACGGCGTGACCCCGCGGGGAACATCTCGGTCATGACGGTCCTCGCCTTGCTCCTGGCGGCCACGGTTGCCGCGGGTGGTGATCCGGGGCCGGATGCTCCCGAGGCTATCCAGCGGGAGCTTCATGCCTTGCAAGCGGCCAAGGCAGATCACTCCTCGGACCCGCGGGTCCTGCTCCGGATGGCGGACTTGTACCTGGACCTCGGCGATGAGGTTCTCACCGGGCCGGACGAACGCCGCCGGGCCTATGAGGAGGGCGCCCGGTTGGCCCTCCGCGCCCTGGAGTTCCGAGAAGCCGATGCCGAGGCCCACTATCTCTACGCCGCCAACCTGGGGAGTGCCGCTCAGCTTCAGGGCATGATCGCGGGGGCCTTGACCGTGAAGACCTTGAAACGTCATGTCGCGCGCGCGCTCGAGCTGCAGCCGGAGTATGCGCCGGCCTTGCACATGATGGGCATGCTCCTGCAGGAGCTGCCGTGGGTCTTGGGAGGCGATCGGGCCGCCGGGCTCCAGTTCCTGCAGCGGGCCGCCGCGGCGGACCCGGACTATGCGCACGTGCGGCTGGATCTGGCCAGGGCCTATGTACAAGCGCGTGACCACCGGGCGGCCCGGCGCGAGCTCGAGGGACTTCTCGCGATGCAACACCCGCGCGACCGGTACGCGTGGGACACACGGTACGTGCCGGAGGCGAGGCAGTTGCTGGCTGATCTGGAACACGGGGAGCGGGGCGGCATCCCACGCGAGACGCGCGGTTTTTGACTTCACCCGGCCCCTCTTGTAGAGTTTGGCAGGATTTTCTCGGCCCGGACACGACTTATGACCGTACGATTGGCGCATTTCTCCGGGGTGCTCAAAGTCGGCACGCTGGGGCTGCTGGCGGTCCTCCTGTTCCTGCTCGGCAGGATCACCAACCAGGCCTCCATCGTCGCCTACCTGTCCCTGCTCGGCATCATGCTCCTGCAGATCCTGGAAGTGCTCTATGCGGTTCCGTCGGCGGAAGGCGAATGGCGGTGGTGGCGGCTCGCGGCGTTGCGCGCCGGCATCTTGCTGCAATTGGGGCTGGCCTCCGTCCTGGTGGCAGTCACGGGCGGAAGCGGCAGCATCTACGAGCTGGTCTATCTGTTGCCCATCGTCTCGGCCGCCATGAAGCTCCCGGGGCGGGAAGTGGCCGTGGTGGTCGGCGGAGCGGTCGTGGCCATGGTCGGCTTCATCGTGACGGGCGAGCAATTGACCGCCTCGATCGCGCGCGTGAAGGATTTCCAGGATGCGGTCGCCGCCACGGTCTATTTCACGATCGCCGGCATTCTCGCGTACCTCTTCGCTCAAGCGGAGCGGAACCGGCGGGTCCAT
Organism: uncultured Nitrospirales bacterium; assembly: GCA_964373355.1. GTDB lineage: Bacteria > Nitrospirota > Nitrospiria > Nitrospirales > Nitrospiraceae > CAYJUM01. The sequence continues at coordinate 9,636 of CAYJUM010000077.1, read as the reverse complement.
TACCAGAGCCTCGCCGGCGCGTTGGCTGACACCAACGCGGAGCTGCGGCGCGTCCAAACGGAGTTGACGGACCGGCTGGTCCAGCTCGCGCAGATGGAGGAACGCGTGCACCAGATCAGCCAGATGGCCGTGCTGGGCGAGGTGGCGGCGCAGGTGGCCCACGAGGTCCGTAATCCCCTCGGCATCATCAAAGGCGCCGCTGAAATGCTGGCGGCGCGGATCTCCGAGCCGGCGACCCAACGGCACGTCGCGGTCCTCCTGGAGGAGGTGGATCGCCTGAACAAGGCGGTCGAGAGCGTGCTGCGGCTGGCGACACCCTTGCGGATCCAGACGACGAGAGTCCACCTTCAGGAACTGCTCCGAACCGTGGCGCAAGCGGCCACCGGCTGGTCCGCGTCAAGCGCCGTTCAGCTCTCGGTTCCTCCCGGACCCATCTGGCTGGTGGGAGACCGGGACCTCCTGCACCAGGCGTTGCTCAACCTGGTGCGCAATGCGCTGCAGGCGACGCCGGGCCGCGGCACCGTCAGGGTTGTGGCTCAACAGGAGGTCGAAGACGGCCCGGTCAGGCTGACGATCGCCGACACCGGCGTCGGGCTCTCGACCGAAGACCTGAAACGGCTGGGAGAGCCGTTCTTCACCAAGCGGCCCGGCGGCGTGGGGTTGGGGTTTGGACTGGCCCGCCGGATCGTTCACGAGCACGGCGGCACAGTCGAGGTGAGCAGTGAAGTCGGTCAGGGGACCTGCATCAGCATTCACTTGCCGTCCGGGATCGCGGAAGCGGCCGGACGCTCCCGGGCGGCCTCGGTCGGCTCCGGACGCTAGCCGCGTATGGCCACCATCCTAGTCGCCGACGACGAGAAGAATTACCTCTGGATGCTCGGCGAGATCTTCCAGGGGGAGGGCTACGAGGTCCTGACCTGCGAAAAGGCTGCCGACGCCGTGCCGCTGCTCCAGGACGGGCGGGTCGACGTGTTGGTGACCGACCTGCGCATGGCCGAGATGGACGGCATGGCGCTGCTGGCCCGCGCACGCGAAGTCGCCCCGGCCGTCTCGACGATCATCATGACCGCCTACGGCAGCGTCGAACGGGCCGTGGAGGCCATGCGGCGCGGCGCGTATGATTTCATCCTCAAACCCTTCAACAACGCCGACCTGCTGCGGTCAGTGGGCAAGGCCCTGGAACGGACCGCGTTGGTCCGCGAGAACCTCCGGCTCTCCCAGCGGCTGGCCGAGCAGTACCGCTTCGATCAGCTCATCGGCAACAGCGCGGCGATGCAGACGGTCTTCGACAAGATCAAGCGGGTGATCGGGTCGAAGTCCATCGTGCTCATCACGGGGCCGAGCGGGAGCGGGAAGGAGCTCGTGGCGAGGGCGATTCATTTCAATGGCCCGCGTTGCGGACGGCCGTTTCTGGCTGTGAACTGCAGCGCGTTGACCGACACCCTGGCGGAAAGCGAGCTGTTCGGTCACGAGCGCGGCGCCTTCACCGGAGCCAGCGCGAGACACCTGGGCGTCTTCGAGCAGGCGGACGGCGGCACGCTGTTTCTCGACGAGATCGCGGAGTTGCCGCTTCCCCTGCAGGCCAAATTGCTGCGCGTGCTCGACACCCAGGAGATTCGCCGGGTCGGGAGCGAGAAAGTGACCACCGTCGATCTCCGTCTGCTGGCGGCCACGAATCGGGACCTCAAGGCGGAAGTCCGGGCGGGGCGGTTTCGGGACGATTTGTATTTCCGTCTGAACGTCGTGCAGATCGACGTGCCGTCCCTGAAGGATCGGCCCGAGGACATCCTGCTGTTGGCCGAGCGTTATTTGCAGCAGCTCGTCCAGGAAGGCGGGACGAGGGGGCGCCGCTTCGCGCCGGCGGTCCTGGCGTTGCTCGAGCGGTATGCCTGGCCCGGGAACGTCCGGGAATTGCAGAATGCGGTGGCCCATGCCGCCCTCATGGCCCGGTCCGAAGAGATTCAGCCGGAAGATTTCCCCATCGAACTGGCCGCGACGGGAGAGTGGCTCGTCGCTCTCGATCGGGTCCTTCCGCCCGGCATCCAGCTTGGGCCGGCTTTGAAAGCGGTCGAGCGGCACCTGATTCAGCGGGCACTGGCCAAGGGCCAGGGTATCCAAGCGAAGGCCGCTGACCTGCTCGGGATCAGCCGCAGCCTGCTACAGTACAAGCTCAAGCACCTCGACGAAACCTCCGATCACTCCAACGATTCTCCCGTTCAAAATTCTTGACGCCCAAACAAAATTCTTGAACGTCCTGCCGCTTCGTTAAGCCTTACCAGTCTTACAACTATTTGATTTGTCAGTCTTGACGATTATGTAACCCAAAAGAGGGGATGGCATTAAACCTGCGAGCAAGGGGGTATGCCGAATGGAGCCTTGTTCGCCAGAGTCGCAATCGCGGGCGTCTTCCTCGCCTTATGCGCGATGCCGGTCCGGTCCGAGACAAGAGTCGAGGGGGCGACCGACCATCATCACAGCGCTCCGGCCGGGGTCTCGGCGACCGGGCAAACCCCGGAAGAAGAACTCGCCTATTCGCTCTTCATGCATCATTCCTCGGGTTATGCCGTCTTGATGATCGGAGCGCTCGTGTTGGTGGATCGTGTGACCGGCCGGCGCTGGCGTGCTCTCCCGGTCGGGATCGGGATGGTATGGCTCCTCTTCGGGATCCATGTGTTCATCCGGTCCGATGTGGAGGGATGGCCGATCGGTCCTGCCGGATTTCTCGAGAGCTTCTCGATGCCGACTGCCGGCGAATGGCTGCAGCACAAGGTCCTCTCCCTGATCCCTCTTGGTCTCGGAATTTGCTCGCTCGCGTCTCAAACCAGGGATAAAGGCGGCTCGCGGCCCGGTCCCGCGAACAGGAATGGGTCGTATGGGAGTCTGGTGGTGGCGCTGCTGGCGGTCCTCGGTGGCGCCGGCCTGCTCGTCCACCAGCACGCGGACCATCCCGGGATGGATCTGGTCAATATCCAGCATCGCCTGATGGCCGTGTCGTCGCTCTTCATCGCGGCGAGCGCCGTTCTCGACATGCGGGGGCGGCCGAGCTGGAGGATCAAACCGTACCTGCTGCCCCTGGGCCTGATCCTCATCGGGATCCAACTGGCACGGTATGTTGAATGACCTCGTGACCGTCCTTCAGTGGATGATCGCCGTGCCGATCCTGGTCGGGTCGGTCTACGGCGTCTTGTGCCTGGCGGCGGCGGCAGTCCTCCTCCGGTCGCGGCCCGCCGCTGCCTGGTCCGGAGAATGGCCGGCCGTGACCATCTTGAAACCGGTTCACGGGATGGAAAAAGATTTGCGGGAGAATCTCCGGACAGCCTGCCGGCAGGACTATCCGGCCTTCCAGGTCGTCTTCTCGGTGCAGAGGCCGGACGATCCCGCCCTCCCGCTCCTGCACGACCTCAAAAGAGAGTTCGGAGCGGAGCGCGTCACGGTCGCCGTGGAGAGCCGGCGCGCGGGCTGCAACGGAAAAATCAACAATCTGCTCGGGGCGCTGGCCCATGCCCGCTACGACGTCTTGGTCATCAGCGACAGCGACGTGCGCCTGCGTCCCGAGTACCTGAAGACCATCGTGGCGCCGCTGGCCGATCCCGGAGTGGGGGCGGTCTGCACCCTGTACCGGGCGACGCGCGCCGAGCGGTGGTTTGAACGGCTGGAATTGCTGAGCCTCAACGCCGAGTTCCTGCCCAACGTCGTCTTTGCGGCCGTGACCGGCGCGTCCGGGTTCTGCCTCGGCGCGTCCACGGCGCTGCGGCGGTCCATGCTGAAGGAGATCGGAGGCCTCGAAAGCCTCGCGGATTATCTCGTGGAGGACTACGAGATGGGCCGTCGCATTCTGCAGGCCGGGAGACGCATGGTGATCCTGCCGTATTGCGTGGAGATGATGGTGGACCTCAGGACGCCCCGCCAGTGGTGGGACCATCAGGTCTATTGGGATCAGAACACCCGCGCGGCGCGTCCCGTGGGATTTTTCGGCACGGTGCTGATCCGGGCCGTGCCGTTCGCGTTGGTGCTGGCGGTCCTGCGCGGGGGAGACGCGGTTGGCCTGAGCATCCTCGCCGCCACCCTCCTCGTACGGCTTCTGACCGCGGCCGGCTTTGCGCAGCAGTTCGGGGACCGGCAGGGCCTGGCGAGTCTTGCCCTGCTTCCCGTGCGCGATCTCGCCGGCCTCGTCACGTGGGGCTTGGCCTTCACGAAGCCGACCACGGTCTGGCGTGGCGTGGAATTCACCCTCACGCGCGACGGGCGTCTGGTGTCCCGGGAGACGGCATGCGACAGTTGATCGTGACCGGCGATGACTTCGGCCTGGCCGTTCCGGTCAACGAAGCGATCGAAGAGGCGCACCGCCGCGGCATCTTGACCACGGCGAGCCTCATGGTCGGAGGCGGGGCGGCGGCGGATGCGGTGACGCGGGCGCAGCGTCTCCCGTCCCTCAAGGTCGGCCTGCATCTCGTGCTCGTGGAGGGCCGTCCGGTGCTGCCGCCGCACGCCGTGCCCGCACTGGTGGACCGCCACGGAGAATTTTCGACTCACCTCGCCAGGGCGGGCGTCCGGTTTTTCTTCAGCCGCGCCGTCCGGGCGCAGCTCGCGGAGGAGATCCGGGCGCAGTTCAGGGCCTTTCATGACACCGGCCTCTCCCTGGACCACGTGAATGCCCATAACCACATGCATCTCCATCCGACCGTCCTGGGCCTCATCCTGAAGATCGGCGCCGAATTCGGGCTGAAGGCGGTGCGGTTGCCGTACGAGCCGCTGCGGATCTCGTGGCGCGCATCCGGCCGGGGGGTCATCATGCCCCTGGGCTGGTGGCTGTTGCTCTCGCCGTGGCTGCGGCTCCTGAGGGCGCGCCTCCGCCGGGCCGGGGTGCGGGCCAACGATTTCGTGCTCGGCCTGCACGCCAGCGGCCGCATGGACCGTGACGCGGTCGTTCGATTCCTGGCGCTGCTGCCTGACGGCGTCACCGAGATGTATTTTCATCCGGCGACCCGGCGCTGCCCGGAGATTGACCGGACGATGCGCGGGTACCGGCACGAAGCGGAATACGAGGCCCTGACGAGCCACGCGGTCCGGGATGCGCTGCTGGCCTGCGGCGCCAGGCGCCTGTCGTTCAGCGAGCTGCCCTGACCGTCGCAACGAAGAAGGAGGAGTGCATGCTACGTGTCGTGATCGCCATGGTGCTGGCCGCCACCGCCGCCGCGCTGGGCCAGATCCTCGTCCGGCGGGGGATGCAGCAGGTCGGGTCGCTGGAAGATTATGCCCCGCTGGCGCTGATGAGCTATTTCGGGCAGGCCTTGAGCAACGCGGATGTGGTCCTCGGGACGGTCCTCAATGCGGTCTTTTACGTTCTCTTCCTGGCCGCCTTGTCCTGGACGGACTTGACGGTCGCGCTGCCGATGACCGCCCTGGAGTATGGCCTCGCCGCGGTCCTCGCCGTCGTCATCCTCAAGGAGGTCGTGCCGCCGCTTCGCTGGGCCGGCATCGCGCTGGTGATCGTGGGGGTGGTCCTCATCACCTGGGGAGGCGTCGAAGCCCCGGCGCAAACGAGCGCCCCGGTCTTGAAGTCGGCGAACGCCCTCCCGGTCGAGCCTTCATGAGGGAGGCCAACACCATGGCGCCGACCCCGCTCAGTCCTGTTCCCGCCGCCAAGGTCCAGTTCTCCCCCGAGGATCGCCTCTGGATCGCCGAACGGATCCAGGAGGTGCTCGCGAGCGGGCAGTTGACGCTGGGCAAGTACGGCGCCGAGTTCGAGCAGCGGTTCGCCGCGTTCTGCGGACGGCGGCACGCCGTCGCGGTGAACAGCGGCACCAGCTCGCTGGAGATCATCCTCCGCGCGCTGAACGTCGAAGGCAAGGATGTCCTGGTTCCCACGAACACCTTCTTCGCGACGGCGGCCGCGGTCATCCATGCGGGAGGCCGTCCGGTGTTTCTGGACATGGATCCGGAGTCGTTCGCCGTCAGCCCGGAGGAGGTCGAGCAGCGTCTGACTCCGCGGACCGCCGGCCTGGTGGTCGTCCACATCGGCGGCATCGTGTCACGGCGCATGCCGGGGCTGCGGGCGCTCGCGACCCGGAAGGGAATCTGGTTGGTGGAGGACGCCGCGCATGCGCACGGCTCGGCGTATCGGGGCATCAAGGCCGGAGCCTTCGGGGTGGCCGGCTCCTTCAGCTTTTACCCGACCAAGGTCATGACCTCGGCCGAGGGCGGGATGATCGTCACGGATGATGATCGGCTGGCGGAGGAGGCGCGGATCTACCGTGACCAGGGCAAGGCCAGCTTTACCCAGAATGCGCATGTCCGCATGGGCTACAACTGGCGGATGTCCGAGCCGCACGCCATCATCGGCCTCAAGCACCTGGAGCGGCTGCCGGCGATGCTCAAGGACCGGCAGAGGATCGCCGCCGTCTATGACCGGGGGCTGAAGGCCTTGCGGCAGCTTTCTCCGCTGCAGGTCCCGCCGGGCGGGGAGTGCAATTTCTACAAGTACATCGTGGTGCTGCAGGCGTTGCAGGACCGGAGGGCCCTCAAGGCCCTGCTTCGTGAGCGGTATGCGGTCTCACTGGCGGGGGACGTCTATGAGGAGCCGCTGCACAAGCAGCCGGTCTTTGCGCCGTACGCGGACCGCCCACTGCCGGTGGCCGAGGAGTACTGCGCCCGGCATCTCTGCCTGCCGATTTTTTCAGGCATGGAGGAGACACAGGCCCGGCAGGTGATCGACGCGCTGGAACATTCGATCGGATAAGGAGACACGCTATGGCAAAGGTCGTGGTCACGGGGGGCAGCGGATTTATCGGGTCACACGTGGTGGATGCCCTGCTGGAAGCAGGCCATCAGGTGACGGTGATTGATCACCGGGTCCGGCCGCATCGCAACGATATCGGTTTTGAAGACGTGGACCTCATGGACCTCTCCTCGGTCCTGGCCGCGACCAGGGGCGCCGAGCACATCTTTCATCTCGCTGCGGTCTCGAACGTCAATTACGCGCACAAGTATCCGGTCTACACGACCGCGCTGAATGTCATGGGGACCGCCCACGTGCTGGAAGCGGCCCGGATCAACGGAGCCCGGCGGGTCTATCTGGCCTCGACGGTCTGGGTGTACAACGGCGCGCCCAACGGCAAACTGGCGGACGAGTCGGTGCCCTTTTACCTGAACGGCGCCGGCCACATCTACACCTCGACCAAGATCGCGTCCGAAATGGTCTGCCACAACTACCATCAGCTCTATCAAGTGCCCTTCACCATCCTGCGCTACGGGATTCCGTACGGCCCCCGGATGCGGGAGGAGCTGCTCATCCCGACCTTCCTGAAGAAAGCGGTCCAAGGCGAGCCGCTGACCGTCTCCGGAAAAGGCGAGCAGTACCGGAATTTCGTCTACGTCCGCGACATGGCCGACGCGCACGTGCTCGCCATGCAGGACGCGGCCGAGAACCAGACGTACAACCTGGAGGGCACCCGCAAGGTGACCGTGATCGAAGTGGCCGAGGGGATCAGGAAAATCCTGGGGGACCACGTGCGCATCGAGTTCGTGCCGGCGCGACCCGGGGATTTCGGCGGGAAGGCAGTCGCGGCCCAGAAGGCCCGGGAAGAGCTGGGATGGTACCCGGCCGTCGGCTTCGAGGAGGGATTGCGGCGCACCGTCGAATGGTTCCTGCGAAAGTGGGGTGCGAAAATCCCCGCTTAACCCTGCCGCATCATCTGTTGAGCAACTCAACTTTCACATCGAGTTGGCTTCAGTAGTTAGTGTTCCGTGTCTAAATTGGGCCAAAGCTTAGTGGCTATGGCCATGCCCATCTGAGCCTGTCGCTCCGAAAGACTTGGACGGCATCTGGACGCCGCGCAACGGAGGTGAACTCATAATGACCTCGTTTCCCGGCTCCAGATTAGCTGCCTTCATAAAATGCGGGTTCGCCTCCCCATCCAATCCCATTTTGTGCAATACCATGCCGAGATTGTAGTGTGCTTCAGCAAGAGTGGGTGAGGCCTTGATTGCTTCTTCGAAACGTTGTTTGGCTGCTTCCATCTGTCCTTGGTTATATGCCTGAATGCCCTCATTATTGTGGCGTCCGGCAATTGGATTTGCGCTCATGGGCGCGCGCAGGAGTCTGCCTTCTTGACCGAACAGACACCCGCTGATCGCTGCGGCTGCTATGAACACGGGAATCATCTTGGAAGCTCTCATCGTCATGGTCTTTCCTCCCTCCAGTTTAGAGATGAACGGCATGGCAGCCCGTAAGTTGACTCCAGTCGGGGATCCCGATTCACTCATCCTCGGTTAAAACCACGTCCGCAGGCCCGCCACAAATCGAATCTGACTCGGGGTGCCCCCGTCTTGGCGCACGAGCGTGGCGGTCTCGCCGAAACTTCTGTCCAAGGAGAGGCCCACGTACGGCGCAAACTCGCGCCGGATTTCATAGCGCAGTCGAAACCCCAGTTCGAGGTTGTTGAGACCCGAGCCGGTCGTGAATTCTTCGACTCGTTGGATCGCCGCGTTCGTTTCAAAGCGGGTTTGGAAGATCAGGCGTTGAGCTAGCAACAGGTCCTTGGTCAACGAGACACGCGCAGACACTGCGCCGTTCTGATCAATGAATAGGGCTGATTCGAGTTCGTAATTGTACGGCATGAGACCCTCGATCCCCATCACCGCCAGCCCACGGGTCACGTTGCGTCCGCGGAAAGACTGCGTTTCGAGGCGGCCGCCTACCTGAAAGTCGTAGTATTGCTGGACGAAACGGCCATAGAGCAGTTGAAAGTCCACGTCGTAGCCCGCTTTGAAGGCGGTGTCCCGCTGCCCTTCGCTTTTGAACCAGAGTCGGTTGTAGTCGCCGCCGTACCAGCCCTCGATGTCCCACCGGTAGTCGTCATTTCCTTCTGTCCCGCCTGTTTTCGGACGGTATTCGAGGACATCGACGAGAGTGAAGAGACGGTTCTCCTGATCGTTGACGGGAGGAGGCCAGTCACGTTGCGGGTCTACATTCGACTGCGTCTGTGCGTGCCCCTTCGCTGCCGTGGACATGTCGGTCGTGGTTGCCATGATGGAGGCCCCGAGCGTGAGTTGTGCAGCGACAACAGGCACGCCGATTCCGGCGCTTAACAGGCAGACCAGAGCTGGGGCAAGGACGGCTCGTAGAGAAACTCTCACGAGGGCATCCCCCGTTCGTGGTCGGACACTTCGACCACGCGGAACATCCCTGCTTCCATATGAAGGAGCAGATGGCAGTGAAACGCCCAGCGCCCCGGGGCGTCCGCGCTGATGGCGACGGACAGCCGTTCGGCCGGCTTCACGATGACCGTGTGCTTCCGCGGCAAGTGCGCGCCCGCGCCGTTTTCCAGGTGCATCCACATCCCGTGCAGATGGAGCGGATGCTCCATCATGGTATCGTTCACAAAGGTCAAGCGCACCCGCTCACCATAGCGGAAGCGAATCGGGTCTTTGGCTTCTGCATACTTCTTGCCGTCGAAGGACCACATGTACCGGTTCATGTGGCCCGTGAGATGGATCTCAATCTCGCGCTCCGGCTCCCGTTGGTCGGGAGAGGGCTCAAGACTTTTCAAGTCGGTGTAGAGCAGCACCCGTCGGTCGCTGCCTTCTAGTCCTCTTCCTGGTTCCTGCATGCGATTTTGTGAATACTCGGCCACC
>CAYJUM010000076.1:0-12996 GCA_964373355.1 uncultured Nitrospirales bacterium | reverse complement strand
TTTCGATGGCAAGGGACGCAGAATAACAGGCTGTTTGAATCCAAGTCAACGTTCCTTGACACTCTTGCGAGGCGTCTCGTACGATGCGGTCGGGTCCCCCCCACAGCATGACTCAATCCCCTCATCGCCGCCGCCTCCTCCGCGTGCTGTGCCTCGTCACGGCCCTGCTCCCGGCGGCGCCGGCCGCGGCGCTTCAGATCACCGGCCTGCAGCGGCCTGAGAGCTTCCTGGTGGATCCCTCTGGCAGCTCCTACTTCATCACGAATGCGAACGGGGACCCCGACCTCAAGGACAACAACGGCTTCATCACCAAGCTGGACGCCGAAGGCAAGGTCATCACGCTCCACTTCATCCGCGGCGGCGAGAACGGCGTCGTGCTCCACGCGCCCAAGGGCATGGCCATCGTCCGCGATACGCTGTACGTGGCCGACCTGGAGGCCGTCCGCGGGTTCGACACTCGGACGGGCCGCCCCGTGGTGACCGTCGCCTTTCCGTCGCCGGACGCCAAGCTCGCCGACGTGACGGCCGACGAAGAGGGGCGGCTCTACGTCTCCGAGCCCGATGCCGACACCATCTACCGGATCGACGCCGCGCACGGCCACACCCTGACGGTCTTCGTGCGGGATGCGGCGCTCGCCGGCCCGCGGGGCCTGGCCTTTCACCCCAAGACCGGGCGCCTGATCGTGGCCAGCTGGAAGAAGGGCAAGATCCTGGAGGTCGATGCCGGCGGCGCCGTGACGGTGCTCGCCTCGAACTCATTCTTCGCGCACCGGTTCCACAACCTCGACGGCGTGGACTTCGACACCTACGGCAATATGTACGTCTCGGACTTCACCGCCGGGAAGGTATGGCGGATGCGGCCCGACCGGCGGTTCGACGTCATCGCCGAGTTCCTGCCGTACCCCGCCGACATCGGCGTGGACCGCAAGAAGCACCTGATCCTGGTCCCGTACCACTACGGGGACGCCGCGGAGATGAACGGGCTGGAGTCTCCCCTCAAGAAGGACTCCAAGAAGCGCACGTTCGCCGACTATGGGTTCGACTTCAAGAAACCGCCGCTGGAGACTAAATGAAGTGCGTCTATTGCCACACCCGCAAGGGGAAGCGGCAGTGCCCGGCGCTGGGCGGGCTGATCTGCAGCCTGTGTTGCGGGGTGCACCGGATGACCCGGATCACCTGCCCGTCCGAGTGCGTGTATCTGGACGCCAACGTGGAATACCAGCAGATGCGGCTGGGGGAGCAGTTCGGGCACGAGCGGCGGAGCTTCTATCAGGAGCTGTTTGAGCTGGGAGAGGACGCCGCGACGCTCTTCAACCTGATCGAGGTCGTGACGTTCAGCCAGTTTCAGGCGCGGCCGGCCGCCCTGGACGGCGAAGTGATTGCCGCCATGCAGTCCCTGCGCCGGACCCTGAGCCCGCTCCACATCCCGGCGCCCCAACCCTCGCCATTCGCCGAGCAGCTCAAGAAGGAATACGAGACTTTCCGGAAGCAGAAACCGCAGCAGACCATCGCCGTGCACGCGGACACCGAGGTGCTCGACCGGGCGCTGAAGTTCGTGACGGAATTTTCAGGCGGGGGCTTGCAGTCAAACCGGTTCCTGTCTGGCCTGCTCGGGTTTATCCGGTCGCACCATCCTGAAGTCGCGGAGCAGCTGGCGGCCAAGCCGGAGGACCTCGGCAGCCGCATCATCCAGCCCGGCCAATTCACGCCGCCGATGGCCGAGTCCCACGACCATCCGCACGATCATCCTCACCACCACGACCACCCGCACCACCACTAGGCTTCCTCATTCGTCAATCGTCACTCGTAAGAGTGTAAGTGCGTGCCATCGAGGCGCTGGAGCGACTGGCGGGCCGCCGTGCTGCTGGAGCGACGGCGCCTCGATGGCGGCTATTCGATAATCGTGACCGTCATCTCCACCCGCTCATTCGGCAGGTCGCGGCTGTCGCGCGGCAGGTTCACGATCTTGTCGGCCACGCCCATGCCCTTCACCACCTCGCCGAACGCCGTGTACTTCCGGTCCAGAAACCGGGAGTCCTCGACGACGATGAAGAACTGGGAGCCGGCGCTGTCCGGGTCCTGCGCCCGGGCCATGGACACGATACCGCGCTTGTGCGGCGTCTCGTTGAACTCAGCCTTGACGTGGTGGCCCGGCCCGCCCGTGCCGTAGGTATCCTTCTTCAGCGAGTCCTTGGTGTTCGGATCGCCGCCTTGGATCATGAAGCCCGGGATGACCCGATGAAAAATGGTGCCGTTGTAGAAGCCGGACTTGGCCAGCTTGACGAAATTTTCGACATGCTTCGGGGCGAGGTCGGGAAAGAACTTGATTTCCATGTCCCCGAACTTCGTCTTGATGATCGCCCGCGGGCCGTCCTTTCCTGGGGTCTTCTCTGCGCCTTGCACGTTAGTGCCCTCCATTGCCGCGAAAGTCACGCCCGCCGCGATCGCACACGCGACGATCGTCCTCATTGCCATATTTCCGGTTCGTTGCCGCATCATTGTCCCTCTCTCCAGCAGCAGGGGTGTCGCCTCACGCCTTACCCCTTACGCTTCACGGATTTTATGGTTTCCCCCGCACCTGTTCAAGCGCCTGCCTGGCCGCCATCTGCTCCGCCTCTTTCTTGGTCCGCCCGGTGCCGACCCCCAGCACCTCGCCCCGCACGCTGAGCTGCACTTCGAACGTCTTCTCATGGTCCGGTCCCCTCTCCTGCAGCGTGCTGTAGTGCGGCAGCGTGTCATACCGCTTCTGGCACCATTCCTGGAGTTGCGTCTTGTAGTCCTGCAGGACGGCCGGCCCGCCCCCCTGCTTCACCTCATCGAGCTCGGGCGCCAGGGCCCGCAGGATGAACGCGCGCGCGGGTTCCAGGCCGCCGTCCAGGTAGACAGCCGCGATGATCGACTCCAACGCATCAGCCAGCAGCGAGTGTTTGTGGCGGCCCTGCGTCAGCTCCTCGCCGCGGCCCAGCCGCAGCAGGCTGCCGAGGTCCAGCCGCCGCGCGGCCTGCGCCAGCACCGGCTCGCTCACGAGCTGGGCCTTCAGCTTCGAGAGCTCGCCTTCGGTCGACTCGGGGAACGCCTCCGCCAGGTATTCGCTGACGAGCAGCGCCAGGACCGCATCGCCCAGGAACTCCAGCCGCTGATTGTCCTTGCGGCTCTTGTCCTTGGCTTCGTTGAGGTGCGACTTGTGCGTCAGGGCCTGATCGAGCAGGCCGGGCCGGCGGAAACTGTACCCGATCGCGCGTTCCGCGTCGCCGGAAGGACGGACCATAGCGCCCCCGACAGGAGAGCCCGCAACGAGGGTTACGGTGCCGGTTGTGTGAACAAGAGACACGAGTTGACGCCGCCGAACCCGAAGGCGTTCGAGAGGACCGTGCTGACGGACGCCGGCCGGGCTTTCCCCGGGACATAGTCCAGGTCGCATTCCGGGTCGGGGTGCTCCAGATTGATGGTCGGCGGGATCAGGCCGCGATGGATCGCCAGGACGCTGAACACGGCTTCCACGCCGCCGGCCGCGCCGAGCAGATGCCCGGTCATGGACTTGGTGGAGCTGACCGGGATCCGGTGGGCGCGCTCGCCGAAGACCTGCTTGATGGCGCTCGTCTCGATCTTGTCGGCAAAGGTCGAGGTACCGTGCGCGTTGATGTAGGCGACGTCATCCTTCGTCAGGCCGGCGTCCTTGAGCGCCAGCTCCATGCAGCGCACCGCCCCGTAGCCGTCATCGGGGGGCGCGGTGATGTGGTGGGCGTCGCTGGTCATGGCGTACCCGACCAGCTCGCAATAGATCCGGGCGCCGCGACGGCGCGCGATCTCCAGCTCCTCGAGCACCAGGACTCCCGCTCCTTCCCCCAGCACGAACCCGTCCCGGTCGCGATCGAAGGGCCGGCTGGCGCGCGGCGGGTCGTCGTTCCGCCGGGACAAGGCCCGGGCGGCCGCGAATCCCGAGACCCCGAGCGGCGTGACGGCCGCTTCCGTGCCCCCGGCCAGCATCACATCGGCGTCGCCGTACTGGATCAACCGGAACGCGTCCCCGATGCAGTGGTTGCCGGTGGCACAGGCGGTCACGGCGCAGGAGTTCGGCCCGCGGGCTCCGAACCGCATGGCGATCTGTCCGGACGCCAGGTTGATGATGACCATCGGAATGAAGAACGGGGACACGCGGTCGGGCCCCTTCTCCAGCAGGATCTTATGGTAGTGCTCGATGGCCGGAAGCCCGCCGATGCCCGCCCCGACGTAGACCCCCACGCGGTCGGCATTCTCCGGGGTGACCTTCAGGCCGGCGTCGTCCACCGCCATCTGGCTCGCGCCGACGGCGTAATGGATGAACAAATCCATCTTCTTGATCTCTTTTTTTTCGATGAAGTCGGCGGGGTTGAAATCTTTGACTTCTGCGGCGATCTGGACGGGGTATCCTGCCGGGTCAAACCTCGTGATGCGACCGACGCCCGACTCTCCGGCGCACAAGGCCCTCCAGGTCTTGTCCACACCGATGCCCAGCGGCGTGATCGCGCCGAGGCCCGTGACCACCACCCTGCGTCGTCCTTGCTGGCTCATACCGCCCGGCCGGGCTCCTCAGATTTTCTCCTTGATGTAGTCCACGGCCCGTCCCACCGTCAGGATCTTCTCGGCATCCTCGTCGGGAATCTCAATGTCGAACTCTTCTTCGAACGCCATGACCAGCTCCACCGTGTCCAGAGAGTCGGCCCCGAGGTCATCCACGAAGGATGCTTCCGGCACGACGTCCTCTTCTTCCACCCCGAGTTGTTCGGCGATAATCTTCTTGATCCGCTCCTCGACCGCCGCCATTGATTTGCCCACCTCCTTCCCCATCGTCTCCTCCCTGGCCTGCCGACGGTCCGAGCCGCCGGTCATGCCATCAGCATCCCGCCGTTGACGTGCAAGACCTGTCCCGTGATGTACCCTGCCTCGTCCGATACCAGAAACCGCACTGCTTCCGCAACATCCGACGGCTGCCCGAGACGGCCGAGCGGAATCTGCTTCATGAGCGTCTCTTTCACCTCCGCCGGCAGCCCTTGCGTCATCGCCGTGTCGATGAACCCCGGCGCGACGGCGTTGACCGTGACCATCCGGCTGGCGTACTCCCGCGCCACGGTCTTGGTGAACCCGATGACGGCGGCCTTGGAGGCCGCATAGTTGGCCTGGCCGGCGTTCCCCATGGCCCCGACGATGGACGCGATGTTCACGATGCGCCCGTAGCGCTGCTTGGTCATCGGCTGGAGGACGGCCTTGGTGCAGTGAAAGGTGCCGTTCAGGTTGACCTGCAGCACGAGGTTCCAGTCCTCCTCCTTCATCCGGAGCAGCAAGCCGTCGCGGGTGATGCCGGCATTATTGACCAGAATATCGACGCGGTGGCATTCCTTCAAGACCTGATCCACCATGCCTTTGACGTCATCCCAATCCGCGACGTTGACCTTGACGGTCAGCGCGCGCCGGCCCAGCTTCTCGACCGCCTCCGCGGTCTCCCGGGACCGCCCGGAGTCCAGATCGGCCACCGCGATGTCGGCGCCGTGACGGGCCAGGGTCTCGGCGATGGCGCGGCCGATCCCCTGCGCCGCGCCGGTCACGATCGCGACTTTGCCCTCGAGCGACCGCAGCGTCTGTTCACCGTTGTTCATGACCGCAGCATGTCTTCGTCAGCGAGCCCACTGCCGGACCGCCTCGACGGTCGCAGGATCGGAGGCGTTCATCGTGCCCGCGTCGGGAACGATCCGCTTGACCAGCCCGGTCAAGACCGTGCCCGGCCCCACCTCGATGAACGTGCTCACCCCCATGTCGCGCATCGTCCGGATGGAGTCTTCCCACAGCACCGGCGAGGGAAGTTGCCGGATCACCGAGGCCCGCGCGTCCGCCGCGGTCCGGATCGCCTTCGCGTCGGCATTGGTGACCAACGGCACGGAGAGGTCCTTCCAGGCAACGGCGGCGACGTCCCGGGCCAGCCGATCGGCGGCCCGCTGCATCAGCGGCGTGTGCACCGGCACGCTGACGGGGAGCCGCACGGCTTTGCGGCTGCCCCTGGCCTTCGCCAACTCGATGGCCCGTTCGACCGCAGCCTTCTCGCCCGCGACGACCACCTGCCCCGGACAATTGAAATTGGCGGCCACCACCACGCCGACCGACGAGGCCTCCCGGCACGCGGCCGTCACGTCGTCTCCGGCAAGACCCAGAATCGCCGCGACCAGCCCGCTGCCGGACGGCACGGCCTCCGCCATGTACCGGGCGCGCTTCTGCACCAGGGAGACCGCGTCGGGGAACGCGAGCCCGCCGGCCGCGACCAGTGCCGAATATTCGCCGAGGCTGTGTCCCGCCACGGCGATCGGCCGCAGCCCGATCGGCTCGAGCGCGCGCAGCGCCGCAAGACTGGACGTGAGCAAGGCGGGCTGTGTGAACTCGGTCAGGTTCAGCCGCTCAGCCGGACCGTTGAAACACAGCTCCGCGACATCGTAGCCGAGGATCGCGCCCGCCTCTTCGTAGACCTTCCGGACCACCGGGCTGGCGTCGTAGAGCGCGCGGCCCATCCCCACGGATTGCGAGCCCTGGCCGGGAAACAGCAGTCCCACCCCGGTGGTCATGGCGCGGTATGTATGAGGGAAATATCCCCCATTGTCAACGGGAAAAACTCGCGCGAAGCGACCGCTTCGCGCAGGCGATAGGCAAGAGGCTATAGCCCCTCGCCCCTTGCCATAGCTTCTTCAATCCACGATGAACTCGCCGCCGTCCACGCAGATCACGTTTCCGGTCACCCACTGCGCCTTCGGATGGCTGAGCAGCGCGATGGCAGCGGCGACGTCGCGCGGGGTCGTGAGGCGGCCGGCGGGGTTTTTCCGCTCGGCCATCTTGATCATCTCGTCGGACCCCGGAATCTTGCGCAAGGCCGGGGTGTCGGTGACGCCCGCCATGATCGCGTTGGCGGTGATCCCCAGCGGCGCCAGCTCGAGCGTGAGCTGCCGGATGTGGGACTCCAGCGCGGCCTTCGCCGCGGACACCGCGCCATAGGTCTTCCAGACGCGCGCGCCCCCGGCGCTGGTCATGGCGAAGATCCGCCCGCCGGCGCCCATCAACTGCCGGGCCACGAGGTCCTGTACCCAGTACACCAGGCTGTTCGCCATGACATCGAGCGTCATGTCGAGGTGCGGCTTGGCGATGGCGTCGGCCGGCGCTTTCGTGATGTAGGGCTTGAGGGTCCCGAAGGCGAGAGAGTGCAAGAGCACGCGGACTTTTCCCGCCCCGCCCGCCCCGAGCTTGCTCTGGATGGCCTCCAGGATCTCCTGGCGCTTCTCCGGGTCGGCCGCATTGGCGTTGAAGAACACCGCCTCGCATCCGGCCTCCCGGATCTGTCCCGTGATCCGCTCGACGTTCGGGAGCGTCTGCTTGCGGTCCAGGTGCACGCCGAAGATGTGCATGCCCTGCGACGCCAGCTCCAACGCCACCGCCTCGCCGAACCCGCTGGACGCCCCCAGGATGAGCGCCCAGTCTCCTTCCAGCGGTCGCTTCTCGGTTCCCATCGTTACTCCTCTCCCGTGCTCGTAACGCGTGACGCGTGACGCGTCACGCGTGCTACCATCGGATCACCGACGAGGCCCAGGTCAACCCGCCGCCGAACGCTTCCATCAACACCAGGCTGCCTCGCCGGATCCGTCCGGCCTTGACCGCCTCATCCAGCGCCAGCGGGATAGAGGCCGCGGAGGTGTTGCCGTACCGGTCGAGATTGACGACGACCTTCTCCATCGGCAGCCCCAGCCGCTGCGCGACCGCCTTGATGATCCGCATGTTGGCCTGGTGCGGCACGAACACGTCGATGTCGGCGACCGTGAGGTGATTCGCGGCCAGCGCCTCGCGGGCCGCGTCTTCCAGCGTCTTCACCGCCACCTTGAACGTCTCGCTCCCCTTCATCTTTAAATAGTGGAGCCCTTCGGCGACCATCTTCTCCGAAGGCGGCGTGCGCGACCCCCCGCCGGGCACGCAGATGAGGTCCCAGAGATTGCCGTCGGAGTGGAGGTGCGACGAGAGGATGCCGGCGTCTCCCTCCACCGGCGACAGCACCACCGCGCCCGCCCCGTCGCCGAAAAGCACGCAGGTGGTCCGGTCGGTCCAATCCGTGATCGCCGACATGACCTCCGCGCCGACGACGAGCACGTGGCGGGCGCCGGTCTTCACGTAGGCATCGCCGACCGCGAGGGCATAGATGAACCCGCAGCAGGCGGCCGAGAGATCGCAGGCCGCCGCGCGGGAGGCGCCTAAGCGGTGCTGGATGCGGCAGGCCGTGGACGGCAACGGGGAATCCCCGGTGCACGTCGCCACCAGGATCATCTCGAGATCGGACGCGGCGACCCCTGCGTCCTTCAGCGCGCGCTCGGCGGCCCGGATCGCCAGATCGGAGCAGGCCTCGCCGGAGGCGGCGATGCGCCGCTCGCGGATCCCGGTGCGCGCGACGACCCAGTCGTCGGACGTGGCGACCATGCGCTCGAGGTCGGCATTGGTGAGGACGCGCTCCGGGACATACGAGCCGATCCCCGCGATGCAGGCCTTCATGCGGGCTCCTCGGCGTCGGCCGTCGCCGCGCCGGGCTGGGCCAGGGACTCTTCGATGTCGCTCTGGATCAGCTCGTTCAGGCGACTCTCGGCCATGCCTTTCGCCCGGCGGATCGCGTTCTTGATCGCCTTGGCCGAGGAGCGGCCGTGGCAGATCATGCTGATCCCGTTCACGCCCAGGAGCGGCGCCCCGCCGAACTCGGCGTAGTCCATGCGGCGCTTCAGGCGCCCGAGCGGCCCCGCGACGAACAGGTAGGAGAGCCGGCCCAGCGGCGAGCCCGCGACCTCCTTCAATAAGATTTTCTTCATCGCATCGGCGAGCCCTTCCGAAATCTTCAGGGCCACGTTGCCGATGAAGCCGTCGCACAGAATGACGTCGGCCGCACCGCTGTACACGTCCCGCCCTTCGACGTTCCCCATGAAGTTCAGCGAGCTGGATTTGAGCAGCTTGAAGGCCTCCTTCGTCACCTCGTTGCCCTTGCTGTCTTCCTCCCCGATGCTCAGCAGCCCGATCCGCGGGCTGAGCTTCTTCAGGGCGTGCCGGCCGTATTCGTGTCCCATGATCCCGAACTGGTAGATCTGCCGGGCGGTGCAGTCCACGGTGGCGCCGACGTCCAGCATGATGGCGGTCCCGGTGAGCGTCGGCAGCGTGGCCGCGATCGCCGGCCGCTCCACGCCCTTGAGCGCGCCGAAGATCAAGAAGGCGGAGACCATGCTGGCTCCGGTGTTCCCGGCGCTCACCACGGCCACGGCCTCGCCGGCCTTGACGAGCTCCGTCGCCACCCAGACCGAGGAGTCGCGCTTCTTGCGGGCGACCGACGCGGGGGATTCGTGCATGTCCACGACTTGGGAAGCATGGCGGATGGTGAGGCGGGGATCGGAGCAGCCGAGGCGCTGCAACTGGTCGGCGATGCGCGGCTCGTCGCCCACGAGCACCACGTCGAGGTCGAGCTCGGTGACCGCCTGCACCGCGCCCTCCACGGTCGCAGGAGGACCGTAATCTCCCCCCATCGCGTCAACGGCGATTTTCATCGGCGAGGGTCCCAGGCCCGGTCTGATGATCGGCTCTCAGCTCTCTTCGACCGCGATCACCGCGATGCCCTTGTAGGTACCGCAATTCAGGCAGGTATAGTGCGGAAGCTTCGGCTCGTGGCATTGCGGGCAGACGGACAAGCTGGCCGGCACGATCTTCTTGGTCGCCCGCCGCTGGTCGCGCCTGGCTCTGGAGATCTTATGTTTGGGATTCGGCATGGCGACTCCTCACTCAGGTTTCCGCATCCGGTCGGGCTTACGGGCCGGAGGCGCTGGTTGATCGGGAGACTCGAGCAGTCCGCGCAGGACATCGAACGGCGAGGCGGGGCGCTCGCCCGGGCAGGTGCAGCGCCGTTCGTTCAGGTCAACCCCGCAGACCGAGCAGAGCCCGAGGCAATCGGTCTTGCACAACGGCTGCATCGGCGTGGCCAGGATGATCTGCTCGCGCAGCATCTCGGCGAGTTCCAGCCAGTCGCCCTCGTACCGGTACAGCTCGTCGTCGTCCGCCTGGACATCGGCCGGGACGCTCCCGGCAGCCCGCGCCGGCGGGTCGTCTGGCCGGTAGGCCGCGGTCACCGGCAGCCGGAGGATCGCGTCATAATCCTTCAGGCAGCGCACGCACTGCCGCACCGGCGTGCCGGTCAGCTCACCCCGGACGCTCAGCTCCCTTCCGAACTTGTTGATCTGCGCCGTGAACGCCAGGGCGCCGTGAAATCGGGCATCGCCCGGGGCCAGGCTCAGCACGTCCGGTTGCAGGGCTCCCGACACGCTGAGTCCCGTTTCCGGAATATCGTTGATCCGTATCCTGAGAAGACTGGATGGCGTATTCATGACGGCGACCACTCCGGCATCCGACGCATGAAGACTCTGCAAACCGCTCACCGTTCCTCCGCAAACGCCAGCATGGCGATGGTCCGCGCCCGCTTGATCGCGATCGTCAGCTCCCGCTGATGCCGCAGGCAATTCCCGGAAATCCGTCGCGGAATGATCCGGCCCCGCTCGGTCAGGAAATTGCGGAGCAACCCCACATCCTTGTAATCAATCGGCGTCTTGTCGTGACAAAAGCGACACAGCCGCCGCCGCTGAAACAACCGCCCTCCTCCGCCGCCGCCGCTTCCTCGCTCCACGCATTCCTCCTTCTACCCGGCTCGCCCTTGATCGCGCCGCATTCCCATCGTTCGTCGCTCGTCGTGCGTATCTCGCCAGCGCTTCACGAGCGACGCTTCACGCTTTCTCCGTTACGTCTCTTCTTCAGCATCGGCCGCCGGCTCGTCGGCCGGGGCCTCCCCGCTGTCCTGCCGCTTCGGCAGGAATGTCACCGTTTGAGCCACCACTTCATGCTTGCTGCGTTTCTGGCCGTCCTCGGTCTCCCAGCGCCGCTGCTGGAGCCGGCCGTCCACGATGACGCCGTTGCCCTTGCTGAGGTACTGTCCGCAGTGCTCGGCCTGCTTGCCGAACACGACGATGTCAATATAGCACACCTCTTCTTTGAGGTCGGAGGCCTGACGGAACCGGCGATTGACCGCCAACCCGAAGCTCGTCACGGGGGTTCCGCTCGGCGTGTACCGGAGCTCCGGATTCTTGGTCAGGTTCCCGATCAGGATGACCTTATTGAACCCGGTCATGCTCGCCTTCCTTCAGCTCGCTCGCTGGCTTGGGAGGCAGCTCTTTCTCGACCCTGACCGTCAGAAATTTCATCACGGCGTCTTCGATCCGGTACAGATGTTCGAGCTCGCCGATCATGGCGCCCGGCGCGCGGAACTGCAGACAGACGAACGTGCCCTTCCGTTCGCGCTTGACTTCGTACGCCAGCTTTTTCTTGCCCCAGTTCTCGGACTTCAGCAGGGTGGCGCCGGACCGCTCGACGAAGCCCTTCACCTTCTCGATGAGCTTCTGGGACTCGTCGTCGGACAACGAAGGACGCAGAATAAAAATGGACTCGTACAGTTGCATGCGAAGGCTCCTCTCGGACGTTGAAGGCGGACCGGCATGGTCCGCGTTCCGGCCCCAGGGCCGGGCCTGGAGCGAGGCTCTGGCAGCGTGCAGAGCGCCGCGACCCTACCACAGCGTTGCCGCAGCGGTCAATGGTCATGGGTCATTCGTCGATCGTGACAGTCGGACTACGCGAATCCTCCTCAAGAGCCAGCGGGTTTCCCACCGCAGAGCGTGATGGCGTGTTGCAGCGCACTGGCGGCATATTTGGCGTCCGCTTCATTGGAAAAATTGAATGTCTCCCCGTCGAATGTGGTCGAATCGCTTTGCTTGCCTCCGCCAACCAGGAAGTCATCGTACCGGTAGAGGATTTGATTTTTTCCAGGGGCAACTTTGATCTTGATAAACCAAGCCCCGCTGTCGTTGGACTGCGCCACAGCGCTCGCGGGGTCAAGGTTGCCGAGACTTAACGACTCTACGCCTTGGCCCCACTTGGTTTGCCCTGTATGCCGCTGCCCGTCATAATCGGTTCGGGTCTCGAACTCAATGTCACAGGAATCGAAGCGGCGCGGTGATGTCTTGGTCCGGATATTCCCACCGGTCAGGACGGTCTCGCTCGTTCTGAAGAAGAGTCCTCGCACAAGGCCCAGGGCTTCTTTGACCGAGGCGTTCGGAGGTATTTGCCGCTCCGCCTGTTGCGGCGCCTGGAAGGCTGGCGCCTTGGCCACCTGAAATTGTTTGCGTTCTTCTTCAAGTTTGCGTCGTTCGAACTCGAGGCGCTCTCGTTCCAGTTTCAATCGCTCCTGCTCCAAGGCTTCGCGTTCCGCGGTAGCTCGCGCAAGCTTTTGTGCTTCAAGTTGCCGCGTCGGAGCCATTTGCTCTTGTTGGTTCCGTTCAGCCGCCCTGTGGGTGAAAACTTGAGCGGTCGAAACAAGCGCCAGAGATAGGCGTTTGCCGATTGACTGCTCGTCGGGCAAGAGCACCGGTATCTGTTCGCGATTTAGTTCATCCACCGCGGTGTGGGCCACGCGTTCCTTCACATACGGCACAAGTTCCCGCAATGTCACGATCTGGTCCTTGTCGGCATCGGCCTCTCCTTGCAGCCCGGTCAGGAGGTAATGCGTGAAGAGGCCATGCTCCGCCTTGTCGTAATCCGAACTGATCTGGCTGCCGGTGGCGGCCGCCAGGACCATCACCTCGCCGGTGCTCAACACGGGATACGACAACCCCATGGGGCGCGCGCCCTTCGCCAGTACGGTGCGACCCCCGTCGCCCCCGGAAAAGCACGAATCCAAGAACACCACCACATTCTTCGTCGAGAGCTTACTGAGCGTCTCCTGGAGTTCCTTGAGCGGATACAGGCCCTCCGGAAAATCCGGGTGCCCGTCCCACGGCACGATGGATCCGGACTGGGCCTGCAGATTCGGCGTCCCGTGCCCCGCGTAATAGACGTACACCGTCGAGTCCGGCTTGACCCGCATCTGCA
>CAYJUM010000075.1:0-13037 GCA_964373355.1 uncultured Nitrospirales bacterium | reverse complement strand
TCAACGAAGCGGGCAACGTGCTTGGCCTGATGCCGCACCCCGAGCGCTGCGCCGAGTCGGTCCTCGGCAACGAAGCCGGCCGCCTGATTTTTCTATCAATGCTGGATGCACTGAAGAAAGCGAAGCCACAAACGGTGGGAGCGTGACGGCCAGGGCCTGCCCTGCTCAGACGCTGCGGCTCGACCCACTACGCCTCGCCTCTGCTCGCCTCCGCAACTTGCTGGCTTCTAGCTCCGCAAAGCCAGCTTCGAACAGTGCTCGGCCTCCGCTTCGCGGACCGCATCTGCTTGGCAAGTGCGGTCCCCTCTCCTCGCGATTCGCGACGCAGGCCCCGGCCGTCCCGCACAGGTAAGTGCCTGGATAAAACAAATTAATTTAAGAGACGCGCGATGAAGGCCGGTGCTAAGGCAAGAGCCAAGAGTGTTAAGGGGGCTCTCATTAAAGGAATGTCTCGGCGTCTTCCCAGTGAGATTCTGGAAAGCCCACTTTTCGCCCGCCGACTTCGCGAAATCATGCGAAGATACGCTGGAATCTATGCGCTCTACAGGCGACATCGCCTCTACTACATCGGACTGACCACAAATCTACTGGGTAGAATCAAATGGCATCTGAAGGATCGTCACGCTGGAAAATGGGACCGCTTCATCATTTTTCGCATCCAGAAGGTACGTTACTTGAAGGACATTGAAACGCTTATCCATCAACTGGTCGATACACGTGGGAATAAAGTTAAGGGTAAGGTTCCGCGGGATGCAGACCTTAATCGAATTCTGCGAGAGGTGCTCACAGAGCACGAGCGTGCCATCAAGGGGATTAAGCGGGCTCTGAGAAGGTAGTGGGGCTGATAAGTAGTGTGTTAGCATCTTGAAACATGAGAATGACCAACGAATGAAAACACAGCATCAACCGATCACCAAGGACCTCATCGCCCAGCATGGGCTTTCGGAGGAAGAGTACAAGAAGATCGTCGGGATTAGAGCCCGGATTATTCATAGGCATCGTCGCGAGACGGACGAGACCAAAGGCCGCCGTGGTCGCTCGCAAGTGAGGACGACGTGGGCGTATTCGCTGCAATACGGTGAGGAGGCCGAGCGAGAACGACCGCGCCGGGCGAGTGCATCGGCCGTCGCAGTAGATGCCTCATGAATGGTCCGGGCTCAAGGCGGGAGCCGAGCCTCACCGAGCTGGGGATGTTCTCGGTCTGTGGAGCGGATTTATTGCTATTGACTTGCGGCAAAGAAGATGACTTCTCACGGAGTTGAAATTCCCAAGGCAGAGGTTGCCGACTTCTGCCGGCGGTGGAAGATTACGGAATTGGCCTTGTTTGGCTCGATCCTCCGAGAGGACTTCCGGCCGGATAGCGACATTGATGTGCTGGTCACGTTCAGCCCGGGGACATCTTGGAGGTTCTATGACCGTGAAGTAATGAAGCGGGAACTGGAAGCCCTATTCGGACACCGTGTGGATTTGATCGAAAGACGTCTGGTGGAACATAGCGAGAACTACATTCGGCGCAAGCATATCCTGAGCCATCTCGAACCTATCTATGTGGCGTGACCTGGCCTGGGTCCTCGATATGCTCAATGCGGCTCGGAAATCCTTGGAATACTCCACAGGCCTGAATCAAGCTGAATTTCTGGCATGCACGCTCAGACAGGATGCCATTGTTCGGCAACTCACCATTATCGGTGAGGCTGCGAAACAGGTGTCGGAGGAGTTTCGTGCAAGCCATCCTGAGATACCATGGAGGAAGATTGCCGGATTTCGTGATGTGGCGGTTCACGATTATTTCAACGTGGACGCGGTTGAAGTCTGGCGAATTGTCCGGGAGGACCTCCCGGCTTTAGTAGCTCAGCTTGATCCGTTGGTTCCCCCCAAAGAGGACTAGGCCTGAGAGACCGGACAGAAGGCGGCGTAACGAGTGCAATCGGAAGACCACACAATCACCAAAGACTTCGTGGCGCAGCATGGGCTCTCGGCGGAGGAGTACCAGAAGATCGTCGGGATTCTCGGGCGCGAGCCGAACCTGACCGAGCTGGGGATGTTCTCGGTGATGTGGAGCGAGCACTGCTCGTACAAGAGCTCGCGCGTGCATCTGAAGCGGCTCCCGACGACCGGCCCGCGGGTGGTGCAGGGGCCCGGGGAGAACGCCGGGGCGGTGGACATCGGGGACGGGCTTTGCGCAGTCTTCAAGATGGAGTCGCACAACCATCCCTCCTACATCGAGCCGTATCAAGGGGCGGCCACCGGGGTGGGCGGGATCCTGCGGGACATCTTCACGATGGGCGCGCGGCCGATCGCACTCCTGGACTCGCTCCGGTTCGGCCTCTTGGACCGGCCCAAGAACCGGCATCTCTTCAAGGGCGTGGTGGCCGGGATCGCAGGCTACGGGAACTGCATCGGGGTGCCGACGGTAGGCGGCGAAGTGGTCTTCAACGACATCTATTCCCACAATCCGCTCGTGAATGTGTTCTGCCTGGGGATCGCGCGAAAGGACCGGCTCTTCAAGGGGCAGGCGCTCGGCATCGGGAATGCCGTGATCTATCTCGGCTCCAAGACCGGCCGGGACGGGATCCATGGCGCGACGATGGCCTCCGACACCTTCGACGATCAATCCGAGGCGAAACGGCCGACGGTCCAGGTGGGCGATCCCTTCACGGAAAAACTGCTGCTGGAGGCCTGTCTCGAGCTGATGGATGAGGATCTCCTGATCGGCATCCAGGACATGGGGGCGGCCGGCTTGACCAGCTCCTCCTGCGAGATGGCCTCCCGCGCCGGCACGGGCATCGAGCTGGACCTCGCGCAGGTCCCGCGCCGCGAGCCCGGCATGACGGCCTACGAGATCATGCTCTCGGAGTCGCAGGAGCGGATGCTGCTCATTGCCAAGCCGGGAAAGGCGGAGGCGGTGCTGGAGATCTGCCGAAAATGGGACCTCGATGCGGCGGTGGTCGGGCGCGTGACCGGCGACGGCTTTCTCCGCGTGCGCGACAATGGGCGGGTCGTGGCGGAAATTCCGGCCCAGGCCCTGGCCGCGGAGGGCCCGCGCTACGAGCGGCCCCACGCCCCTCCGGGCTTTCAGGAGATGCTGCAGTCGCTCAACCTCGACGCGCTGGTGGAGCCGAAAGACCCGACCGTGGTGCTGCTCGCCTTGCTGGAGTCCCCCACGATCGCCAGCAAGGCCTGGGTGTACGAGCAGTACGATCACATGGTCGGCACCGCGACCGTGGTACGGCCGGGCTCGGACGCCGCGGTCCTCCGGATCAAGGGCACCGACAAGGCGCTCGCGATCACCACCGACTGCAACGGCCTCTACTGCCTGCTGCATCCCTACCTGGGGGCCGGCCTCGCCGTGGCCGAGGCGGCGCGCAATCTGGTGTGCTCGGGCGCCGAGCCCCTCGGCTGCACCGACTGCCTGAACTTCGGCAGCCCGGAGCGGCCCGACGTCATGTGGCAATTTGTCCTGGCCATCGAAGGCATCCGGGACGCCTGCGAGGCCTTGAAGATTCCGGTGGTCAGCGGCAACGTTAGCTTCTACAACGAGACGAACGGCCTGGCCATCTACCCCACGCCGATCATCGGGATGGTGGGCCTGATCGAACCGGCGGAGCGCGTGACGACCCAATGGTTCAAGGAGGCCGGCGATGCCGTCATCCTGCTCGGCGCGACCAAGGAGGACCTGGGCGGCACGGAATATCTGCGGGTCGTGCATGGGCGGGAGCAGGGGAGCCCGCCGTTGCTCGATCTGGAGGCCGAGAAGGCGCTCCAGCAGCTCGTGCTGCAGCTCATCCGGGCCGGGCTCGTGCGGTCGGCGCACGATTGCGCGGACGGCGGGCTGGCAGTGGCCTTGGCTGAATGCTGCCTCGCGCCGCCCCCGCAACATTTGCTCGGCGCTGTGATAAGATTAACGCCGCGGGGCTTGCGGCGGGATGCGGTGCTGTTCGGCGAGAGCCCGTCCCGGGTCATCCTGTCGGTCAAGCCCAGCGACCGGGATGAGGTGCTGAAGCGGGCGGCGGTGCTGCAGGTCCCGGCGGACGCCATCGGGACGGTGGGCGGCGACCGGCTGACCATCGAGGTCGCGGGCGAGGGTGGCCAGGGGCCGTACCGCCTCGACGCGGCGGTCGCTCAGCTTCATGACACCTGGGCGCATGGCCTTGAACGAGCGTTAGGCGTGAAGCGTGAGGCGTAACTCATAAGATGAGCAACAGCCAGAAAGGGATTCCTACCGCCTCACGCCTGACGCCTGACGCCTCACGTCTGCGCATGATCACGCCCGACAAATTCCACGACGAGTGCGCGGTGTTCGGGATCTATGGCCACAAGGAGGCGGCCAACCTGACCTACCTGGGCCTCTACGCCCTCCAGCACCGCGGCCAGGAAAGCTCCGGCATCGTCTCGTCGGACGGCGAGCATTTCCACCAGGAAAAAGCCATGGGGCTGGTGGCCGACATCTATTCCAAGGAGGTGCTCAAACGGCTGCCGGGCACCATGGCCATCGGCCACAACCGCTACTCCACCGCCGGGGACAGCCACCTCAAGAACGTCCAGCCGCTGGTCGTCAATTTCGCCTTCGGCAACCTGGCGCTGGCCCACAACGGCAACCTGATCAACGCCACCATGCTGCGGAACGAGCTGGAGGCCTATGGCTCGATCTTCCAGTCCACGACCGACAGCGAGGTGATCGTCCATCTCATCGCCCACTCCCGCGCGGACAGCCTGCTGGCGCGCGTGATCGACGCCTTGAACCGGGTGCGCGGCGCCTTCTCGGTGGTGCTGCTCACCGAAGACGGGGTGATAGCGGCGCGCGATCCTCACGGCTTCCGGCCCCTGTGCCTCGGGCGGCTGAAGGACGCCTGGGTGGTGACCTCCGAGAGCTGCGCCTTCGATTTGATCGGCGCGGAGTATCTCAGGGAGGTCGAGCCCGGCGAGCTGGTCGTGCTGAACAAGGACGGCCTGACGTCCTACCATCCGTTCCTGAAGGTCCAGCCGGCCATGTGCGTCTTTGAGTACGTCTATTTCGCGCGGCCGGACAGCCGGATCTTCGGCGGCAACACGGTCTATATGACGCGCAAGGCGCTCGGCCGCCAACTGGCGCAGGAGGCCTGGGTGCAGGCGGACATCGTCATCCCGGTGCCGGACTCCGGGGTGCCGGCCGCGCTCGGGTTCTCGGAAGGCTCCGGCATTCCCTTCGAGAACGGCCTCATCCGCAACCACTACATCGGCCGCACCTTCATCGAGCCGGAGCAGTCCATCCGCCACTTCGGCGTCAAGATCAAATTGAACGCGGTGCCCGAGGTGCTCGAGGGGCGGAAAGTGATCGTCGTGGATGATTCGATCGTCCGCGGCACGACCAGCCGGAAGATCGTCAAGATGCTGCGGCAGGCCGGCGCCCGCGAGGTCCACATGCGGATCAGCTCGCCGCCGATCCTGTCCCCCTGCTTCTACGGGATCGACACGCCGACCAAGAAGGAGCTCATCGGCTCGAACCACACGAAGGAGGAAATCCGGAAGTACATCACCGCCGACAGTCTCGCCTATCTGAGCCTCGAAGGCATGCTGAAGGCCGCGCCCGCCACCCCCGACCAGTACTGCACCGCCTGCTTCACCGAGAATTACCCCATCCCGTTCACGAAGGCGGAAGAGATGCAGTTGGGCCTCTTCGACCCCACCGCCTGACGGCCCGCTGCAAAAGCCTTCGAGCGTTGTTCTCGGCTCGCCGAAGTCCTCAACGTAGCCCGGAGACTACGCCTCCGGCTTCGATTGCGCCTGCGGCCGCGCCCGAAGATCTTTTTGAGCGGGCCGGCGATCCGATCTCAAGGGCCATGCGGTTTGGTTCTCGGTTGCCGTGGATTTTTCCCGCGTGCTAAGATTGTGCCGTCTTCGATCTCATCGTTCAGATTCCCACACAGATGGAGGATCTATGAAACAGGTTCTGATCACGGCGACGGTCATCATGTCCGCGCTCCTGCTCGTGGCGGCGGCGGGATCGGCCAAGAGCTTCTTCAAGGTCGGCGAGAAAGCCCCGACCTTCACCTTGACCTCTCTCAATGGCGAGACCGTCTCGCTGGAGAGCCTGCGCGGCAAGGTGGTCGTGCTCGGTCTGTTCCATATCTGTGAGCCCTGCCTGAAGCAGGGGACGAATCTGCAGAAAGTCTATGAGGCCACCCGGGGCAAGGATGTGGCGGTGATCGGGGTGAATTCCTCCGGCGATTCCCAGAAAGCGGTCACGGAGTTCCTGTCCCAGTTTCCGGTGAAGATCACGTATCCCTACCTGACCGACCCCAAGAAGATCACCGACAAATTGTACGGGGGCGGGCGGTTCGTCCCGAATGTGTACATCATCGACCGCGACGGCGTCATCCGCTGGCAGCGCGTCGGTAACATGGACCTGGCCGGGGCGGACGTCATCCTGCAGGAGGTCGACAAAGTGCTGGCCCAGCCGGCCAGGATGTAGCGATGGGCGAATTCGACGAGGGCAAGCAGAAATTCCTCGAGCTGGTCAAGGGCGTGGACGCCGCCGTCGAGGTGGTGATCCCGGTCACGCCCTCCAACAGCATGTTCCTCATCTCCCTGACCAAAGGCCCCAATCGGAAATTCATCACGCTCCCCGAAGACGACATGCTGGATCTTCCCAACGAGCAAGACATCCAGGCCAAGGTGTCGAAAATCCTCCGCGACGCGATTGGCTCGTTATGATCGGCTGTCAGCTATCAGCCATCAGCTCGAAGCTCTTATGAAGCAGCTTCTCCCCGGCATCTGGCAGTGGTCCTGGTTCTCCCCGGAGAAGCAGCTCGATTTCAACGGCTTGTTCCTGACCGTCGGCGAGCACCGCGTGCTGGTGGACCCGCCGCCGATGACGCCGGAGGACCTGGCCCAGGCGAAACGCGGCGGGCAGGTGGACTACATCATCCTCACGAACCGCGACCATGCGCGCGAAGCCGAGACCTACCGGAAAGAGTTCGGCTGCCAGGTGGTGGCGCCGGAGCTCGACGCGCCGCAGATGGAGATCAAGCCGGACCGGACGTTCAAGGACGGCGAGCTCCTGCCCGGCGGCATCTGGGTGGTCCATCTGAAAGACCTCAAGTCGCCGGGCGAATGCGCCCTGTTCATCCAGCAGGGAAAGGGCATCATGATCGTGGGGGACGCGCTGATCGGCAAGCCTCCCGGGAGCGTCAGTCTGATGCCCGCCGAGAAGTATGCCGACATCGCCAAGGCCAGAGAGAGCCTGCGGCGGCTCCTCACATACCAGTTCGATGCTCTGCTGGTCGGCGACGGCGCCTCCATCCTGAGCGGCGCGAAGCCGGCGGTGGAACGCGCGCTGCAAGGCTGACCTCCGCACCTCCGAGCCATCCATCGATCATGCTGGAGACCCCATCAGAGCACCTGAACCGCGAGGGCAACGACTATTTCTCGCGCGGCCGCTACACCGAGGCCTACCAGTGTTATGCCCGCGCGCTGGAGTGCGACCGCGTGACCGGCGACCGCCGATCACTGGTGGCCACGCTCGGCAACCTCGGCAATATCTGCGCCGTGAGCGGGCGGCGGGAGCAGGCGCAGGCCTACTACCAGGAGGTGCTCGAGCTGCAGAAGATCCAGGGCGATACGCGCGGAATCGGGACGACGCTCGCGAACCTCGGCAATCTCCGGGCGGACGCCGGCGAGTGGGACTCGGCCCGCGCCTACTATCTCGAAGCGCTCGATCTCATGGAGCAGACCGGCGATGACGCCGGCAAGGCGGTGCTGTTCTCGGACCTGGGGCTGGTCGCGCGGGAGACCGGCGCGCTGGATAGCGCGATGGAGTATTACGAGCGGTCCTTGGCGCTGATGCGCCAGACCGGGAACGAGGGCGGCACGGCGGACGCGTGGCGCATGATCGCCCGCACCTACATGGCGCGCGGGCAGTATGACGACGCGCTGGCGGCCTGCCGGACCAGCCTCGCGATCGCGGAGCGTCTGGGCGACGAGCTGCGGACCGGCGGCGCCTGGTACGTCATGGCCGAGTGCCACGAGCGGCTCGGCCGGCTCCGGGAGGCGGCCGAATTGCTCCAGCAGGTGGTCCGGGTCGATCAGAAATACCGCCTCCCCAAACTGCAGGAGAACACCACGCGTCTCGAACGCCTGCACGCGCGCTTGAAGGCCCCCGCATGACCCGGTCCTGGGAAGAGGTGCGCCGCCGCCTCTGCGAAGCGGAGCCGGGTTTCTATGAGCTGGAGCCGGGGGGCGCCCTGGGGCTGTCCCTGGACGACGAGGGCTGGATGCTCGAGGTCACCCCGGAGGGGCGCCTGATCTGCCAGACCGGCATGGACATCGAAGACATCCAGAGCCTGCTCTCGGACGGTACCCCCGAGGACCTCGGCACGGATGAGCTGGCCAAGCAGGCGAAGTACTACCTCCAGCCTGCGGCCGCGAGATTCCGCCGGCCGCTCCTGCAAGCCGGCTTCAAGGAATCCACCGACATGACGGAGCAGTACGTGGCGGCGACCTTCACCAAGGACGTCGACTTTGGCAATCTGGACGACGTCGAGCAGACGATCAGGTGGTGCCGGCAACAGTTCAAAGGACGTGAAGCATGAGGTGACCCCCCGGTCTCGTGAAATCCGATCGCGGCATCCACACCTTCAACCAATTTCGGGACGCCATTTGGGGCTACCGCCTCCCGCGCGTCCTCATTACCGCGCTGGACCTGGACCTATTCACGGTCGTGGGGCGCCGCACGTGGCAGATCGCCGGGCTGGCAAAACGGCTGCGGGTCAGCCCGCGAGGCCTCGACATTCTCTGCCGGAACCTGGCGTCAGCCGGCCTGCTGCTGAAGCGCCACGGCGCCTACCGGAACGGCCCGTTCGCGCTCGCGGAGCTGAACGCGCGCAGCCCGCGCTACCGCGGGGCCTACGTTGAATTGATGCGCAGCCATTGGGACGACTGGTCCAGGCTGACGGAGGCGGTCAAGAAGGGGAGGCCGCTGGATCAGGACGATCCCGACGAGCCGGCCTACCGGCGGCGGTTTTCCTGGGCGATGCACCACCGCTCGACCGATGTGGCGCCGAAGGTCGCCGCCCAAGTGGACCTGCGCGGGGCCAGGACGCTGCTCGATCTGGGCGGCGGCCCCGGCACCTACGCGCTGGCGTTCCTGGCCAGGAATCCCGCGCTCCGCGCCACGGTCTGCGATCGGGCGCCGGCCTTGGAGGTCGCGCGCGAGATCGCTTCGACTCTGAGGCACGGCCGGCGCCTGTCCTATTTGCCGTTGGATTTTATGAAGCGGCCGATCCCGGGCCGCTACGACGTCGTGTGGTACTCCAACGTCCTGCACATCTATTCCGCCGAGGAGAATGCCCGACTGTTCCGCAAGATCGCCCGGGCGTTGAATCCGGGCGGCCGCCTGCTGATCCAGGATGCGTTCCTGTTCGACCGGGAGGGACTGTTTCCGCAGGAGGCCACTCTGTTCGCCGTGACGATGCTGCTGTTCACGGAGACCGGCAACACCTACAAGCTGGACGACACGATGCGGTGGCTCCGCGAAGCCGGTTTTGGACAAACCAGACTCCTCAGGCTTCGGGACGGGACGGGGGATTGGGCCGGCGGGGTGCTGGAGGCGCGCCCTGCGGTGAGGCACTCGAACCGCGCAGGTCCAGAAAGCCGTAGCCGCCGAGCCCGATCAGACAGAAATTCACGATCCCGCTGATCCCGCCCAGCAGCAGAACGCTCGGCTGTGGCGCGTCGGCGGTCGCCTCCTGCACCAGGGTCGAGATGTCCAGGGCCAGGCCGATGGTGCCGTACAGGACGGCTGCCATCAAGGCCCACCGGATGCCCAACGTGAGGAGCACCATCAGCACCGGTGGCAGGACGAAGAGGAAGCCGTTCTGCACGGGGTGCTCCAGGAAACGGCCGGGCGCCTCATGGCTCACCCGCATGAGGCCGGCCATGACGAGCAGGAGAAGCAGAAGAACGTTCAGGATTCGTGGAATGAGCATGGAACGGCCGGCACTATACCGGGAGTGAGCGTGCCCGACAAGATTCTCATCTACGATGCGCGCTGCCGCCTGTGCGTGACCGCCAAGGACGCGATCGAGCGGGAGACCGGGTGCTCCGTCCGGTTCGTGCCGTACGAGAGCGAGGAGGCGGCCAGGCGATTAGGCAAGGTCTATACCCCGGGCCGGCCCGATGTGGCCTTTCTCGTGGAGCCGGACGGCACGGTGCGCCGCGGGCTGGATGCGTTTACGCCGCTGTTGCCGGGAATTCGGGGAGGACGGCTGATCGGCCGGCTGCTGCGGATGCGGCTGCTCAGGCCGTTAGGCCATCTCGCTTACCGGCTCGTCGCCCGGTACCGCTACACGCTCTTCGGAGACATGCCGTCCACCGTGAAGTGATTCGTGATCCGTGACGCGTGATTGAAGTCAAAACCAATCACCGATCACCGATCACTCATCACTGCCTTCGTGAGCGCGGTATTGCTCATCCAGCTTGTAATAGGCGTCCAGGTCGATGATCTCGTGAAATTGTTGAAAGGGGAGCAGCCGGTCCAGCGCCGTCCGCGTCGTTCCCGCCGTTTTGAGCAGCCCGAACAGGTCCTGCATGGCCTTGGCCGCCCCGTACAGCGCGGTCAGGGGGCAGACGATGAGCTGGAAGCCGACCTTGTCCAGCTCGTCCTTCGTGAGCAGGGGGGTCACGCCGCCCTCCAGCATATTGGCCACGAGGGGCGGCGGCAGGTCCCGCGCGATGGTGGTTAATTCTTCCTTGCTCCGGGGCGCTTCCACGAACAGGGCGTCCGCGCCGGCCTCTTTGTACCGCTTACAGCGCCGGATGGCGTCCTCCAGGCCGTTCACCTGGCGGGCGTCGGTCCGCGCCACGATGAAGAAATCGCGGCCGCGCCGGGCATCCACGGCGGCCCGGATCTTCTGGACCTGCTCCTCCACCGGGATGACGCGTTTGCCTTTCATGTGGCCGCACCGCTTCGGCCAGACCTGATCTTCGAGGAAAAAGCCCGCGGCGCCGGCGTCGATCAACTCGTTCACGGTACGGATCACGTTCAGGGCGTTCCCGTAGCCGGTGTCCGCGTCGATGATGATGGGGATCTTGACCGATCCGCAGACGCGCTTGGCGGTCGCGACCATCTCGGTCTGGGTCAGGTAGCCGAAGTCGGGGAGGCCCAACTGGGTGGCCGCCACACTGTAACCGGAGATGAAGGTGAGGGGGAAGCCGGCGCGCTCGACCAGCTTGGCCCCGAGCGCGTCGTAGACGCCGGGGAAGATCAGGGTGCGTTCTTTTTCAAGAAGTTGATGGACGCGGGTCTTCATAGCGTCATGAAGTCACGAATCACTTCTGCAGGTCGGCCGCATTCTAGAAGCAATACGGGGGACGGTCAACCGAGCGCATAACGCGCCAGGCACTGGGCCCGAGGCGCCAGGCTATAGGTTGTGGCGGCGGAAGACCTTCCGGAGAAACGCGGCAGCCTGCGCGTAGATGCCGGGGCATTTGGATTCCCGCGGGCCCGCCACGTTGAGAATCCGGACGTTACGTTGGTCAGCCCAGGTCCAGACAGCGCTATCGGCGGGCTGCTCATGCACATCGAGGAGATCGAGGACCAGGTACGGTTTCCGTAATCGCTTGGCGAGGCTGATGGTCAGCGCCGTACCCTCGGTCGGCTCGCCGCGCGTCAGCACGAGCGTCCCATCCGAGTCCCGCACATTCCACTCCGTCCGCTGCGCGTGAATCTCGGAGGGCGTTTCGGTGAGGGGATAGCGGGCGGCCAGGCTTCCGTCTTCGGCCGCACGGCCTTTCGGACACCACCCGCCGCAAGGCAGTCCCAGCTCCAGCGCCACATCCAGCGCCGCCCGGTCCACTCCCGTCTGCCCGCCCGAGACGATCTTCTCAATCATGGCTCCGAGCATCTTGACATGGCGCTGTCTTCAGAAGATAGTGCAGCGCAATCAAGGAGACCCCATGTCGGCATGCCGGAGTGTGACGATCATCCTGCTGTGCCTGACTGCCGCAGGAGTGTTCGGATGTGCAGAGCACGCGAGCCGATCAGAGACTGATCCCCTTGAACGTGGAAGGTATCTCGTCAAGATCGGGGGCTGCAATGATTGTCACACCATGGGGTGGCCTCAAACCGGCGGGCAGATCGCTGAGAAGGATTGGCTGACGGGGTCTCCGCTCGGCTGGCGCGGCCCCTGGGGCACCAGCTATGCGAGCAACCTCCGGCTCTTCATGCACACGCTTTCTGAAGATGAATGGGTCAGGCTTGCGCACACCGCCCAGTTTCGCCCGCCCATGCCCTGGTTCACGCTGCACATGCTCACCGAGCCGGACCTCCGCGCCATGTACCGCTTTATCACATCGCTCGGGCCTGCCGGTCAGCCGGCACCGGCCGCTCTTCCGCCCGGGCAAGAACCACAGGGCCCCTACGTCCGGTTCCCTGAGCCGCCGAAATAGCAAGCACCATCGCCACGCGCCATCGCGACGATGCGCATGCATAATCCCCTCATCCCGGCGCCATCATCAAAGCCCTGTGCCTGGAGCCGCTTGGTGTAAGTGTCACGGAGGCGGCCCAAGCCTTGGGGGTCAGCCGCAAGACCCTTTCGGCCATTCTGAACGGTCGTGCGGGTATCAGCCCCCAGATGGCTGTCCGTTTGTCCATGGCCTTCGGCACCACGGCAGAGAGCTGGCTGAATCAGCAGTCGCAGTATGATCTCCGGCATGCCGAGCAGCGCCGCAAACGGCTTCGAGTCGCCAAGCGAGCGGTGTAACACGACGCACCGTGCCCGCCTGCGCTTCACGATCACGAATAAGGATTGAGGTCTTCGGCGGCGGTTACGGCTGGACGATGACGGTGCCCTGCATGATGGCCGTGTGGAGCTCGCAGTGGTAGGGATAGGTGCCGGGACGCGTGAAGGTGTGCTCGAACCGGTCTCCGGGCTTGACCAATGTCGGCCCGCTGTTGAACGCCTGGCCTCCGCCTGAACACTCGCCGCCAGGACGACACGCCCCGCTCGTCACCGTGTGGGGTTCCTTGGAGCCGTCGGCATAGAACCAGATCACCTTTT
>CAYJUM010000074.1:0-13254 GCA_964373355.1 uncultured Nitrospirales bacterium | reverse complement strand
TGGGACGGCCATCCCGATTTTCCGTCCGGCTTGTATCCGCTCAAAGAGTTGTACGCGACGCTGAACGAGTTGCCGGCCAGCGAGGTGGTCGTCATGCTGGACTCCTGTTTCTCCGGGGCCGCCGGCCGCTCCGTCCTCGCCAAGGGGGCGCGCCCCATGCTCCTCAGCACGGACAACCCGATGCTGGCCGGGGGCAAGGTGATCGTGCTCGCGGCCGCCACGGGCAGCCAGATCAGCTCCGATTACGACAAGGCCCAGCACGGCCTGTTCACCTACTATCTGCTGAACGGCCTGCAGGGCGACGCCGACGCCGACAAGGACCGGATCGTCACCTTGCGCGAGCTCGTGCCATACGTCACCGAACGGGTGCCGCAAACCGCCGTGGATGAGCTCAACCGCGAGCAGACGCCGATTCTGCTGCCGGGGGAAGACGTCCTGGGAGCGCGTCTGGCCATACCCCTGGTCGAAGCGATGCCAGACAGGGTCCGCCTGGATACCAGCCGCAAGACGGAGCAGGCTCCCATCCAGCTTGCCCGTGCCCCTGCGTATGAAACTCCCCGCGCGGGCCAGCAGGAAATCACCGCCAAGGACGGCGTGCCCATGGTGCTGGTCCCCGCCGGAGAGTTTCTCTACGGGAACGACGACAAGAGCACGCCACTGGAGGCGTTCTATCTGGACCGGCACGAGGTCACGGCGTTGCAGTATGCGAAATTTCTTCGGGAGACCGACCGCAAGAAGCCGGAGCGGTGGAGCACGGTGAGCCTGGAGAGCGACGGCGACCGGCCCGTCATCGGAGTGGACTGGCACGATGCCGACGCCTATTGCCGCTGGGCCGGCAAGCGCCTGCCGACGGAACTGGAGTGGGAGAAAGCCGCCCGTGGAACGGATGGACGAAAATATCCGTGGGGGAATGAGGCCCCCACGAGCCGGCACGCCAACTTCTCAAAATCAGCCTGGACGGGCTATGCGACCCTAGCGGCCGTCGGCAGCTACGAAGACGGGAAGAGCCCCTACGGGATCGTCGACCTGGCCGGGAACGTCTGGGAATGGACCGCGTCGGACTTCGATCCTAACGGGAGAATGAAAGTGATCCGTGGCGGGTCGTGGAGCGATACCAGCCGGTACGTCCGGTCGGTGCACCGCGAAAGCGAGAAGGCCACCGCCACCTCGCACAGCATCGGGTTCCGGTGCGCCCTCGACGCCCCCAAGCCCTCGCCAAAGACCGAGCTGAGCGAGACAGACAAAGCCCTCAAGGAGCTCGCCGAGCGCGCGAAAACGCGCCAGGATGCGGCGCGCCCCGAGCCTCGGGACTTCCGACGCTTTCCCTCCCAGCCACCTCCACAGTACGAGCCCCGGCCGTCGCCGCCCCCTCACTTTGACCTTCCGCCTCCGCCACCGCCCTTCGGACCCCGTCGGCCCGGCGGACCCTACTGACCGGCTCTGATTTCAGCGCGTACCGGCAGACACCGCGGGCGTACGACGTGTGGCCTTCAGTTACCGGGTGGATGCGGGCTGACGGGCCGACTGCCAATTGACCAACCAGACGCCGATGAGGATGAGCGCGATCCCGACGAGGTCCTTCATGCCGATGCGCTCGCTCAGGATGATGGCGGACAGGATCAGCGCCGAGACCGGAATGAGATTGACGAAGATCCCCGCGCGCGCCGGGCCGATCCCCTGCACACCGTACAGCCAGGCCTGTTGCCCCAGGGCCGTGGCAAACACGATGAGATAGCCCACGGCCAGCCAGTCGCCGACCGGGACCGAGCCCACTCCCGCCACGATCATCCGTTGATCCACCGCCAGCAGCGGAAGCTGGAAGAGAATCGACAGCAGCAGCGTGGTCCAGTTGACGGTCAGGGGCGAGAACCGCTCCATGATCCGGCGCCCGCCGATCGTGTACAGCGCCCAACTCACCAGCCCCAGGATGACCAGGATCGCCCCCAGCCAGGCGAGCTCGCCGCCGGCCGCCTCGGTTTCCGTCCCGGAGACGAGGGCCACGCCGGTGAACGACACGACACAGCCCGCCCAGACGGCCTTGAACGGGACATCCCGGATCAGCAGCGACGAGAGAAACGCCGTAACGGCGGGACTGGAGCCGATGATCACGCCGGCCGCGCCGGCGCTGATGTACCGCAGCCCGAACAACGTCAAAAGATGATTGCCGAGGACGCCGAGTCCCAGCGCCGTCAACACGCCGAGATCCCGCCCCGAGAACTCTACCTTTCCGCCCTCCCGTCCCCACCACAGCGGGATCAGGATCGCCAGGGCGCCGACGCCCCGGGTGACCGAGACCTCCACCGCCGACAGCGACCCCAGCGCCATCTTTTGGGCGACGATGGAGCCGCCCCAGACGATCGCCGCGACCGTGAGCGCCGTGTAGGCGTGAAAGACGGAACGGGAGGCCATGCGGGCCGGTCATAGCAGCCGGCGCCGGTCCCGTCAAGAGGTCGCGGTGAGGCGGGGTGCTGCCTGGATCGTCTGGCGGGTCAGGCTCCTAGGGCGGCATTCAGGCGGGCGAGCAGTGACGGCGTGAGCGCAAATTCTCCATCCACCTCGATCCGGGACGGCACGAGGAGCGTCGTATGGAACGAGACGTCGCGAATGGCGACCTGAAACCCGGGCCTCTCGGGCGTCGAGAGCTCGACCGCTTCGACGGACTTGGTCAGACCGCCGGTATCCAGAGGACCGTACGCGGTGACGACGGACGCCAGCAGCTCGGCCACGCGGCGGTTGGCCTCCGTGCTCTCCAGCTCGGCCCTCAAGAGCGCGACGGCATCCTCGCCCTTCTCCGACAGCGTGTAGTTTTCGAGGCGCGATTTCCTGCGCAGGGTGAGCAGGTCGTTGTCGAGGTCCTTGCTGAAGGCGCCATAGGCGTAGCGGAAGAACTCGAAATGCAAGCCCTTCAGCCGCTGGCCGAACAGCTTGAGCTCGCCGAGGAAGACAAGTTGCTGCAGCTTGACCTCGCTCAGATGCCCGTGCGGCCCCGCGAGCTTCAGCAGATGAAGCAGGAGGGCGCGGTCGATGGTCATTTCGTGGGGGTGCCGCATGGCGCAAGGGTCGTCCCGCGGCACTATAGTCACTCGTCCGTGCCCGGTCAACGCGGGATCCACGGCCCTTGACCCTCCCGACGACTTTGGTCTTTAATGGCGTGCCTTGAGGCGAGCGCGTCGATGACCAAAACGGCACAGGAAATCCAGCTGCTCAAAGACCACCTGGCGAAGCACCAGCTCAAGCTCACCCGCCAGCGCGAAGAGATCCTGAACGTGTTCCTCAAGATGGAGCACGTCACCGCCGAGCAGATCTATCGGATGCTCGGAAAACGAGACCCGCACATCGGGCTGGCGACCATCTACCGGACGCTGAAGCTGCTCTGCGATGCCGGCCTAGCGCAAGAACGGCACTTCGGCGCCCAGACGCAATTCGACAACGTGTCGCACAAGGGCCATCACGACCACCTGATCTGCACGTCGTGCGGGAAGATCGTGGAGTTTGAAAATTGTGACATCGAGCGACTGCAGGAGGAAGTGGCGCAGCGGAACGGGTTTCTCATTCAAACCCATAAGCTGGAGCTGTACGGACTCTGCTCGAAGTGTCGGCATTGATCGCCGCGCGTTTTTTTGGTATTATGGTTGAGACCACGAATCAATTTCATTTTCAGATAGGGCCCTGCCCGCTCACACACTTACGTGACGACCCGGTTCGGACGACTCCTGATCCTCGCAGCTGTTCTCCCATTGCTGGCGCCCTGGCTCCCGCCGGTGTCGGGCGCCGCGACGGAGCGGCTGGTCGTATACTCCGGACGCGCTGAGCGACTCATCAAACCGGTCCTTGACCAGTTCGAGGCTCGGACCGGCATCGGCGTGGATCTCCTCTCCTCCGGAACCACGG
The DNA here is from genome assembly GCA_964373355.1 of uncultured Nitrospirales bacterium. Taxonomy (GTDB): domain Bacteria; phylum Nitrospirota; class Nitrospiria; order Nitrospirales; family Nitrospiraceae; genus CAYJUM01. The sequence continues at coordinate 9,363 of CAYJUM010000074.1, read as the reverse complement.
AGCTCGTGAACCGGCTCCAGACCGAAGGCCCCCGCACCCCGGCCGATCTCTTCCTCACGAACGACGCCGGGAGCTTGGAGCGCGCACGCGAACTCGGATTGCTGCAGGGGTTGGACCTCAAGGAGATCGACCAGGCCATCCCGTCCGCCTTCAGGGCCCCGGGCAACGCGTGGGTCGGGCTCTCCGGCCGATTCTGGATCTTGGTCTACAACACCGAGCAGGTACGGCCCGACCAGGTCCGGTCGATTCTCGACCTGGCCGATCCGCGCTGGAGGGGCAAGATTGCGGTCCCCAATGCGGGGAGCGAATACCTGCAAGCCGGGATCTCAGTCATCAAGGCCGTGTACGGCGACGCCCGGACCGAGGGCTTCCTACGCGGCCTCAAGGCCAACGCCGGCACCCATGTCTACGGCAAGAGCTCACAGATCGTGGAAGCGGTCGCCAAGGGACAGGCCGCCATCGGGCTGGTGAATCACTACTACATCTTCCGGCATCTCGCGGCTCAACCCGCCGCCCCGATCGCCCCATTGATGCCGGACCAGGACGAGGGAGGTATGGGGGCGATCTTGAACGTCGCGGGGGTCGGGATCGTGAAGTTCAGCCGACACACCGAGGCCGCGAAACGGCTGGTGGAATTCCTGGTCTCCCCGGCGGGGCAGAAGCTTTTTGCCGACCTCAACAAAGAGTACCCACTGAACCCCCAGGTCCGCCCGGATCCCGTTCTGCCGCAGCCGGAGAAGTTCCGGACGGCCTCGGTCTCGCTCTCGCGTCTGGCGGAACTCCGCGAACCGACGATGCTGCTGATCGAGCAGGCCGGACTCCGGTAGCCTCATGACCGCCCTCGCCTCCCGCCAGTCCTTCCCGGCTTCCCTCTCGGCCTTCGCCTTGCTCGCGGCGGGCCTGGTGAGTCTCCCGCTCTTCTACCTCACGTACCTTGCGGTGTCCGCCGAGAGCTCAGTCTGGGTCCGGCTCTGGCACACGCGCATCCCGGAGCTGCTCGGCAACACGGCGGCGTTGGCCTTGAGCGTGGCGCTCGGCACCCTGGTCCTGGGTGTGTCACTGGCCTGGATCGTGGTGCGGTTTGAGTTCGTGGGGCGACGCTTCTGGGAATGGGCGCTCGTGCTCCCGTTGGCCATGCCGACGTATGTGCTGGCGTACATCTATGCGCACCTGCTCGAGCCCGGCGGCCCGGTGGAGGGTCTCTGGCAACGCCTGGTCGGACCCCATATTCCTTTTGTCAGCCCCTACGGCTACGCAGGAGCCACGCTCGTCATGGTGCTGGATACCTTTCCCTTCGTGTATCTCCTGGCCCGCGCCGCGCTGATGAATTTCAACGTCTCCTTCGAAGAAATCGCGAGGGTCTGCGGCGCCTCTCGGTTGCGGACTTCCCTGACCGTCACGCTGCCGATGTTGCGTCCGGCCATCGTGGCGGGGATGTCGCTGGTCGTCCTGTATGTGGTCTCCGATTTCGGAGCGGTCTCCCTGCTCCGGTACCAGACCTTCACCTACGCCGTCTATCAGCAGATCACCGCCCGCTATGATTATGCGGCTGCCGGGGTCCTGAGTCTGCTGCTGGTGGGGTTGGCGCTCATCTTCCTCGCCGGAGAACGGTGGTTCCGCGAGCGCAGTCGCTTCTTTCAGACGACGGGACGCTACCGGACGGCGGCGCGGAGGGCCTGCGGTCCTGTGGGAGCCTCGCTGGCCACCGCCTATCTGGTCCTGGTGCTCGGCCTCGCGTTCGGCGTACCGTTGCTGCTTTTGATCCAATGGAGCTGGGCCGCCGTCGCGGACGGTATGGTGGACGCCCGGCTCTGGGGCTTCATCGCCAACAGCGCCTTGCTCTCCGGGCTTGCCGCGACGTTGGCGGTAGTGCTCGGGACGCCGCTTGCCTACCTCGCCAGCCGCTGGCCCTCCAAACTGAACCTGATCTGCCTGCAGGCCGCCTACGCCGGCTACGCCCTGCCCGGGCCTGTCGGCGCCCTGGCGCTGCTGGCTTTTTTTTCCCAGGTGGCCCCTGTCTGGTACGGCACCGTCGTGGTCTTGATCATTGCGTACGTGGTGCATTTTCTTCCCGCCGGACTGCAGACCATGGAGCCGTCCCTCCAGCAGGTGACGCCGAACCTGGAGGAGGCCGCCCGCAGCCTGGGGCTGGGACCGGTGCGCACGCTGCGCGCCGTCACCTTGCCGCTGGTCAAGGGCGGATTCGTGGCCGCATGGGTCCTGATGTTCTTGCAGAGCATGAAGGAATTGCCGGCGACGCTGCTCCTCCGCCCGGTGGGGTTCGACACGCTGGCGGTACGGGTGTGGCTGGAGGCGAGCGAGGAATACTACCAACTGGCCGCCCCCTCGGCCCTGTTGATCGTCCTGACGGCGCTGCCGGCTCTCTTGCTGTTGGTCTCCAAGGATTGGCGCGCCGCCTAGGCCGGGCCCACCGATGACTCTCCACCATGAACCAAGACCTCAGGCCGGGACAAGCCGGCCGACCGTCTTGGAGCTGCGAGGCGTGTCCTGCGCCTATGAGCCGGGGCGACCGGCGATCCGGGACATCACGATTGCCGCGCACGAAGGGGAGATTCTCTGCCTGCTCGGGCCGTCTGGATGCGGCAAGACGACGACCCTCCGGGTCATCGCCGGATTTGAGCCGGTCGTCCGGGGTGAGGTATATCTGGAAGGCCGGCTGGTGTCGGCCCCGGGGCTGGTAGTCCCGACCGAGCACCGGCGCGTCGGCATGGTCTTCCAGGAATATGCCCTGTTTCCGCACTTGCGTGTGGAGGCAAACATCGGCTTCGCGCTGAAGGACTGGCCGGCCGACCAGCGTGCCGAACGGGTCCAGGCCATGCTGGAGATGATCGGCCTGACGGACCTGGCCAGGCGCTATCCGCATGAGCTGTCGGGAGGGCAGCAACAGCGGGTCGCGCTGGCGCGGGCCCTCGTTCAGAAACCCGTGATCCTGCTCCTGGACGAGCCGTTCAGCAACCTGGATCCGGACATGGCCGGCCGCATGCGTGAAGACCTGCACGATCTGCTGCGGCACACGAAGACGACCGCGGTCCTCGTGACGCATGATCACGACGAAGCCTTCGCGATGGCAGACCGGATCTGCGTGCTGAACCACGGATTCCTCGAGCAGTGCGATGCGCCGGAAGCGATCTATCACACCCCGAGCAGCCCGTTCGTCGCGGATTTCGTGGGACAAGCCGATTTCATCCCGGGGACGGTCGAAAACGGCCGGGTCCTGACCGAGATCGGCGAATTTCCAAACCAAGCCGGCTATCGAGGCGGGGCCAAGGTCGTGGTGATGATCCGTCCCGACGATGTCCACATCGTGCCGTCCGAGAGTTGTGCGGCCAGCATCGTCGCCCGGCAGTTTCGCGGCTCCGAGAACCTCTACACGATCAGCCTGCCTTCTGGCCACGTGGTTCACAGCAGCGAGCCGTCCACCAACGTCTATCCCATCGGCACTCCCGTTGAACTCCAAGTGATCGCGACCCATACCGTGCTCTTCGATCAGGATGTCCACGCCATCCCTCCCCGGGGACGATCTCTCTGAAACCATGGCCGTACCTATGCTAAGCTGGCTCGTCTTAGCCGAAATTTTTTCATTGACACGCTGGTCCAATAATTGGTATTGATATTCATTGTCAAATTCAATTGGTCATAGTCATCACCGGGGTCGCCGCGTTGCGGTCCCGATCGTTCACCGAAGGATAGAAACATGGACGCGCTTAAAAACGTTGTGGATTATGGTGTGATCGGTGTCTTGTTGTGGCTCAGCGTGTGGGCGATTGCCGTGGCGATCGAGCGCTGGCGATTCTACCGGCGACTGGATCTGAAGCACTTCCCGAACCAGCAGGCGCTTCAGATCGCCTTGACCAAGCGGCTCGTCGTCATCGGGACCGTCGCGGCCAACGCCCCATATATCGGGCTGCTGGGCACCGTGCTCGGAATCATGCTGACGTTCCATACCATGGGCACCTCCGGCACGATTGCCGTGAGCACCATCATGATCGGGCTCAGCCTGGCGCTGAAGGCCACGGCCGTGGGGCTGCTCGTGGCGATTCCCTGCGTCGTGCTCAACAATGCGCTTCGCCGGCGGGTGGCGGAATTGATGACGGCCTATGAGGTCCAGCATGGATCATGAGCTGGATCAGATCAACGTCATTCCGCTGGTGGACGTCATGCTGGTGCTGCTCGTGATCGTGCTGACGACCGCCACGTTCATCACGACGGGGCAGATTCCCGTCGATCTGGCCAAGGCCAAGGAAGCGAGCGACCGGCGGGACGTGCCGCTGGTGATCACGCTCACGGCCGCTGGCGAACTGTTCCTGAACGATCAGCCTGTCTCCCAAGGGAGCCTGCGGATCGTCATGAATCCGCATCCCCGGGACTCCCAGGTCATCGTCCGGGCCGATCGTGTGACGATGCTCGAGCGGTTCGTGGAGCTGGTTGATGAGGTCCGGGGGTTGGGCTTTCAGCAAGTTAGCCTGGAGGTCGTACGTCTGTGAACATGACGTGGGTGGAGATCGACGGGGACCGGCGGCAGTACGCTCAGAGCTGGGCAGTCTCGCTGTTTGCCCATGGTATGATCCTCATTGCTGCGGTCAATTTGATCGCCGATCTCGAATTCGTTTCTCCGCAAGAACGGTTCAGGTGGGACGTCTCGGTCGTCGAACCGCCGGCGCCGCCTCAGCCCCAGAGCCAACCGTCTCCCCCGCAACCCAAGCCGGTGGAACCTGTGGAGCCGCAGGAGGAAACGGTCGCCCAGGAAGCGCCGAAAGTCGTTCAGCGGGAGATCAAGGAGACGACGCCTCAGCAGGTCACCCGGGCTTCTGTCGTCACCAGATCGGTGGTCCAGCATGCGCAGACCGTGATCGAAGCAGCGGCTATGGTGGCAGCGCCCTCTTCCTCGGCCGTCCAGTCCCCGGCCCCGGTGGAGACATCCTCGGCGGTGCAGCCGGTCCAGAACGCGCCCGTGAAAGACGTCAGCCCCCGGCCGACGCGCACCCCCGATGGTCCGATCCAGCAGGCCTCCATCAAAGAGCTTCCGGTACGCCCCATGCCCGGCACGGTGGCGGATTACGGATGGCTGATGGACACACTGTGGCGTCAGGTGGACCGGCTCAAGCGATACCCGCACACGGCGCGGGTCAACCGATGGGAAGGAAAGGTGGTGATCCGGGCCGTGGTCAAGGCAGACGGCCAGGTGGTGGATCTCACCGTCGAGGAGAGCTCCGGCCACAGCGTGCTGGATCGCGATGCGCTTGCAATCCTGAAAGAGGCCTCGCCCTTGAAGCTGAAACACCCCCTGGGCCAACCTCAGGTCGTCGTCCACGTGCCCATCAGCTATAACCTCCGATAAGCCATAGGAGCCGATATGACGCGTGTCGCATTGGCGGGAACATTGGTGGTCGTCCTTGGTCTCGGCTTGGCCATGGCCGGCGAGAAGGCAAAAAAACTCGAGATCGAAGATGTCAGTGTCGCCGAGAAGGTGAAATGGGCCAAGGCGACGAAGGTGCCGTTGGTGGATGCCCTGAAGACCGCCCTGGCCCACACGCCGGGCCAGGCCATCGAAGCGGAGCTGGAATCCATCGACGGACGGCTCGTCTACGAGGTGGAGATCGTCACGGCGGACGGCAGGGTCGTGGAAACCTATATCGATCCCCAGACGGGGAAACTGATCGAAGCAGGAGGCAAACCGTGATGCGCAGGTCGACGTGTGTCCATATCTCGAAGGGAGGGGCCTGGGCCTTGGCGTTCTGGGTCACCCTCGTTGTCTGCGGAAGCTTCCTTCCCGCGGCTTTTGCGCAGACGAAGGGGGACAAACATTTTAATGCCGTGGTCACCGACACCCAGGGCGTCGAGACCGACCTCAAGAACATCCTGTTCTATTGGGAGGAAAAGGTCAGCGAGACCGCGTTCGTCCCCCATGAGCTCAAGCAGGTCCCCGTCAAGCGCGGCGCGGCGACGGTCAATGTGAAGTTCGAGAAGATCAAGCAGATCGACATTGCGCCGGCGGCTGATAAAGGCCACCATCCCGTCCTACATATCACGCTGACCGACGGCAAGACCGGGGATTTCGCCCTCGCCACGGCCGGAAGTTTCAAGGGCGAGTCGGATTTCGGAGAGGTCGAATTGCCGGCGACCGGCCTCAAAAAGATCGTCTTCAAATGAACGTGATGCTTTCCCGCCCCAGCATCCCAGCCTCGGCCAGGCACACCACGCACAGGCCGAGCTGGAAGTGTCTGTCTATCCATCGAGGCCAGTAAACCAACAGGAGGGGGGACCCATGAGTTTCTTTCGGTATCTATTGAGAATGAGAAGCATAATTGTTCTTATTATCATGCTCGGGGTGCTCCCGGCTTGGGCGGCCTACCCTGCCGAGCCAGGACCGCAGGGCGTTGGCCCCGTCGTGCAAGCACCGACTGCCGCTCCGCAGGCTCCGGTCGGGCCAGAAGCCCCGCCGCCACCCAAAGAGAAGCCGATCAAGGTTCCGCTGACCGAGGTGATCGGTACGAAACCTGACGCCCTGGAACATATCCCTGGCTCAGGCCGGGTGGTGACGCAAGAGCGGATCTTCGAGAATCACCGCTTCACGATCAACGAGGCCCTGCGTGAGGTGCCGGGAGTCAACATCCGCGATGAGGAGGGATTCGGCATCCGGCCTAATATCGGGGTTCGGGGCCTGGATCCCACACGCAGCCGGAAGATTCACATCATGGAAGACGGGGTCCCGATCATGCTCATGCCCTATGCGGACCAGTCCTCCTACTACTTCCCGCCCCTGTTCCGATTCGACCGGATCGAGATCCTGAAAGGCAGCGGACAGCTTCTGTTCGGCCCCCAGAACATCGGCGGCGTCATGAACCTGATCACCCGCATGCCGCCCTCCACGCCGCAGGGGAACCTGGAGGTGCGCGGAGGAAATCTGAGCTACATCAACACGCATTTGGATTACGGAGGGATGTTCGGGAAGGCCGGATACCTGGTGGATGTGACCCATTTTCAAGGCACGACCCCCCGGTTCTTTAACAATGACTCGAAAGTGAACGACCTGACTTTCAAAACAGTGCAAGAGATTAGCGAGCGCGCTGCCATCACGGCCAAGGTCAACTATTACAGCGAGAAGTCCAACCTAGGGTACCAGGGGCTGACCCAGCAGCAGTTCCAGCAGGACCCGCACCACACGCCGTTCACCAATGACAATTTCGACATCCGTCGCGTGGCGGCGCATGTGGCCCACCAATATGAGTTCAATCCCAATCTCACGATGACAACGAATTTCTTTGGCCACTACATCTCGCGGGCCTGGACCAGGCAGATGCAGGACGCGGATGGCCTCAATCCCAGCACCTGCACTGCTACCGTCAGCAGCACAGGCTCCTTGAGCGTGGGCGGCGGGTGCGTGACCGGCAACAATCTCAATGCCAGCGCGGTGCTGGCGCTCCCGTCCCAGGGCCGATTCACCAATGACCGCAAATACTGGGTCTATGGCGTCGAGCCGCGATTCCACTCCACTTATAACCTGTTAGGCTTCAAGAATGAGGCGGACTTTGGCGGCCGGATCACCTGGGAAGAATCGGATCGCAAACAGATCATTCATCTCACGTCAGGCATCGGCCAAAGCTGCCCCGGCACCCAGACCGGCTGCTTCGGAGAAAACAACCTTCGCCACACGACCGCCTATGCGCTGTATTTTCAGAACCGGTTTTTCCTGAATGAGAAGATCATCGTCACGCCAGGCTTCCGGGTAGAGAGCATCAATTACGATCAACAGAATCGGTTGGCGAACGGAGGCAATGGCGCCTATGCCAAGACCTGGATCGCCGAGGTCATGCCCGGTATCGGCGTCACGTATAACCCGGTGAAAGAGTATACGATCTTTGCCGGATTCCACCGCGGATTCGCGCCGCCACAAATTTCCGATGCCGTACAGAATGATCGGGTCGTAGATTTGGATGCCGAGTTGAGCTGGAACTATGAATTAGGGGTACGCGGCAACCCGACTCATTGGGCCGGTTTCGAGCTGACTGGCTTCCGGATGGATTTTCAGAACCAGATTGTCACCCAGTCCGTGGCCGGAGGGGTAGGTGCGACCAATACGAATGCCGGCCGTACTGCGCATACCGGCTTGGAGTTCGCTACGAAGCTCGATTTGCTGGATATGGCCACCGGACGGAACCGTGAGCAGGATATCGTTTTCGACGTCAACTACACCTGGGTCATCCAGGCAGAGTTTAGAGGAAGCCGGGCCAGCAGCATCACGGGCAGCGCGCTGCTGGCAGGAGAGGCCACCTCCTTCAGCACGGGCGGGAAACGCCTGCCGTACGCGCCGGAACATCTTTTCACGAGCGGGCTCTCGTACATCAACCGGCCCTTCGGCTTCGATGCGCGGGTGGAATCGCAGTGCATCAGCGACATGTTCGGCGACGACCGGAACACCGTCGTGCCGACTCCAAACGGCCAACGCGGCATCATTCGCGGCTGGTGTGTGATCAACGCTTCGGCCAACCAATACGTGAAGCCGTTCAACACAACGTTGTTCATCACCGGCAAGAACCTCTTCGATCAGTTATTCATCGTAGACCGGAGCCGCGGGATCTATCCAGGTCTACCACTTCTGGTTCAGGGCGGCGCGAAGTGGACGTTCTGACGAACCGTGAGGCGTCAGGCGTGAGGCGAGGGGTGAGAGACTTTCTTCCGGCCTATAGCCCATCGCCTCCAGCCCCTAGCCGGCACGATATGGGACCAACGGCGAGCAAGAAGGGATCCGCAGCGAAGGAAAGGGACGAGGTGCGTTGCGGTTGCGGTCAACTCCTGGCCCGCTGGACACCCGGAGGGCTGGAGTTGAAATGCAAGCGCTGCCGGAGGCTTATGACAATCCCCTATGCGGACATGAGGCGAGCACCGCAACAATCCAGTCAACGGCAGAAAGGCGCATGACTCCAAGGCGACAAATCTAGCGCACAAACGGCCAGAGGACCCTGCGTCCGGAGCCCAAGGCAAGAACAGCCTTGGGCTCTTTTTTGTCATTCCCAGGACGAAGAAAGGAGTGGGGCGATGATCACGCAGCAACGGGTTTTGGAAGTGATGTGCGAAGTAACAGCCGCCCCCATCCCCAGCGGCTTGGACCGACATGCCGAGATTCAGATCGTCATGTCGCTGATGCAGCTCATCGAAAGCCATGAGCCTCGCCTGCGCGGGCACGGCGAGCGCACCGCCTGCTATGCGCTGGCGCTGGCCGACGCCGTCAGCCTCCCCACCGGAGAATCGATTCACCTCCATCGCGCGGCCTTGCTGCACGACCTTGGCCATTGGCCGTTCTGCCATCCCCTCCCAAGCCGCCCCGGGCGCACGGCAAGGGTG
>CAYJUM010000073.1:0-13279 GCA_964373355.1 uncultured Nitrospirales bacterium | reverse complement strand
GCCCAGGAACAGCACGCCGATGAGCATCGCCTGCAGGATGAAGAGCCAGGAGAGGAATCCGCCCATCAGCGTGATGCCCATCTGCTGGTTGTACTGGTACACCTCGCGCATCAGCCAGTAGCCGGCAAACGGCAGCGGCAGCAGTCCGAACACCCCGATGAAGTTCCCGACGTAGCCCATCCAGTCGTAGTGCTCGCGCTCCTCGTGCGTGGCCGCCGCCAGATAGCGCATCCCGGCGTAGGCCCCGCAGATGAACCCGCCCAGCACGACGTTCGCGATCAGCCGGTGCACGTTCACCGGCCACCAGGTGGCATTCCAGGTCGCGGCCCACGCCCGCTGCAGGGCCCCGCCTTCGGCGATCACCACGGGGCTGGCCTGGAAGGTGGCCCAGGAGTTCGGGACGATCATGATGAAGAAGGCGAACACGTTCAGCAGGAACCCCAGAAACAGGTGCAAGCCTTTCTTCTCGCCCTGCATGGCGTCCCAGCCGTACCAGTACAGGTAGAGCGTCACGGTCTCGAGCAGGAACAGCGCGCAGTACACGACGTACGAGGGGAAGAAGATGTCCGTGAGGTACGACATCAGCTTGGGGTAGAGCCCGATGAGGAGGAACAGGAGGATCCCGCCGAAGAGCGCGGTGGTCGCGTAGGCCGAGGTCAGCAGCTTGGTGAATTCCTTCGCCAGCTTGTCGTAGCGCTTGTCGCCGCTCCGGGCGCCGACGATCTCGCAGACCCAGGCGAAGATCGGCACGCCCAGGACGAAGCCCGCCAGCAGGAGATGGAGCTGGGCAACGACCCAGATGAGGTTGCGGCTGCCGATGCCGGGCACGTCCCGATAGGCGACGGCGGCCGGAGGAGCCTCCTGCGCCAGCCCTACCAGCGGGACCAGGAGCACGCCCACGACAACCGCCAATGCGATCAAGCAGGCGTGAGGCGTGAGGCGTAAGGCGTCAGGCGTCTTAAGACCAGAAGAGGCATTCAGCTCAAATGCCCTGGTATCTGGCTTGATTGATGTGTCGAGTTTCACGTCTGACCTCACGCCTGACGCCTCACACCTCACGTCTTCTTAGCCTTCCCCTTCTTCCCCGTCTTGGCTTCGGCTTTTTCCAGCGCGGCGATCGCCGCCTCCGCCTGGATCAGGACCCTCTCGGCATGGCTCAGGGCCTCGGGCGGGTTCAGCGGATGCCTCTCTTTCGGGACCGCGGTGGCGTAGGCCTCATGGGGATGCGGCGTGTAGACCGGCATGACCGCCCAGAGCAGGACCACGGCCGCGATGCCGGTGGCCATGAAGACCGCCATCACGAGCGTCTGGTCCGCCGGCACCCGCCATTCATCCACCAGGCGGATGAGCGCCTCATAGGGCAGGCTCACGGGCTGGCCCTTCGACGCCACCGACCGCACCAGCAACCCGAACCCCCAGAGCCAGCCGGCGCCCAGGAGCAGCGCCATGCCGACCGAGATCCCGCCCCACGTGCTGACGTCGATGAGGATCTTCTCGGCGATCGGAAGCTCCGGGACCACCACCTTCACGAGATGCACCAGGCCGTCGGCGATCCGGTGCGCCAGATCGATCGTCTTCGATTCGACCAGGTACGCCAGCGGCACATAGACTGCGCTGAAGGCTGCGGCCCTCCACCAGAGCTCCACGCCGACCATCGCCTTGACGTCGACCCGCAGCCGCTCGGCGAACACCGTCCGGCCGACGAGGCTCAGCGCCCAGAGGTCGATGGGGACCGACAGCAGGACCAGCGCCGCCACGGCGCCGCCCTCCCAGGGGTGCAGGCCCATGGCGAGCAGCAGCAGGACGATGACGGCCTTGAACGGGAACCCGGTCCAGAAGGCGGGCCATGCGACCGAGAAGCCGAGTTTGACTGGGGTCATAGAAGTTAAATTATGAATGATGAGTGATGAATTCGACTCAGCCTTCAGCGGTTCACCCCTCACACCTTACGCCTGACGTGTGGGTTATTCGCCGCCCAAAAAATCACGATTAATGATGGCGGAGACGGTCAGCACGACGATGCCGATCATGACGACGATCCAGCTCACGAGCGCCACGGGCCGCTTGAAGATGTTGCGCTCCGGATTCCGGTCCAGGAACGGCAGCGCGGCCAGCAGGAGCATGAACAGGCCGGGGATCGCGATGGCCCCCAGGAATTGCCCGAACTCCCCCGAGAAGACCTTGAACCTCAGCAGTTGAAACAGGAACAGAAAATACCACTCCGGCTCCGGATGATAATCGCCGGGGTCGGGGGTCGCCTCCTCGAGCAGCGTGACCGGCTCGATGAAGGCGAGGCTGCAGATCGCCACGAAGACCACCCCCATCGCCACGATGTCCTTCCAGACCTGCCGGGGGAAGAAATAATCCGTCTTGGCCTTCATCTCCTCCGGGGTGCCTCGGAACGGCCCCGCGGGACCGGCTTTCCGGAAGAAAAAGAGATGGAGACCGGCCAGCCCGAGGAGCGCGGCGGGGAGGATCATGACGTGGATCACGAAGAAACGGCTGAGCGTCATCTGGCCGGGGGTCGGACCGCCCTTCAGGAACCGACCCATGAAGTCGCCGACCAGCGGCGTCTTGTCCATGATCTCGACCCCCACCGTGGTCGCCCAGTATGCCCGCTGGTCCCAGGGCAGCAGATAGCCCGTGAACCCGAACGCCATCACCAGCCCGAAGAGCAGCAGCCCCACCAGCCAGACCATCTCCCGCGGCTTCTTGTAGGCGCCCCAGAGGAACACCTGGGACATGTGCGCGAAGACCATCACCACCATGGCCGAGGAGCCCCAGAAGTGATAGCTGAGGATGAACCAGCCGTAATCCACCTCGTGGATGATGTACTGCGTGCTGGCGTACGCATGGTCGGCGCTCGGCACGTAGTAGAACATCAGCAGGATGCCGGTGACGACCTGGAGGATGAAGATGAACAGCAGGCAGGAGCCGAAGACGTAGGCCCACCGGGAGCCGCCGGGCACCGGCTCGTTCAGCATCTTGGCCTGGATGGTCTTCAGGCCGATGCGCTCATCGATGAAGTTGACGACGTTCTGGAGCGGGTTGGCCATCTCAGACGATGCGGGCTTGGTCCTTGCGGCCCGCCTTGAATTCCATGTCGATGATCTCGATGTCGCCGTTCGCCGCCACCCGCACCGGCAGCACATCCAGGCCGCGCGGGGCCGGGCCGCTGATCACCCTGCCGGAGGGCTCATAGATACTGATGTGGCACGGGCAGAGGAAGATCTGCCGCCCGAGCTTCGGCACGTTGCGCCACTTGTAGCCGCAGCCGAGGTGCGGGCATTTTCCGGAGTAGACCACGTAGGGGACATCGGGGTTGTTCGTCCAGATCAGATTGCCTGCCGAGTCCCTGAATTCCATGCCCTTGCCGCCGTAGACCTCTTCCAATACGGCTGGAGAGGCTTTCAGGACCCAGTGGCCCTTCTCCACTTCCCGCGTCACCACGCCTTCCTTGAACTGCCTCGTGAACTTGTACTGCACGCCCACGTCCTCCGCCTTCACCTTGTTGACGTTGCCGATCTTGATCCAGGAATTGTCGAAGGGGGCATACATCGGTTTCATGACGTACTTGAGGACGGGGTACACGAGGGGGAGCCCCAGCAGCGCGCCGATCGCCGTGGTGAAGCCCGCGAAGAACGAGCGCCGCTTGACGCCCCGCTCCAGCACCGGCAGCGGGACCAGGACCTCCCCGGGCTCGACGTGTACGTGTTCTTCGAGATGCGCGATCTCCACCTCTTTGATGGAGACGTACTCGGCGCGGAGAAAGGGCGGGAACCGCTCGAAGTCGGCCACGCTGCCGCGCAGCTCGACGGTGTGCTCGGTGATCGAAGCCGCCTGCGCCAATGGGACCTGGCGCTCCTGGCGGCCGGCGCCGTTGCCGCCGACCACGATGTGGCTGATAGCCAGGGACAGCGGATCGACGATGACCCGGGTCACCTCCCCGACTTCGCGGTCGGCGAACCGGACTTTGGCTTTCAGCTTCGGCTGCATTACTTCTTCTTGATCGGCTTGGGCGTGTTGACCGCGGGGTTCTTGAGCGTCGACAGAAACGTGACGAGCGCCGTGACGTCCTTCTCTTCCATCAGCTCCTTGTACTTGTCCGGCATCTTCTTCTTCTCGTACTCCTTCTCGAAGCCCTCGGCCATCCAGCTCCGGGGATCCAGGACCTTCTCGCGCATCTGCTCGGGGGTCATCAGGTTGCCGATGTTGTCCATCTCCGGCCCCCGTTTCTTCCCGCCCTGTCCGCCCAGCTTGTGGCAGTTGTAACACTCCTGCAGCTCCCACTGCTCCTTGCCGAGCGCGACGAGGTCGCCGCCTCCTGCGGAGGGGGCGGAGGGCGCCGCCGGCTTCCCGGCATCCTTCCCGTCTGCGCCGGGAACCGCCGCGGACCCGCCCAGCGACTGCAGGCGCTGCATCAGGCTGTCGGCCTTGGCGGTCAGGGCCGCGGTGCGCTCGATCAGCAGCTCCGCTTTCCCCTGCTCCGTCGCCGCCCGTTTCGCCTTCAGCAGCTTTTCGATCTTGTCCTTCTCGTCGTCGGGGTTGTACTGCGGCAGGAAGGACGCGCCGGTGATATACACGCCTGAGATGACGACATAAAACGCCAGCAGTGCCACGATGGCCTTCGCGCCGCCGGCCGGCTTCACGGACGGGAGATCCAGCAACGTGAACACGAACGCGCCGAGCAGCGCGTAGATGAAGAACATGGCCTGAAACACCGGCGGGAACTCCAGTTGTCTGGCGACGACCGCCAAGAGCACGCCGAGAATGACGCCGAGGATCCCCTTCTTGAGGACGTTCTTAATCACGGTGGCCTCTCAGAGCCTCTGGCTGATGGCTATAAGCTCCGCTCTTCATGTCCTGGCCGGCAGGGGCGCCCCTTCGGCGCCGTGCGCCTTGGTCTCCGCCGCCCGCAACGTCACGACGATCGCGAAGCTCACCACGATGTAGAACGCCAGCGTGATGGCCGTGATCCACCAGGCGGAATACGACAGGGTGGGCGTAAACGATTCGGCGGTGAAATCCGGCACGAGATTGTAGGTATGGAAGTACTTCCGGGTCAGGGACCGGACGGCGCCCATCAGCCCCATCGTCCAGATCGCGCTGAAGGCCAGGAAGATCAGCGCGAACTGCGAGACGAAGTCGATCTTCCCCCACACGATGCGGCCCCGGCGGATGGCGCGGTTGTAGAGGATGTAATTGACCACGGTGACGAACACCAAGGTAAAGGCCGCCGCGTTCTTGGCCGGCATCAGCGCGAGCTCGCTGGCCCAGGACGGCAGCTCGAGCTCCTCGGTGGCGAGGGCCTGGGTGGCCACGAACCCGTGCGGCGTCATCCAGATGGCGTTGCCGACGACGATCATCAGGAAGCCGGCCTTGATCATGGTGCGGGACGAGACCGTGAACCGGTTCAGGACCGGGAGCTTGCTGAGCAACGGCGGGAGCACGATCACGAGCAGGAGCACCACCAGCGACTGCCAGTCCGGGGGCGGGAACATCTTCCAGGTCATGCCCATGATCGCCGGCATCAGCAGGACGACGATGAGCACCAGGCCGGAGATGCGCACCTGTTCCACGCCCTCGATCCGTTTCATGCTCAACCAGATGTAGTAGTTGCTCGCCAGGAAGATCAGCCCGACCATCGCGCCCTGCATCTCGAAGAACATCGAGAGCTGGTCCGCCATCATGTAGGGGCAGATCGAGGCGTCGTAATCGCACAGCTCATACGCGAGCAGGTAGCCCATGAAGGGCAGGAAGAGCAGCGCGCCGACGCCGATCAGATTGCCGACGAACCCCATCCAGTCGTAGTACGAGCGCTCCTCCTCGTTCCGCGCGCCCATGTACATGTAGGCGGCGATGAGCCCCGCGATGAACCCGCCGAAGGTCACGTTGCCGACCAGCCGGTGCAGGTTCAGGGGCATCCAGGAGTAGTTGTAGACCTTGTCCCAGAGCGAAGCGGTCTGGATGTACTCGACGAGCGACAGACCCTCCGCCGCTTTTGCCGGGGTGTTCATGAAGGAGGTCGGGCCGTCGATGACGAAGAGCGTGATCGTCCCGATGAGATTCAGCAGGACTCCCAGCGCGATATGCCGTCCCTTCTTCTCGCCCTTCAGCCCATCCCACGTATAGAAGTAGAGGTACAGGACGATGGTCTCGGCGATGAACAGCAGCGGATAGATCACCGCGAAGATCATGAAGAAGTGATTGATCAGCCAGGTGGTGAACTGCGGGTAGGTGGCCAGAAGCACGAAGATGAACAGGCCGCCGGTCAGCGCGGTCATGCTGGAGAGGATGACGGTGACCTTCGTCACCTCCTTGGCCAGCCGATCGTAGCGGGGATCCTGCCGGCGGTAGCCGATCCATTCGCAGATCACGACGAAGATGGGCGCGCCGAGGATGAAGGCCGCGAAGAGGATATGGAGCTGGGCGACGATCCAGACGGCCGTCCGGTTGCCGGTGTAGGGGAACTGGCCCGGGGGCGGCGCGGGGACCTGGGCGGAGGCCGCCGCCCCGATGGCCAGGAGGCCAAGTGCCATCGCCAGCGCGGTGGTCCAGCGCTTCCTGCTATACCCTGCGGGCGCCACGATCAGCTCTTGCCGGGCGCGGGCGCAGGGGCGGCGGGTTTGTCGCTAGCCGGAGCGGCTGCCGGAGCCCCGGCGTCGGCGGCTTTCCCCGCCGTGCCGACCGGCACCCACTCCTTCTTGACCACGTCCCATTCCTTGTCCTTCAGCCCGAACGTCCTTTCGAAGGCCATGACCTTCCACCGGTCTTCCTCCGGAAGCTTGCTCTTCCAGGCCTTCATCTTCGTGTTGGGCACGCCTTCGGAGATGCGCCAGAACCAGACCGAATCGGAGTAGAGCTTCATCCGCTCGGTGTTCCGGAAATCGCGGGCGCCCGCCTTGACCGGCTTGCCGTCCTTGCCGTGGCAGCTCGCGCAATTGACGTCGATGTTCTTCTTGCCGATGAAGATCTCGCGGCCTTCTTCGATGACCTTCTCATCACTCCACCAGCCGGCGGGCATGTGCTTGTCGGCATATTCCGCGGGCGGCGGCGGCGGCGCCACGATCGGGCCTTCTCCCCCCTCACCACAGGCGGACACGGTCGCCCCGACCGTCGCCAGGCCGAGCACGAGCATCAGCCTGGCCGCCCTCATCTCCATCCTCTCAGGCATCCCCATCATATGAAGCCGCTCCTTTCATAAAAAACGCTTTTGCTCGCAGACGCGGCTGAAGCAAAAGCGCCGACTCACCGGGCCTTCCGACCTCTCCGTTTGTCCCGCCACTTCTTGCCCTCCGCACACGCTCGGTCGGCCCACGATAAGACTACGATTGACTTTGTTTCCGCTGCCCCTTGCCTCGTTTCTGAGACCGCCGGCTCCGCTGCTTCCTGACGATGGTCACGACCAGGACAGCCGCGGCCAGGAGGCTCGCCCCCAGCCCGTAGTACACCCACCCGGCCGGCTCTTCGGCGGCCACGCATCCGGAGCCGAAATTAACGCGGACCTTCCGTTCCGTGCGGACATCTTTGGGATTGAAGTCGGCACTGACCCGGTGCTCCTGCTCGAGCGCGGTGACTGCGATCGGATCCCCGTGGTTCTCATTGTGAAGGTGGAGGACCGCCTTGTAGTACCCCTGCGAATCGGTGTAGGCGGCCGTTCCGATCGAGACGCGCGTATCCTGAACGCCGACCCGGACCTCCGGGGCAGGGCGACCATCGGGTCCGCACACGTAGCCGTCCACCGTGAACCGATGATCGATTTCGTGCATGGCGAGGACCGGCTGCAGAGGGTCCCACGCGGTGAGCCCGATCACGCCCACCAGCACTGCGACTGCCCGTCCTCCAATCACTCGCACACGTGAGTCCGTGTCCCATCTCGCTCGGTCGTCCCGCGCTCACCACCTATTTCGATGGAAATTCTCAAAAACCCAGGTGAAAAGCGGATTTTTGGAGGGACCCTTCTAGCATAGGGACTATGCTTTGTCAATCAGGTCGTGAGGCTCCCGGGCACGAGAAAATACGGTGCCTCGACGGCCTCGGAGCGGGCGCGCCTCGTAATGTCGAAAGGAGGAGCACACCGGCTGAAAAGGAGGCGAAAAGCGGGTGATCTTACGAGGCGCCGGGCCGTCCGAGCAGATGGGCCAGCGCTTCACGGCGGCTCCATTCGCTCTGCTCGGCTTGCGTGTCGGCGTCCTGCCGCATTTTGAACCAGGATTGCCCGGGGATGGCCAGAAAGTGCTCGACGACCTGGGGATCGAACTGGCTTCCGGCACAGCGTTTGATCTCTTCCCGCGCGTCCGACAGCGTCATGGCCTTCCGATACGGCCGGTCCGACGTCATCGCGTCCAGCGCGTCCACGATCGTGAAAATCCGCGCCCCCAGCGGAATCTGCTCGCCTTTGAGGCCGCGGGGGTACCCTGTCCCGTCCCACCGCTCATGATGGCTGTAGACAATGGTGCCCGCCGGCTTGAAATACTCGATCCCCGCCAGGATCTGCACGCCCTGCTCGGGATGGCGCCGCATGACGGCCCATTCCTCTTCGGTCAACCGGCCGGGCTTGTTAAGGATCGAGTCCGGCACGGCGATCTCGCCCACGTCGTGCAGGAAGACACCGTACTCGATGTCCTCGAGCGGTTTGCCCGACAGGCCCATCTGCTGGGCCAGCGCCCGCGCATACATCATCAGGCGCGTGGAATGGGCGTGGCTCCGGCCCATGCGGGCGTCTACGGCCGCGCGCAACGCCCACAGGGTCTCGCGGTAGGCCCACGTGATGCGCAACGTCTGCGCCCGGTCCCTGTCCGTCCGTTCCTGCCTCGCCGCGTCGCGCCGAGCGCAGGCACGCGACACCGCCGCGACAACCTCCTCGGCGCGAAACGGCTTGAGAATGACGTCGGCGGCCCCGTTCCGCAATACCTCCAGCACATCGCCGAGGCCGGTCTTGCCGGAGACCGCCACGAACTGGGCGTCCGGATCAGCCGATCGGAACGGCTCGAGTCGCTCGGCGGCCTTTCCATCCAGATCGAGGAGGATCACGTCAACAGACTGCCGCTGCAGCTGCTCCAGCGCCGCCGCCTCTTCGGACGCTTCCTCCACGCGATAGCCCTGCGCGGACAGCGTGGCCCCCACTGCCGCACGCACTTTGGCGTCATCATGCAGGACGAGGATGGATCGCACGGCTGCCATCAGGTGTGTGCGCTGTGCGCCTACAGATACCCCCGCCGGCGCGCGTCTGTCTCCGCCTGCTCCGCTTCCGCCCGGCGCTGGGACTCTTTCTTGGCCGTCCAGGCTTCCCAGGATTTTCCGGAGGCCGTGTCCTTCCCGGAGAACTCGACCGCCGCGATGGCCCCGTACGGAATCCGACGCTCGCCCGGGGTCCCTTTCGGGAAGAGTTGCAGGGCGGGACTGTCGCCCTCGGCGGTCCGGTTGTAGACGTACCCTTCGATCCGCTCCCCCGAGGTCAGCTCCAGGGTGACATCGCCCCGATAGTCGAACGCCAGTTCGACGGCCTGAGCCACCTCGGCCGGATTGCGGGGGCGAATGACGCGTCCCTCGAGGGACCCGGCTTCGATCCCGTGCTGCTTGGTGTCGGTCATGGACGCTCGTCCGAGCGACGCCTTCCTACCCGCGGGCGGGCTGAAGCGTCGCTTTGACGGTGCGGGTGAACCCCGACCAGGAACTGAACGTGTCTTCCACGGCTGACGCTTCGTACCCGCAGTGCACCATGCAATCGGCGCACTGTTCGTTCCGACCGGTCCCATAGCGGTCCCAGGCCGTGTCGTTCAAGAGCGCCTGGAATGTGGGGACATAGCCGTCTTGGAGCAGGTAGCAGGGCTTCTGCCAGCCGAAGATATTATAGGTGGGATTGCCCCAGGGGGTGCACTGGTAGTCGACCTTGCCCATCAAAAATTGGAGGAACAGCGGCGACTGGTTGAAGCGCCAGGTCTTCTTGGGATTCGCCAGGATCTCGGAGAACAGGGCTCTCGTCCGCTGGCGTTTCAGGAAGTGGTGCCGGTCCGGCGCCTTCTGGTAGCTGTAGCCCGGCGAGATCATCATCCCCTCGACGCCCAACTGCATCATTGCATCGAAGAACCGCCTCACCTGCTTGGGGTCGGCGTCGTCGAACAGCGTGGTGTTGGTCGTGACCCGGAACCCCCGTCGAAGCGCGGCGCGGATCGCGCTGACCGCCACGTCGTAGACGCCGTCCCGGCAGACGGCGTGATCGTGATCTTCCCGGAGCCCGTCCATGTGGATCGAGAAGGTCAGGTACTTGGACGGCGCATAGTCGCCGAGCTTGCGTTCCAGCAAAATGGCGTTGGTGCAGAGATAGATGTACTTTTTCCGGGCGACCAGGCCGCGGACGATCTCGGGCATCTCCGGATGGATGAGGGGCTCGCCGCCGGGAATGCTCACCATCGGGGCCCCGCACTCGTCGGCGGCGGCCCAGCACTGCTCGGGGGTCAGGCGCTTGTCCAGGATGTAGTCCGGATATTGGATCTTCCCGCAGCCGGCACAGGCCAGATTGCAGCGAAACAGCGGCTCCAGCATCAGGACGAGCGGGTAGCGCTTCACCCGCCTGACCTTCTGGGTCAGCACGTACCGGGCGACCGTGAACATCTGCGAGACCGGAACGGCCATCTGTGTTTCCGTGATGTGTGACGGGTGATCGGTGATGGGCGGTGGGTGACCCGTCACTCATCACCCATCACTGTAACGAGCGGGCCGGATTGTAGCACCCGCTTCCGCCGGGCGTCAATTTCGCGACGGTTGGCGTGCTGGGGGGATTGCTGATGGCGGTGGAGAGGTCAGGCCGCGGTGCCGGAGGCCGGGCGGGAGTTCTTGCTGGTCAAACCGTGGACGAACGGTCACAACAGAGAAGAGCTCCAGGAAATCTTCCACTGGCCCTGTTGGCGATCCCGGAACAGCTCAACGGTCACATCCTGGACCGCGCCGTCCTTGAAATGCTTCCGGACCCGGCACGCGGCGGTGTCGCCCATGACGCGCAATTCCAGGATCTCCGCGCCCGTGAGGGTCCTGTTCCGCGTGGAGGCGTTCAGGACGGCCTCCAGATCATGCGATGGCGCCCTGATCACCGCTGTCGGCATCGGCACGGACCCGTTGCTCCAGACCGTATCTTCGACGATCACCGGTTGCCTCGCATAGAGCCGCTGAACCGCCTCGACATTCCCCTCGTTGGCCGCCCGGTAAAAGGCCTCCACGACCACGGAAGGTCCCCGATCCATCAGCGTGGTACACGCCGACAGCACGAAGGGCACCAGTAACAGCCTCGCCCGACGACCTCTTCCCATCCTGGCCTCCCGAGGAACTTTCTCAGTTCCCGTCACCCATCACGCGTCACTGGATCAATGGAGGCGCCGAGCGGGGTCGAACCGCTGCCTCGCAGTTTTGCAGTGCGCCCGACGACTCAGCGACCAATGCTGATCAACAGCGACAAAGTCCGACGCAGGAGCCGTGAAATCAAGAGCCTAGGGCACTTTTGCTGCTACAGACCGCGATCCAGTCAGACTGTTGATCGGGACCAAAACCGGGAGTGGAACCGGGAGTAAAACCGGGACTGAGTTTCTACGTAGATCATGCCTTCCTGCCCCCAGCCCCCAAACTCACACTGTCTGCCCGACCCACTTCATTCTGGATGGTCACTGTGGGGTTCCGATTTGGGACAGGGATAGGAAGCTTCTGTTCTTTGAGCAAGGCAACGTGCTCCTCCATCCCCCATCTTGCCTGATACAGGCAATCCTCAACGGAGTGACCCACTCCCGTAAACCCTTCGAGGTCCGGCGAGTAGAATCCAAAGAAGGTGGGATCTTCCGTGGCCTCAATCACGAGCGAATACTTGAGATCAATCACTTTCTTCCTCCCGGTGCTTGAGTCCTGCGGCCCTTAGGATGGCATGGCAGGTCCCAGTCGGTACCGCTTTGGCACCATGATAATCAATCCGGACTAATCGGTCTACACCTGGCTTGCCGTAGTAGCGAATCGATCCTTTTTTCTTCAGCAAGGTGAACCCGTTCCGCTCAAGCAATCTCACCAATTCACTGAATTTCACGCATACGCCTCACCACTCGACAGATGATGGAGAGAGAATAATAGAACTAATGTCCAAGCTATCCCACATCACTGGGGGGTGAGCTGCCATCTGCAGGTTCTCCGTCTTCGCTTTCTACTTCTTCTGGACAGAAGTATAGCCTAGCCCTGAGGGGAAGCCTAGTGGGATAGAAGTTCCTCAGGGGGCATCTCCGATCCCCCCTGCCCCCCCAGGATGCGCCCGCGTGTCCGCCGGCGGAATATCCGGTGCTCAATCTTCAGCGGTCCTCGTCTAGGCTCTTGACAAGGCTCCTGTCTGTGCTTTAGAGGGTGGGAAATTTCATGCGGCACTTGCTCCCCGCTCGATATGCCTTAGGGCCTCGGGCGGGGTTATTTTTTTTCATGGGGTTCTCAAACAGAAAGGGTTACCTACGTAAAAATGAGATGGGAACTGAGCGGCCGACTCTATCAGCGCCGCGTGAGCTGTCCGGTCCAATCCAGGGTGTGCAGAGGGAGGGAAGGCTTCATCGCTTCAAAGTCCGTATCGCAATGGATGAGAGAGACCCGGTGCTTGATGGCGACCGTAGCAATGAGACAATCGGGGGCAGTCGGAGAGACCCCATCCTTTCTCAACCGCACCGCGTACTCCCATGCCTCTTCCCACCACGAGGGCTCAAACGACAAGCGGGTCACGGGGGCGAACCAGTGCAGGAGCGCGTCTTTGCCTTCAGACGACCGGAGGCCGGTCATGAGTTCAAGCAGTATCCAGTCAGTAATGGCAGTGTCCCCGCTGACGATCAGCGGCTTCAGAAGCGATCGAATGGAAGGGGAACCACTAGGCCGGAGCCCATGAATCCAGACAGAGGTGTCAACGAGATACATGGAGAGTCCGTCTGGCACGCTGGCGACGAAGCCGCTCGACAGTCAGGTCCAGCGGGATGGTCCCAAGAGCATCAGCAAAGGCATGCAATTGCTGTTCTCTGAGGACTGACTTCAGACTCGCATCAACAGTCTCTTTAATGGTTGTTGTTTTCAGCGCCTTCTGAGCCTTCTTCAGTAACGTCCGGTCAATTTCAATTGTGGTCTTCATCGTGCCCCCTCACCGCCCAGTGCTGCCCATATATTCTGCTATTGATAGCCCATATCATAATAAAGAATAGTATGGCTGTCAACGATGCTTCAGCGTGGGTATCGTTCTGCTTTCCCATGAATCCGAAACCTCAATAAATAAGGGGGG
>CAYJUM010000072.1:2425-13364 GCA_964373355.1 uncultured Nitrospirales bacterium | reverse complement strand
TGCCGCAGATCGAGGTGACGTTCGACATCGATGCCAACGGCATCGTGCACGTCTCCGCCAAGGATCTGGGGACCGGCAAGGAACAGTCGATCAAGATCACGGCCTCCAGCGGGCTCAGCAAGGAGGAGATCGAGCGGATGGTGCGGGACGCCCAGTCCCACTCCGAAGACGACAAGAAGCGGAAGGAACTGGCGGAGGCGCGCAATCAGGCCGACACGCTCATCTACGCCACCGAGAAGAACCTCACGGAGCACGGCGACAAGATCACCGAGGACGACAAGACCCGGATCAAGGACGCGATCGAGTCGCTGCGGAAGGCCATGGGGGGCAACGACGCCTCAGCGATCCAGTCCGCCTCCCAGGCGTTGACCACCGCCTCGCACAAGCTGGCCGAGGAGATGTACAAGAAGGCCTCGGCCTCCGCCGCCGGCCCGACCGCCGGGGGAGAAGCGGGCGACGGCAGCCGGTCTTCGAAGCCCGACGAAAAGGTGGTGGACGCAGAATTCGAAGAAGTGGACAAAGACAAGAAGTAAACAAACGTCGGCCGCCAGCAATCAGCGGTCAGCCGTCGGGGAGGCGGGCTGTGCCCCTTTTGCTTTCTTGCTGAGAGCTGATGGCTGAAGACTGATTGCTTCCCAATAATGGCGCCCGTGGCGAAACGAGACTACTACGACACACTCGGCATCGACCGCAAGGCCTCGGATGAGGACCTGAAGAAAGCGTTCCGCAAGCTCGCCCGCCAGTACCATCCCGACCTGCACAGCACCGACTCCCAGAAAAAAGTCGCCGAGGAGAAGTTCAAGGAGATCAACGAGGCCTACGAAGTCCTGAGCGATCCGCAAAAACGCCAGCACTACGACATGTTCGGGCACGCCGACCCGCAGGGGCTGGGCGGCGGCTTCGAGGGGTTCGACTTCGGACGGGGCGGCTTCGGCGACGTCTTTAACGACATTTTCGACGACTTCTTCGGCGGAGGCGGACGCGGCCGGCAGCGGGCGGCGCGCGGCTCGGACCTCCAGTACAACTTGGAAGTGTCCTTCGAAGAAGCGGTCTACGGCAAGGAAGCCAAGCTCCGCATCCCCCGGTGGGAGACCTGTGCCGACTGCAAGGGGACCGGCGCGCGGTCGTCCGCCGCGCTGAAGGTCTGCCCCAGCTGCAAGGGCTCGGGGCAGCTTCGCCTGCAGCAGGGGTTCTTCAGCGTCAGCCGGCCCTGCGGGCAGTGCGACGGCGCCGGGCAGATCATCTCCGATCCATGCCCCGGCTGCCGCGGGCAACGACGCGTGTACCGCGAGCACACGCTCTCCGTGAACATCCCCGCCGGCATCGAGTCCGGCATGCGGCTCCGACTGACCAACGAGGGTGAGCACGGCGTGAACGGCGGTCCCCCCGGCGACCTGTACATCGCCATCAGCGTCAAACCGCATCCCGTGTTCTCCCGCAAGGGCAACGACATCGCGTGCGACGTGCCGGTCAGCTTCATCACGGCGGTCCTCGGCGGCAAGGTGGAGGTCCCGACCCTGAGGGGCAAGACCTTCATCAAGATTCCCGCCGGGACGCAGCCCGACAAGACGCTGCGGTTGAAAGGCCTCGGAGTCCCCAGCCTGAAGGGACACGGCCAGACCGGTGATCAGATCATCAGGGTCAAGCTCCAGATCCCGACCCGGCTGTCGCCCAAGCAGAAGGAGCTGCTCGCGGAATTCGCCAAGGAAAGCGGGATGACCTACGATGCCGAGAGCGACGGCTTCTTCGACAAGATGAAAACCTTCTTCGAGTGATCCCCTGTTCTTCCGCTTCACGCCTGACGCCTCACGCCTGACGGGCCTATGCCGGTCTTCTTCATCAGCGATGAGCAGATCCGGGACGGGTGCGTCACCGTCACCGGCCCGCTGCTGACGCATCTGCGCGACAGCCTGCGGATCCGCGCTGGCGACCGCATCACCCTGGCCGACCGGCACCGACGCCGCTACCTGATCGCGATCGAACAACTCGACCGCGCCCGGCTCGTGGGGCGGGTCACGCAGGAAGAGCGCGCGGCCCCTCCGCATGCGCCGCAGCTCGTCGCCGGCCAGGCCCTCCTGAAGCGCGACCGCATGGACTGGGTCATCCAGAAGGCGACCGAGCTCGGCGTCCATCGCATCGTGCCGTTGATCTCGACGCGGGCCGTCGTCCGGCCGCGCACTGAGCGGATCGAGACTCAGCTCGAGCGCTGGCGGCGGATTGCGCTCGAGGCGGCGCAGCAAGCCGAACGGTGGGACGTCCCCCTCGTCGAGGCGCCCCGCGAGGCTCCGGCCTTTTTCGCCGAACAGCCCGCGGGCACCCGCAAGCTGATCCTGCAGGAGCGCGGCGGCGGGGAGAGCCTGCGTGCCGTGGCGCTGCCGTCCGGCCCGCACTCGACGATTGCGCTGGCGGTCGGGCCGGAGGGCGGATGGACGCCGGAAGAGCTCGCGCGGGCCGCAGACGCGATGTTCGCGGCCGTCACGCTCGGGGAACGTATCTTGCGGGCGGAGACTGCGGCGATCGCGGCGGTGGCTCTGCTGCAGGCGAGGCTTGGTGAACTGGGCTAGCGTTCTTGTCCGCGTATCATCAGAATGACGCCCTGATCACCGCTGGCCCAACCGTGCGTCGGATCAGGGAAGGTCAGGCCGTACAACGCCGCCGTGGTGCCGGGAGGCTGCTCCACCCAGGTGAAGCCTGCATCGGTCGTCCGGAGCAGGGTCCCGCGTTCGCCGACGACCCAGCCGGAGTTCGGGTCGCTGAACCGGACCTGGAGCAGATCGGCAGGCTTCGCGCACCGGCCCGTGCAGGGCAAGGTCCGATCGACCCAGTGTCTGCCGCCGTCGGTCGTCTGTAGCATCGTGCCGGCATTCCCCACCACCCACCCGGAGAGCGCGTCCACGAAAAAGACGTCGAACAGCGTGCTCGCGGAATTCCCGCTATCCTGGCTCACCCAGGTGGCACCGCCGTCCTCGGTCGCCAGGATCGTGCCGAGCGCCCCCACCGCCCAGCCGTGCTCCGTGTCCGCAAACCGCACCGCGTACAGCACATTGTTCGTGCCGCTCGCCTGATCCTTCCAGTGCTGTCCTCCGTCGGCCGTCATCAGGATGGTCCCACGCTCCCCGACCACCCATCCCACCGCCGCCGTGAGAAAATGAATGCCGAACAATGCGGGCTGGATCGGGCTCGACTGCGCAGTCCATTTCTTGCCGCCGTCGTTGGAGTGCAGGATCGTGCCGTTGGATCCGACGGCCCAGCCGTGCAGGTTGTCGGCGAAGAAGACGCCCGCCAGCAGCGCGCCGGTGCCGCTCGGGCTGGCCGTCCAATGCTTGCCGCCGTCAACCGTCCTGAGAATCGCCCCGCCGGAGCCGACCGCCCATCCCTGGCGCGCATCGCGAAAAAACACGTCCAGCAGCGTCGCCGGTGTCCCGGTCCGCTGGAGGACCGAGCGGACGGAGGGACTGGGTTGGGACGCGAGACCGGCACCCCATGTGGTACGACCCGATGTGGTCAGCCAGAACAGGGTCGCGATCGCAAGCAGGAGGAGCGGGACACGGGAGGCGCAGGGCATGGATCAGTCCCGGCCCGGGCCGGGATCGTTGTAATACCCCTGGTTGGGAAGCCCTTTGCGCAGGATCGTAAAGGGGCCGGCTTCCGCCGTCACCCATTTCTTCGGCGTGCAGCAGCGCCCGTCCGGCAGCACGTCCCAGGAGCCGCGGCGGACCAGGAGCGGCCCCGTGGTCCGCTCGCCGAACCCGGTCTCGGTCCCGATGCCGAAGACATTGCGGCGCGGGACCCGCACTCTGATCTCGGTGTCGCTCCACGATTCGACCTGGGCCGCGACGCCGTTGAACAAGACTTCGCTGCGGGAGACGTTCTCCCCCAGGCGGATCGCCTCGAAATCGTGCCCGCCCTCGTTCAGGCCCGGCTGGGTCGCCTCGGCCGTCTTCAAGAAGCTGCCGAACCCGGACCCTTTGATCGTCACGACTTCATCGAGCCCGGCCGAGTCCGGGGAATAGCTCTCCACCACCGGCGTCGCCACGGTGAACGTGCCCGCCTCCACGGCCACGATCCCCCGCGCGGCGCAGCACGTCCCGTCCGCCTTGGGAGTCGTCGCGCCGCGCTTGATCACGACCGGGCCGTTCTTGGCGCTGAACGGCACCCAGACATCGATCATGTCGTCGTTCCACCGGTAGATGACGGCCGGAACGCCGCCGAACTCGACGCCGTTCTGCCCGGGGTCGAAATCGAGAAAATCAAACGCCGTCGGTCCGCTCTCGGCATAGTTGCCGAAGTTCTGGCCGGAGATCCGCACGAGGCTCCCCACCGGCCCGCGGCTGAGCGACAGCCCGGTGGTCGTGGGAACGGTGACCTCGAACGTTCCCACGCTCCGGCGATGGGGCCCGCGCGCGAGCACCACCGGACCGGAGGCCGCCTCGAGGGGGACATGGACGACGATGGCCGAGTCGGTCCACTGCGCAACCGTCGCCGGTTTGTTGTTGAACAGGACGAGCTCATCGGGCTTCCGGTCGTTCCCGAATCCCTGTCCGAACAGCACGACCTTGGTGCCCACCGGGCCTTTCGCCGGATCAAGACGGACCACGGGCGTCAACGTCACCGGTACGGCGTTGCTGAGACTGTACCCGACGGGCGCGCAGCAGGAGCCGTCGGGCAGCGGGTCCGAGGACGCCAGACGCACCACCACGTCGCCGGAGCTCGCGTTCGCGGGCACCAGGACCTCGATAAGGTCGTTCCGCCATCGCTGCACGCGGGCTGGAAGGCCGTTGATCAGGACGTCGTTGACGGAGAACATGGTGTTGGGGTCTTTGGAGCCGGCGGTCGTGCCGAAGTGCTCCCCGACGACCTGCAGCACCGAGCCCGGCTCGACTTCAGCAGGCTGTACGCTCTTGATCATAGGCCGCTGCACCCGGAACTGTCCCGTGGCGATCATCCGCGGGCCTTTGAACACCCCGACCGGTCCGCTGGTCGCGCGTAACGGAACTTTGACTTCGATGAGTTCAGGTTCCCAGCGCTGGACGAGCGCCTGGACGCCGTTGAACGTGACGCGGTTGATCTGCGTGGATTTGAACGCGCCGAAGCCCTTCCCGGCGATCGACACGGTGGCGCCGGGCGGCGCCGCCTCGGGAAGCAACGCGAGTTGCGCCGCACCGGCCGCTGGCGCGAACGACGCTGCCACGATCGCGACAATCAGTGCGGGAACGCGCCACATGACGGATTCCATGAGAGCCATGAGAAGGTTCACCATAACAACCGCGGGTTTTGATCGTCAAGGGACCCGGCGCGCGGAGAGAGGCTCAGGCGGCCGGGCTCCGCTCCACCTGAACGATCAGCTCCAGCTCCACGGGGGCGCGAAGAGGCAACTCGGCGGCGCCGACCGCCACCCGGGCATGGCGGCCCGCTTCCTGGAACAGCGTGACCAGCAGATCGGAGGCGCCATTGATGACGGCCGGTTGCTGGCTGAACCCTTCCGCCGAGGCCACGTGGCCGACGAGCTTCACGACCCGCTTGACCCGGTCTAAGGTGCCGAGCTCGCTCCGGACGATCGCCAGGGCATTGAGGACGGCCGTTCGTGCGGCCTCGTAGCCCTGCTCCACCGTGAGGTCTTTGCCGAGCTTCCCTTCCACCGTCACCTTCCCATCCCGCATGGGCAGCACCCCGCTGAGGAACAGCAAGTCTCCGGTCTGGACAGCTGGCACATACGTTGCCACGGGCTTGGGAGGGGCCGGCAGCTCGATTCCTAGTTCCTTTAACCGTTGCTCGAATGCCATATCCTAATCGATTGATTTCACAGCGCCCGCTTTGAGGCGAGAGGCCTTGCTGACCTGCCGACGCTGATACTTGTCCACCGCGCGGTTGTGCTCCTCGAGGGTGGCGGAGAAATAGTGGCTCCCGTCGTTGCGAGAGACGAAATAGAGATGATTGGTGTGCGCCGGGTACAGGGCCGCGCGGATCGCCTGCAGCCCGGGGCTCGCGATCGGGCCGGGCGGCAGGCCCACGACCCGGTAGGTGTTGTAGGGGCTGTCGAGCGCGAGATCGCGCGCCCGCAGATTCCCGTCGAATCCCTGCAGCGCATAGATGACGGTCGGGTCGCTCTGCAGGGGCAGCTTGCGGCGCAGGCGGTTATGGAACACCGCCGACACCAGCTCCCGTTCGGCCTTGACGCCGGTCTCCTTTTCGATCACCGACGCCAGGGTCAGGACCTCGTGCAGGGACAGGTTGAGGTCTTTCGCACGCTGGTGGAGATCAGGCGTGACGGCCTGCCGCAGCTCTCCCACCAGCGTTCTGAGAATCTCCTTGGGCTCCGTGCCGCGGGCAAACCGGTAGGTGTTCGGGAACAGGTAGCCCTCCAGGCTGGCCGCCTCGACCCCGATGCTGCGGATGAATTCACGCTGATGGATCAACCGGAGCACCTCTGTCTGATCGGCAATGCCTTTTTGCCCGAACAATTCGGCGATCTGCGCGGCGGTGTAGCCTTCGGGAATGGTGACGGCGTGCAGCACGACCCGGCCCGCGACGAGATCGGAGAGAATCTCGGTCGGACGCATGCTGGCGTGGAAGGCGTATTCACCGGGAATGATGCGACGATCCGCCGATTCCAGCTTGCCCAGCAGCCGGAACATCCAGTAGTTGGCGATCAGGTGTTCCTGCTTGAGGAGGGCGGCCACCTGCCGGAACGTCGCTCCCGGCGGGATCTCGACGGTGCGAACCGTGTGGTCGCCGGTCTCCGTGGCCGGCGGCTGCAGCAGCCAGCGGGAGCCCTGATAGCCGGCGAGGCTCAAGAGTCCCGCGACCAGCAGCCCCCAGAGGAGCGCTCTCCCTGCTTCATGCATCACGGGGGTCACAGCTCTCCGGATGGTGCTGGGGAGCCATGGAATCGCCGGACGAGAGGCTCTCGAGGTAACTCTGGAGCAAGAGCGCGGCAGCCACGCGATCCACCGTTCCCTTGCGTTTCTTCCTGCTGACGTCCGCCTCGATGAGGAATTGCTCCGCCGCCTTCGAGGTCAACCGCTCGTCCCAGGCGATGACCGGCACGGTCAGGACTGCCTGGAGCTGGGCGATGAACTCCTGGACTCTCCGGGCTTCCGGACCGATCTCTCCGCTGAGCCTGATGGGCAGCCCCGTCACCACCTCCCCGACATCGTGCAGCGTGACGAGCGCTCGAATGTGCGCGAGGTCGGCCTGCAGCGTGCGGCGCTCGTACGTTTCGAGCGGCTGGGCGGTCCAGCGCAGCTCGTCGCTGAGCGCGATGCCGATGCGCTTGGTGCCCGGGTCCAGGGCCAGGATGCGCTTGCCTGTGCTCATAACGTCTTGAAGAGTAATCGGTAACTGGTAAGCGGTAATGAGTCAAAGCCCTGGCCGATTACAAATTACCGATGACTAAGGACCCTTCCTGGCCAGCGCCGTCTCGATGAGGTCGAACACTTTGGCCAGGGCCGCATCGAGCTTCTCGGGGTCCTTGCCGCCTGCCTGCGCCATGTCGGGACGCCCCCCGCCGGTGCCGCCGACCTCGGCCGCCATCTCGCGGATCAGGTCGCCGGCGCGAAGCGTGTCGAGCAGGTCCTTGGTCACGACCACCAGCAGGACGACCTTCCCCTCGTGCGCCGACCCCAACGCGATCACCCCGGTCTTCACCTTATCACGCAGCCGGTCCGCCAGGGTGCGCAACTCCGCGATCTGCATGCCGTCGGCCCGCTGCACATGCACCGGCACCCCCCGCACCGTCCGGACCTGGGCCTGCTCGCCGGAGCCGGTCGCCACCCGCAACTTGAGCTGCTCCAGCTCGCGCTCCTTCTCCTTCAATTGAGCGACCACCTTTCGCGCTTTGCCGACCAGGTCGGCCGGCCCCACTTGCAACAGCTCGGACAGGTCCCGGATCTCGGCCTCCAGCCGCTTCAGCTCGGCCATCGCGCCCGAGCCGCTCAAGGCCTCGATCCGACGCACGCCGGCGGCTACGCCGGTCTCGGACACCACCCGGAACAGGCCGATCTCGCCGGTGTGCCGGCAGTGCGTCCCCCCGCAGAGCTCCTTGCTGAAGGTATTGATGCTCACGACCCGCACCTCTTTCCCGTACTTGTCCCCGAAGAAGGCCAGGGCGCCCTGGGCCACCGCCTCCTGGATCCCCATGACCTGCGTCTGCACCGTATCGTTCCGCCGCACCCGCTCATTGACGAGACTCTCGACGTCATCGGCATCGCGCGGGGACAGCGGCCGGAAGTGCGCAAAGTCGAACCGCAACCGGGTGGGCGCCACCAGGGATCCGTACTGTTTCACGTGCGGGCCGAGGACTTCGCGGAGCGCGGCGTGGAGCAGGTGCGTCGCCGTATGGTTGCGGGCGGCCTCCTGCCGGAGCGCCGGGTTCACCGCCGCCCACAGCCGCTCGCCTTCCCGGATGCGTCCCTTTCGCACGACTCCGCGGTGCAGGACGATATCGGGCGCCGGGCGTGTGGTCTCGCGCACCTCCATCTGCCCCTCCGGCCCGGTGAGCAGACCTTGGTCTCCCACCTGCCCTCCTCCCTCCGGGTAGAACGGCGTCACGTCCAGCGCGAGTTCCACCTCCTCGCCTTCCACCGCTTCCTTCATGAGCTGGTCGTTCTTCAGAATCGCCTTGATCACGCACGCGGCGTCGAGTCGCTCGTACCCGATGAACCGCGTGGGACCGATGCGGCCGCTCAGCTCCTGCAGCACCGGCTTGGCGGTCGCCGCGGTGAACTCCGCGCTCTTCCGGGCCCGGTCCCGCTGCTCCTCCAGCGCCCGCTGGAAGCCCGTCTCATCCAGGGCCATCTGCTGCTCGCGGCACGCCTCGGCGATCAAGTCCAGCGGGAAGCCATACGTGTCGTACAATTTGAACGCGTCCTCGCCCGGCAGCCGGTCCCGTCCGGCGGCCTTCGCCCTGGCGATCAGATCATTCAGGATCGGCAGGCCCTGGTCGAGCGTGGTGATGAACCGCTCTTCCTCGCCCTGGACGACCTCGGTCATGGTCGACGCCGCGGCGCGCAGCTCGGGGTACGCGTCTCCCATCTGCTCGATCACGCTCCCGGTCAGCTCGAAGAGGAACGGCTCGCTCACGCCCAGCAGGCGGCCATGCCGGGCCGCGCGGCGCATGATGCGCCGCAGGACATAGCCCCGCCCCTCGTTCGACGGCAACACCCCTTCCGCGATCAAAAACGCGGTGGCCCGGAGGTGGTCGGCAATCACCCGGAGGGACCGATCATGTTCCGCCTGCGCGCCATACCGGTGGCCCGTCCGCTTTCCGGCCGCCCCCAGGATCGGCCGGAAGAGATCGGTGTCGTAGTTGCTGGCGACGCCCTGCGCGACCGCCGCCAGACGCTCCAGCCCCATGCCGGTGTCGATGCTCGGTCGGGGCAGCGGCCGCAGCACGCCGCCGGCATCCCGGTCGTACTGCATGAATACCAGGTTCCAGACCTCGAGATACCGGTCGCAGTCGCACCCGACCGCGCACGTCGGCTTCCCGCACCCCAGCGCCGCGCCCTGATCGATCAGGATCTCGGAACAGGGCCCGCAGGGGCCGGTCTCCCCCATCTGCCAGAAGTTGTCTTTCTCGCCCATCCGCAGCACGCGGTCCTGCGGGAGCCCGACGAGGCGGGTCCAGAGATCGAAGGCCTGGTCGTCCTCCCGGAACACGGTCACCCAGAGCTTCTCCTTCGGAAGGCCGGCCACGTTCGTGATGTAATCCCAACCGAAGCGGACGGCGTCCTCCTTGAAGTAGTCCCCGAAGGAGAAGTTCCCCAGCATCTCGAAAAAGGTGTGATGCCGCCGGGTGTAGCCCACGTTCTCGAGGTCGTTGTGCTTGCCGCCCGCCCGCATACATTTCTGCACGGTCACGGCCCGCTTGTACGGCCGGATGTCCTGTCCGAGAAAGACCTCCTTGAACTGGTTCATGCCGGCGTTCGTGAAGAGCAGCGTCGGATCGGCCTGGGGAATCAGGGAGGAGCTGGGCACGGCCGTATGGCCGCGCTCGGTAAAGTAGCGCAGGAAGGATTGCCGGAGGTCGTTGGCGCCCTTGCTCATATCTTCTGTAAGGAGGGGATCAGGGATCCGTGATCAGTGATTAAAGGGCCTGACTACATCACGTATCACGGATCACCACTCACAGGTATTTCGTCCCAGGACCGTTTCGATCGTCTCTTCGCTGAACCCCGATCGCTGCAGGAGCCCGATGCGGCGCGCCAGGTCCGAGCGACCGGCGCGCAGGGGAGAAGCGCGCAAGAGACGGGCGGCGAGCTGCTCTTCGCCGGCCTCGCCGTAGACCAGATCGAGGGTCCGGCGGACGACCGCCGAGTCCACGCCGCGCCGCACCAGCTCGGCCTCCAGCCTGGCCCTGCCGACCGGCCGGCGGGCCAGGCGCGACCGGCACATCCGCATGGCAAACGCCGCATCATCCAGATAGCCACGGGCTCGAAACAGCGTGGTGAGGGCCCTGATCCGGGCCGGTGTGGCGCCGACCTTCGCCAAGTGCGCCTTGAACTGCGCCTCGGAGCGGTCCCGTGCGGCCAGGTACCGGACCGCCGCTGATTCTACTCGATCGGCGGATTGCTCCGCCCGGCGCCCCACGGCCGGCCGTCGTCCGGTGCGCGGGATGGACTGGCGGGCCATGCGTCCGGACACCGCGACATCCCGCCGGTTCAGTTCCCGAACCGGTCGAAGATGCTCTTTTTCTCCGGAGGCTTTGCGGACGCCTGCGGTCTGGCGGCCGCCTGGCGGTCTGGGCCGGGAGCGGCGGAATCGGTCAAGACCATCTCGGACGTGGATTGAATGCCCTTGACCCTCAGCATGAAGTCCTGCGGATTGGTCGCCCACTTCAACGCTTCCTCGATGGTGATCAGCTCGCGCCGGTACAGATCATACAGCGACTGGTCGAAGGTCAGATCGGAAGAGCGTCGGGGAGGGACAGAGTGGGTTATAT
>CAYJUM010000072.1:1048-2415 GCA_964373355.1 uncultured Nitrospirales bacterium | reverse complement strand
ATACAGCGACTGGTCGAAGGTCTGCATCCCGTACTGGGACTGGCCAGCCGCGATCAGCTCCGTGACGCGGCGGGTCTTGTCGGGATCGACGATGCACTCGCGGATGGTCTCGGTCGCCACCATGATCTCCACCGCCGGCGCCCGGCCCTTGCCGGAGCTTCGCGGCACCAGCCGCTGCGACACGATCCCCTTGATGACCGCCGCGAGCTGAATACGGATTTGCTGCTGTTGATGCGGGGGAAACACCGAGATGATCCGGTTGATGGTCTCGGAGGCGTCCAGCGTGTGGAGTGTGCTCATGACCAGGTGCCCCGTCTCGGCGGCCACGAGCGCGGTGGAGATCGTCTCCACGTCCCGCATCTCGCCCACCAGGATGACGTCGGGGTCCTGACGGAGCGCGCTGCGCAGCGCCGTGCTGAACGACTCCGTGTCGATCCCGATCTCCCGCTGGCTGACGATGGACTTCTTGTCCTGGTGGAGGAACTCGATGGGGTCCTCGACCGTGACGATGTTGGCGTCCCGGTTCGAATTGATCCAATCGATCATCGCCGCGAGCGTGGTGGATTTGCCGGAGCCGGTCGTGCCGGTGACCATGATCAGCCCGCGGTGCTCCAGCGCCAGGGTCTCCAGGACGGGTGGGAGGTTCAAGTCTTTCAGGCCGGGGATCTTGCCGGGGATCACCCGCAGCACGAGCCCGACGTAGCCCCGTTGCTGGAACGCATTGGCCCGGAAGCGGCCCGCCCCCGACGCGCTGTAGCTGAAGTCCGTCTCCCCGCGCTCTTTGAACTTCTGCTGCTGGACCGGGGTCATCAGCGACAAGACGAGCGCCATCCCGTCCTCGGGGCCCAGCGCCGGGAACTTCGTCTGGGGAACCAGGCTGCCGTCGATGCGGAAGGCCGGCGGATTGCCGACCTTGATATGGATGTCCGACGCACGCTGGGTCACGGCTTCGGTCAGCAACTCATCCATCTTCCAGGGCATGACGTCCTTCCTCTCCGATCGCGCTCAGGCCGAGCGCCCGACGTGGGCCCGCTTGTCGTCCCGGCCGTCCGGGCGTTTGTCCTCCAGCCGCGGCTCGCGCCCGTCGGCGCGCTTCTCCGCCTGGCGCACAGCCGCGCCGGCCAGGTCGCGCAGGCGGGTCTCGACCTCGCGGGCGATCGCCGGGTTGCTCTTCAGAAACTCGCGGACCTGCTCCCGGCCCTGCCCCAGCCGTTCGTTCTTATAGCTGTACCAGGCGCCGGTCTTCTCGAGCACTTTGCGATCCACCCCCAGGTCCACCAGCTCGCCGGCCTTGGAGATCCCCTCGGCAAACAGGATGTCGAACTCCGCCTGCTTGAACGGTGGCGCCATCTTGTTCTTGACGACCT
>CAYJUM010000072.1:0-1038 GCA_964373355.1 uncultured Nitrospirales bacterium | reverse complement strand
CCTTCACGCGGACGCGGCTGCCGATGACCTCCTGCCCTTCCTTGATGGACTCGATCCGGCGGATGTCCAGCCGCACCGAGGCGTAGAATTTCAACGCATTGCCCCCCGTCGTGGTCTCCGGGTTGCCGAACATCACGCCCAGCTTCATGCGGATCTGATTGATGAACACGACCGTGGTCAGCGACTTGGAGATGGCGGCCGTGAGCTTGCGCAAGGCCTGGGACATCAGGCGCGCCTGGAGACCCATGTGCGCGTCGCCCATCTCGCCCTCGATCTCGGCGCGCGGCACGAGCGCGGCGACGGAGTCCACGACGATGATGTCGATCGCCCCGCTCCGGACCAGCGTCTCAGCGATCTCGAGCGCCTGCTCGCCCGTGTCCGGCTGGGAAACCAGGAGGTCGTCGGTCTGGACGCCGAGCTTCCTGGCGTAGCCCGTGTCCAGCGCATGCTCCGCATCGATGAAGGCCGCCGTCCCGCCGCCCTTCTGCACTTCCGCGATCGCATGCAGGGAGAGCGTGGTCTTGCCGGAGGCTTCCGGGCCGAAGATCTCCACGACACGGCCGCGGGGAAACCCGCCCACGCCGAGCGCGAGGTCCAGCCCGAGGGAACCCGTGGAGATCGCCGGCACCGGCGCCGCGACCTCGGAGGTGCCGAGCTTCATGATCGCCCCTTTGCCGTACTGCTTCTCGATCTGGGTCAGGGCCAGGTCAAGCGCGCGCTTTCGCTCATCTTTCTCGGTCATGGCGCCCTCCTTGATGCAACAGGGTGGTCAATTATACAGATTTCACTGGGAGCGGCAATGGCTAAGTTTCCGATCGCAGCGGCCATGCATGCAGTCGCGTGTACACCGCGCCCGACGGGTGCAGCTCGCTCTTCATCAGCGATACGCTCCGCACGTGCAACCGGCCCACCGGCTGCGGCGACTCTAGGACTCCGAGATCCTGGAGCGCCTGTCCCACCTCGCGCGAGCGCTCCTTGATCCGCGCCAGCGTGAGATGCGGACTGAACGGCCGGTCCTCGGGCGGAAACCCGATCGTC
>CAYJUM010000071.1:0-13365 GCA_964373355.1 uncultured Nitrospirales bacterium | reverse complement strand
GCTCCGGCCAAGGTCGCTACGGCGCGCTCCTCTGGGTGAGGCCCCGAGACGTGAAAAAGGCGACCAAGGTCCTGGGCCATCGGGTGAACGAACGGGACCAACCATCCAGCCAATTGACACTGCAGTCGTCAGGCGGACGTCACCCATCGCCGTTCCAAACTTACTAAGGAGAATCGCTATGGCGGAGAAGAAGCTCATCGCCGTTGTGGGGGCCACGGGCATGCAGGGCGGGGGACTGGTCCGTGCGATTCTCGCCGAGCAGGGGAGCTTCACGGCGCGGGCTCTGACGCGGAACGTCGGCTCCGAGAAGGCCAAGGCCCTCGCCGGGCTCGGCGCCGAGGTCGCCGCGGCGGACCTGGACGACGTCGAGAGCCTGAAGCGGGCCTTCACGGGCGCGTCGGCCGTGTTCTGCGTCACGAACTTCTGGGAGCACTTCTCGCCCGAGAGGGAGGTGGCGCAGGCCGGGAACATGGCCCAGGCGGCGAAGCACGCCGGCGTTCAACATGTCATCTGGTCCACGCTGGAGGATACGCGCAAGTGGGTCCCGCTGAGCGACACCCGGATGCCGACCCTGATGGGGAAGTACAAGGTGCCGCACTTCGATGCCAAGGGCGAGGCCGATGGGGTGTTCAGAGAGCTTGGCGTGCCGACAACCTTCCTGCTCACGTCGTTCTATTGGGACAATTTGATTCACTTCGGCATGGGGCCCAAGAAAGGCCCGGATGGGAAGCTGGCGTTTACGCTGCCGATGGGCGACAAGAAGCTTCCAGGGATCGCCGCGGAGGACATCGGCAAGTGCGCCCTCGGGATCTTTAAGACAGGCCGGGAATATATCGGCAAGACGGTGGGGATTGCCGGCGAGCATTTGACCGGTGCGCAGATGGCCGCAGCACTGACGAAAGCATTGGGGCAGGAGGTCCGTTACAACGCGGTCACGCCGGAGGCCTACCGGAAGTTCGGCTTTCCGGGCGCTGAGGATCTTGGCAACATGTTTCAGTGCAAGCGCGACTTCAATGACGCCTTCTGCAGCGCGCGCAGTCCCGACGTCGCACGCACCCTCAACCCTGCGCTCCAGACCTTCGACCAGTGGCTGGGGCGGCACAAGTCCCGCATCCCGTTGGATTAAAGGAAGACGACCTCCGGCTCCGGCTTCACGAGGCTCTGAGCGGCCAGGTCCCGGTCCCCAGCTCCACTAGTGCCCCTGCCGCCAGCCCCGCTGTTTCATGCAGGCGAAGGTCAGGTCCTGCAGCACGAATCGGTCTGCATAGACGGACTTCGGGTTCTTCACGATGTCGTTCTGGCAGTTCGTGAATTCCTGGGTGAAGTCGGATTTGGGTTTGGTCGGATGGACCCATTCGGATGAGGATGAGCTCGCCTGGCTGGCGGAGACCGAGGCCTTCCCGGTCTGGAAGGTGTCGCTCGAAAAGACGCCGAGCGTGCCGCGGTAGCTCCACGCGGTCGCGACGCCCCGGTCGTAGGTGTAGGTGACCTGCTGCCCGGATGAGGCGCCCCGCGTCGTCCACTCGCAGACCTCCTCTCCGGTCTGGAGCGCCGTGCACCGGTCGGGCGGCCCCATGACGCGGATGCGCTCGTCCCTCGGGCGCCCCAGCCAGTAGTTCAGGATCCCTCCGGTCTCGCGGATCTTCTGCTCCTGACTCGCGCCCGGCGTATAGACCTCGACGAACTCCTTGTCCCAGAACTGGCGCAGCTCCGCACATCCGACGAGCAACACAACCAGCCCTACGATTCTGAGCAGCATCATCTGTGACCTCAATCCTCGGCCGTGATCGCCCGGCGAGCCTCGTTTATAGGGGAGCCGGCAGGATTTTGCAAACCCAGCAGGGGATCTGCTCGGGGGTCGGAAAGCGGCCGCTAGACTGCCTCGCGGAGGCGCACGTCCCGCCGCCGCGGCCCGTGCGCCGATGGACTCCTCAGCCTTGCGTACAGATCGGACTCCAAGCGGGCGGCCGGGCCGGTCTCGTCGTCAGGGTGGAGCAGGAGGCCGCTCGGTGTTTGCAATCGGCGCCGATTTTTGTCTAGAATTCGGGCAAGACGTCGCGATGGCGATGCAAAGGAGCCCATCATGAAATTGTTTCTGGACACAGCGAATGTGAAGGAGATCCGGGAGGCCGCCAGCATGGGCGTGCTGGACGGGATCACGACGAACCCGTCCCTCGCGGCGAAGGAAGGCCGGAACTTCAAGGAATTGCTGCAGGAGATCTGCAGCGTCGTGAACGGCCCGGTCAGCGCCGAAGTGGTGACGCTGGAAGCGGACGCCATGGTCAAGGAAGGGCGGGAGCTCGCCAAGATCCACAAGAACATCGTGGTCAAGTGCCCCCTGATCCCCGAGGGCATCAAGGCCACCAAACGGCTCGCGGAGGAGGGCATCAAGGTCAACGTGACGCTCTGCTTCTCGCCCTCTCAGGCGCTGCTGGCGGCCAAGGCGGGCGCGTGGTGCGTCTCGCCGTTCGTCGGCCGGTTGGACGACATCAGCACCGACGGCATGGAGTTGATCCGCCAGATCATCACGATCTTCAAGAACTACAACTTCAAGACGTTGATCCTCCTCGCGAGCGCGCGCCATCCGCAGCACATCGTCGAGGGGGCGCTGGCCGGCGCCGACATCTGCACGATGCCCCACGCCGTCTTCCAGCAGCTCTTCAAGCACCCGCTGACCGACATCGGCCTGAAGAAGTTCCTGAGCGACTGGGACAAGCTGGGCCACCCAACGTGAACCGCTGACGCGGGCCGAAGTGACCACATCCGCGAGCCCATGCACCTGAATCGGCCGACATGACCAGCCTGCGCGGGCCGAGGGACTCGCCGTGAAGGACGGCGACGCGGCCTCAACGGTGGGCTCGCAGCCGGAGCCGATCCTCGGCGCCATGGTCCGTTCCCTCGGACGGGTCACTGTGGCCGGCTGCGCGTACCTCGCCGATCTCTGGACCCTTGTCTTCCTCTCCCTCCGCGAATTAGCCGCTTTCCGCCGGTACGGCCGCGCCGAGGTGGTGCGCGTCACCGCCCGGCAGGTCCTCTTTACCGGCGTGGATGCCCTCCCGGTCCTTGGCGCGATCGCCCTCATGGTGGGGATCATCATCATGACGCAGGCCGGCACGCAGATCTCCAAGGTAGGCTCCGCCGGGCTGATCGGGAGCATCATCGTGGTGGTCGTGATCCGGGAATTGGGTCCGTTGCTGACCGTCTTCCTGGTGATCGGGCGGTCGGGCGCGGCCATCACGACCGAGCTCGGCAACATGCGGGTGGGCCGCGAGATCACGGCGCTGGAGCTGATGGGCATCCGGGTTCTGCACTTCATCGTCGCGCCCCGCGTGGTCGGCCTGGTCGTCTCCATCATCTGCCTGATCCTGTATTTCGACGCCGTGGCGGTGCTCGGCGGTTTCCTCGCGGCGAAGGCCAAGATGACCGTGTCCTTCGGCGCGTTCGCGCAGGCGGTGGCCCGGTCACTCTCCTTGACCGACGTGCTGGTCACCGTCGCCAAGGGCATGCTGTTCGGGACGGCCGTGGCCGGCATCTGCTGCCATCACGGCCTGTCGGTGCGCTCGTCTCCCACCGAGGTGCCGCAGCAGACGACGCAGGCGATCATCAACTCGATCACGGTCTGTTTGCTGCTGGACATAGTCGTCATGCTGCTCGCCTACCTCGGATGAACGCGATCGAGCTGCAGGACGTCGTCGTGGAGGGCGAGGACGGCGAAACGCTGGCGGAGCTGTCCCTGGCGATCCCGCGGGGCGAATGGGTGGTCCTCATCGGGCCGAACCGTTCCGGCAAGAGCCTGGTCCTGGAGCTTTGTACCGGGCTGCGCTCTCCCAACCGCGGGACTGTGCGGGTGCTGGGCCGGCGCCTCGCGTCGTTGGACGAGGATGGTCTCAGTGACCTCCGTCTGCATCTTGGAGTCGTGCTGCAACAGCCGGGCCTGCTCACGAACATGACCGTGTTCAACAACGTGGCCCTGCCGCTGCGGTACCACACCCGCCTGTCCGAGGACGAGGTGACCGCCAGGGTCCTGCCCCTGCTCGCGGAGCTGGACCTGATCCCCGTGCGCGACCGGTTTCCGGCCGGGCTGAGTCCCGGCGAGGCGCGGTGCGCGGCGATCGCCCGGGCGCTCGTGACGGAGCCCGACTTGTTGCTGTTGGATGAGCCGGTCCTCGGCCTGGATGCGGACCGGGCCCGCCGGCTTGCCGACCTGCTGGATCGCCGCCGGCGGGGGCGGACCTGCACCATCGTGACCCTGCTGAGCGGATTTTCTCCGCTCGTCGAGCGCGCCGACCGCGTGGCGTTCATCAGGAACGGCCGCGTGGAGGCGTTCGGGCCGCGCGCCGCGTTGATGACGGATGCCGGACGACACGGCTATTTGATGTAGGAGGATCCCATGAAGATGCACTATTCACACAGTTTCTCGACCAAGCGGATCGAGCAGATCGTCGGCGGCTTCATCGTGCTGCCGCTCGTCGGCTTGCTCCTGGTGGCCTGGTTCATGGCCAAGGCCGAGCACGTCTTCGAGCAGAAATACCTGCTCACCACCCAGCTGAACAAATCCTACGGTCTCGAGCCTGGTGCTCCCGTCCTGCTCGCCGGCATCCCGATCGGCAAGGTAAAGACGGTCACGCTCAACGATGCCGGGGCCATCGACGTCGGGCTCCAGATGCTGGGCCGGTACCAGGACAAGGTCCGCCAGGATTCGGTCGTGGCCGTGGAACGGAGCGGGGTCGTGGTCGGGCAAAGCCAGCTTCTGGTGACCCTGGGGAGCCGGACCGTGCCGCCGTTGGCCGATGGGGCCAGGATCGCGGCCGTCGAGCCGCGCGATCTGGCCGAGCTGGTCAACGAGGTGGCGCCGGTGCTCCAGTCGGTCCAGCGCACGCTCTTGAACGTCGAGCAGATCACCAGGGATGTGAAGGACACGGTGCAGACCGGCAGCCAGGCGGTGGCCACCGTGGATCGCGCCATCAAGGAGCTCCCGGAGGTCGTCGGCGCGGTCCACCGCGTGGTCGGCTCCATCGAGAAGACGGCCGCGGCCCTGCCGGCAATCACCGGGTCAGTGCAGCAGTCCATCGCGGCGCTGCCGGCGGTCATCAGCTCGGTCCAGCGGACGGTGGGATCGGTGGAGAAGACAGCCGCAGCCCTGCCCCAGATCACGGCGGAGCTGCCCGCGGTGGTCGGGTCGGTCCAGCGCACCGTCGCGACGGTCGAGAAGACCGCGCAGGCCCTGCCCGAGATCACCAGCTCGGTGAAAAGCACGCTCAAGGTCACCGAGGGCGTGGTGCAGCACACGGCGGTCGCGGCCGCCGCGCTTCCCCGGATCATGGAGACGACGAGGGACGCGGCGAACAACATCAAGGTGACGACCGACGCCCTGCAGGACGTCGGCAAGGAGATGCCGGCGCTGGTCCGGACGGCCAATTCGACGTTCAAAGACCTGAACCTCATCATCCGGGGCGCCAAGAAGACGTTTCCGGTGAGCACGTTCGTGAAGAATGCCGGGCCCGAGCCCGAGCCGATCCCCGAGAGCGGACTGCGCAGCCTCCGCGGAGACCAATTCCTGGAGAAGTGAAGGGTGAAGCGTGAAGGGTGAGGGGGAAAGGCGTGAAGCGTCAGGCGTGAGGAGGGGATTCGAGGTGAGAAGTCACAAGAGAAAATCCGGTCTTGGTCTCCTGACTCTTCCCTCCTTACTCTTCACTGCTTCAGTTGTGCTGGCGGTCGCGGGCTGTGCCGAGAGTCCGCCGGTGACGGAATCCGTTCCGCCGCTCGTGATGAAGGTCAGGACTCTGCACGCGGAAGGGCAGCAATTCCTCGACCGTGGCGAGGTCGAGCGCGCTCGCGTGCTGTTCCAAGAAGCGCGACTGCTGGCCGAGAGCACGGGCGATCGCGCGGGCTTGGTATTGGCGCTGAACGATGAAGGCACGGCCTGGGCCCGGCAGGGCATGTCCGCGACGGCGCTCGACCTGCACCGTCGGGCGACGGAGCTGGCCCGGACGCTCAACCGCCCGGACCTGGTGGCGGAGTCGCTGTCCTATCTCGGCGCGGCCACGCAGCAGGCCGGCCAGCCGGACCAGGCCAAGGCGCTCTACCAGGAGGCCGTAGAGCTGGCGGCGCGCATCGGCAATCGCCGCATTGAAGCAGTGCTCCTCAACAACCTGGGTCTCCTCCGGAAACAGGCGGGCGATCTCCCCGCCGCGCAGGACTTCTTCCGGCGAGCGCTCGCCATCAACACGGAGCTGGATGAGACGCGGGGACAGGCCACCAATCTTGTGAATCTAGGCTTGGTTGCGGAGGAGGCCGGCCGCGTGGAGGAGGCCTGGGCGCCGTTTTTCATGGCCTTGGCGCTGGACAGGATGGCGGAGGACCGTGCGGCGGTGGCTGCCGATCTTGCCAACCTGGCGCGCGTCGCGGAACGGCAGAACCGCCACGACGTGGCCGCGGAGTACGCCCAGCAGGCCTATGCCGCCTACCGGGCCCTGGGGCAGCCGGCCAGGGCGCTCGTGGAGCTGGAGCGGGCCGTGACCCTGGCGCGCCGTCAAGGGCGGGAGGCGGACGCCGTCAAGCTGGAACTGGAGGTGAAATCCTTCAAAGACGCCGCGATCAATACGGAGCCGGCCAGACCGTGAGCACCCGGTGTGAGATCTGTGGTCTAAATTGACTTTCCCCCCCGTTCCAACTATCCTCCTCCCCTGAGCAACAGGCCGGCCTGATTTCTCCTTATTCCGAAGAGAGTTACAAGGCTCTTTGGACTGTGAAAACCGATCTCCCAGCCGCCACGTAGAACTCACATGATGATCGCCTGGTTTGCGCTCGCGCTCTC
Organism: uncultured Nitrospirales bacterium; assembly: GCA_964373355.1. Classification (GTDB taxonomy): domain Bacteria; phylum Nitrospirota; class Nitrospiria; order Nitrospirales; family Nitrospiraceae; genus CAYJUM01. Next base: position 6,548 of record CAYJUM010000071.1, on the reverse strand, counting down.
GGTCTTCATGCCTGCCGACGTCCTGGCTCAAGCCGACCCTTTCGAAGAAATCAACAAGCGATTCCAGCAGCGCCAGCAGCAGGCCGACGAGACGCTGCTGAGCGTGGAAGAGCAGTATCGCGCGAAACGCCAGAGCATGGAGGCGGCATGGCGGAAACGCGAGCAGGAGATCGAGGAGCGGTGGCAAAAGGCGAGGCGCGAGATCGAAAAGAAGTGGGACAAGGCGCTCCAGTCCACGAAGAAGGAGTGGGTGGCCTATTCCGCCGACTACGACGCCCGCAGCATCGTGAATTTCGAGGACGGCACGATCGAAGTGTCGGCCGTGGTGCCGGTGCCGAAGGGCCAGAAGCCGGCGTCGTCTGACGTCCTGTTGGCGGCCCAGGAAGAGATCGCCCGCCAGTTTGAGCAGATTCTGGCGGAGCAGGCGCGGGAAAACCAGCGGGTGCTGGCCGATCAGGTGGTGGGCCGGACGGGACGGCCGGTCAGCCCGCAGAACGCCAAGCCGTTCCTCAAGGAGGAGGTCCTGCCCAACCTGGTCGTGGACGCCAAGCCGGTCGAGTCACGGGACGGCGTGACACGGGCCAAGGTCACCGCCACGGTGAAGCTGGCGCCCGATCACGTCAAGAAGCGCGCGCAACAGTACCTGGACGTCGTCCTGGTCTCCGCCAAGCGCTTCGACGTGGACCCGCAGCTGGTGCTGGCCGTCATCCAGACCGAATCGGCATTCAACCCGAAGGCCCAGTCGCATATCCCGGCCTACGGCTTGATGCAGCTCGTGCCGCGGGCGGCGGCGCGGGACGCCTACAACTTCGTCTACAAGGACGACAAGGTGCTGGACGACGTCTATCTGTTCGATCCCGCCAACAACGTCGAGCTGGGCGCGGCCTATCTGCACATCCTCAACGATCAGATCTTCAAGGACCTGGCCGACGGCGACAAGAAGAACTATGTGGTGATCAGCGCCTACAACTGGGGACCGGGGAACGTCCGGGGGAAGATCCTGAAGCGGTTCCCCGTCGAGAATTTACCGGAAGAGCAGGTGTTCATGCTGCTGAGCGAGAAGACGCCGGAAGAGACCCGGAACTATCTGAAGCGGGTCACGGAGCGCATGCCGCAGTACGAAGGCATGGTCCGCCGCTGACGGTTCCGACCAGACAAAGGAGGACGTGATGGAACGTTGGCTGACGCGAGTAATCGGAATTGCCGTGGTGCTGGGGCTGGCGCTGGGTCTGGCGCCCGTTCAGGCCCAGACCATGATTCATGTGCTGGAGCAGGTCGGGCAGAACGGCAGCGTAGACTGGACCACCGGCGTCGTGACGGCGGTCGGCCAGGGGGCCGCGCCGCCCAATGCCGCCAACGCGGCGCAGGCCCGCGCCATGGCGGAGCGGGCGGCCGTCGTCGTGGCGTACCGGAATCTCCTCGAGGTGGTCAATGGTGTCCGGGTGGATTCGGCGACGCTGGTCGAGAACATGGTCCTCAGCAGCGACGTCATCAAATCGCAGGTCAGCGGCTTTGTCAAAGGCGCGCAGGTCGTCAAGAAGGAGACGGCGCCCGACGGGCTCGTCGAGGTCACCGTGGCCATGCGGCTCAACGGAGACTTTTCCAACCTGGTGCTGCCGAAGACGAGACCCGCTCCGCCGATCGCCGCTCAGGCGCCGGCCGGCGGCGGCCGGTCTTTCACGGCGCAGCCGCGCAGCCCCGTGCCGGTGGCGCCGGGCGGGCCCGCGGCGAGCACGGCGTACACCGGCCTGATCGTGGATGCCCGCGGCGTGGGCGTGCGCCCGGCGATGGCTCCCAAGATCCGGAACGAAGAAGGCCGTGAGGTCTACGGATCGGCCTACGTCGGCCGGGAATATGCGGTGGAGCAGGGCATGATGGGCTACATCAAGGACCTGCCGGCCGCGCAATCGAACCCGCGCGTGACGGAGCGTCCCTTCGTGGTCAAGGCGCTGAAAGCGGACGGCCCCAACAAGACCGACCTCGTCATCAGCAATGCGGACGCCCAGACGCTGCACGGCATGAAGGAAAATCTGACGTTTCTCGAGAAGGCCCGCGTCATGGTGGTGCTTGATTAAGACGTGAAGCGTGAAACGTGAAACGAATGAAGGTGCCGGTCTTCAGTGAGGACTCAGGAAGGAGATCAGCAATGAACACGATGCAGACAAGATGGCAAGGCCTGGCGGCGGCGCTGGGCACCGTGGTGCTGGCTCTCAGCGTGTCCGCGTGCGGAACCGAGCCGATCAAGCCGGAATCCGCCATGGACACGCCCGATCACCAGTATTCGATCGGGGTCAGGTTGTTCGACAAGGGCGATCTGGATGGCGCCATGAAGGCGTTCCTGCGCGCGGTGGCGCTGGACCCGAAGTATGCCAAGGGGCACGCGGGCGTCGCGCTGGTCTATGGCGCCAAGGGCGACTTCAAGAGCGCCTACCAGCACATCGACGAGGCGGAGGACTACCAGAAGGACGGCGAGGTCGCGGCCCAGGTCACGCGGATCCGCGTGCTGACCATGGAGCGTGGCGACGGATGGCTGGAGGATGCGGAGAAGGCCTACAAGAAGGGCTTGAAGCGCGACTCGATGAGCGCGCAGCTCTGCTACTACATGGGCCAGGCGTACCGGACCGGGTTCGCCTTCGACAAGGCGTCGGAGCGGTTCAAGGCGGTCGTGGAGCTCAACAAGGAGCTCGTGGGTGACGCCGACCGGGAATGGAAGGTGGTCCAGAAGATCCAGCGGGCCGCGCCCGGCACCAAGGTCGGCAAGGAGATCGCGCTGCTGGACCGGATCAACCGGGCGGACGTGGCGGCGCTCTTCATCGAGGAGCTCGCCCTGGACCGGCTGTTCGAGAAGCGCGGCGGGAAGACGTTCGACACGTCCTTCAAGTCGCCGGGCAAGGCCTTTGAAGCCGACAAGGTCGTGGCCATGGAGCCGGCCACCGATGTCGCCAACCATCCGTTGAAGGCGGACATCGACGTCGTGGTGAAGCTGGGCGTGAGGGGACTCGAGCCCTCGCCCGAGCACAAGTTCGAGCCGAACAAACCGCTCACCAAGGCCGAGTATGCCGTCATGCTGGAGGACATCATGATGAAGGTGACCGGCGACGACAAGCTGGCCACGCAGTTCATCGGGCAGAAGTCCCTGTTCCCGGACGTGCGGCCCGACGTGTATTACTTCAACGCCGCGATGATCCTCAGCAGCCGCGGCATCCTGGAGGCGGACAAGATGACCGGGGAGTTCGGCGCCAATCAGGTCGTGTCCGGTGCGGACGCGCTCCTGGCGATCCGGATGTTCAAAGAAGCGTTGAAAATTTAGTGAGTGAGTGGTTGGTGTTTGAGTGATGTGACGGAGCGCGCAGTTCACGGGTGACGGAGGGCTTGTGCGAGAAAGAATGAATGGTTTGCGAATACTGATCAGACTGACCGTGGCATTGGGAGTCCTGACTGCCACGGATATTTATGCGCAGGTGTCGGCGGCCGGGGACACCATCGAGCGGGTGGGCTCCGGGAAGATCAACTGGACCGGGGGGTGGGTCGAGACGACCGGGCTCGGCGCGCCGCCGGCCAAGACGCCGTCCGGGCAGGCCCGGGCGATGGCGCAGCGCGCCGCGCACGTCGTGGCGCTCAGGAACCTGCTCGAGCTCGTGAAGGGCGTCCGTGTGGATGCGGCCACGCTGGTGGAGAACTACATGGTCACCAGCGATGTGATCAAGACCCAGGTCAGCGGATTCGTGAAGGGCGCCGTGACGACCAAAACAGACTTTCAGGCCGACGGCGCGGTGGAGGTGACGGTGCGGATGCCGCTGTGGGGGAATGACTCGCTGATCAGCGCCTTCATGGACGAAAAGGCGATCAAGCCCCAGGAGATCCCGGCCGAGCTGGCGTCCGATGAAGGCTACACCGGCCTGGTCATCGACGGCCGGGGGCTCGGGATCAAGCCGGCGGTCTTTCCGGTGATCCTCGACCCCTCCGGCGCCGTGCTCTACGGGCCGGACATGGTAGACCGGTCGATCGCGCAACAGTCCGGCATGGTCGGCTACAAGACGCTCCCGAAGAACGCGGACCTCTCGGCCGTCTTCGGCGAGGACGCCTACGTGGTCCGTCCGGCGGCGGTCGGCGCGGGCATGCGTGAGGGCCGCCGGCCCTTGAGGCTCAAAGGGGCCGACAAGGCGGGGGCGCTCAACGCCAACATCATGATCAGCAGCGAGGACGCCAAGAAGATCAAGGGCGACGCCAGCATGATGGTGGCCTTGAAGCGCTCCAAGGTGGTCATTGTGACCGATCCGCTGATCGGAGGCATGGAGGGCCGCCTGCCGTCACCCGACAGCCTGACCGCGTGGGCCCCCTGACCTCAGCCAGGAGCCGGATCATGGAGACAGACCGGGCGTGCCGGGTTCTGAGGGCCGGGGCCATGGCCGTCGCGTGGCTGGCGTGCCTGTCCGGCGCCGCGGCGCAGCAGCCTGCCGACGCGATCGAGACCATCGGCTCCGGCGCGATCAATTGGACGACACGCATGGTCACCGCGACCGGCGTCGGCGCGCCTCCCCCCGCGGCGGTGAACTCAGCCCAGGCCCGCGCGATGGCCGAGCGGGCCGCCACCGTCGTGGCGCAGCGCAATCTCCTGGAGGTGGTGCAAGGCGTGCGCGTGGATGCGGCTACGCTGGTGGAAAATCAGTTGGTCCAGAACGACGTCATCCGGACGCGCGTCACGGGGATCATCAAGAATGTCCGGCCGCTCAGAGTCCAGCACCTGCCGGACGGCAGCGTGGAGGTGACCGTCGGCCTCGCGCTCAGCGGCGATCTGGCCGATGCGCTCCTTCCCCGGGACCTCGGCCGGCGGGGAGGAAGCGCTCCGTTCGCCGCCAAACCGCCGCCCGTCGCGGCCGTCGAGACGCCGCGGCCTTCCGCCGCCCCGGCACGTCCGGAAGGACTGTCGAAGGCTCCGCCCTCTCCTCCTCCGGCTCCTGCACCCCCCCCACCCTCGGAATCACGGCCGGCCCCCTCGGCAGGCACCTATAGCGGTCTGATCGTGGACGCCCGCGGCCTCGGGCTCAAGCCGGCGCTCGTGCCCCGGCTCTTCGATGAACAGGGCCAGGAGCTCTACGTCGGCGACGTGTTGTCCCGGGACCAGGCCGTGCAGAACGGCGTGGCGGGCTATTCGAAGGACCTCGTCGCGGCGAGCCGCCAGGATCGCGTGACCGACAATCCCCTGATCGTCAAAGGCGTCCGGGCCGCCGGGTCCAAAGGCACGGATGTCATCCTCAACGCCGACGGCGTGCAGAAGATCCGGCAGACCGAATCCCAGTCGCAGTATCTCAAGAACGCCCGCGTCGTGTTGGTGTATGACTGACCGAGGCCAGGGCAAGAGGCAATGGGCGATGGGCTCTGGGCACGGAGCCTCCTCCAAACCGATGGCCTATAGCCTATTGTCCATGGCCTGTCTCTTGGCCGGATGTGCCGGCTACGCGGACAAAGAGACGGCCATCGTGCATGGCGTCAGTCAACCCCCCGGTGCCGCGTACAAGGTCAGCAGCCGGCTGAAAGAGAATCCTCCGCGGCTCGTCGCCATCCTTCCGTTCGAAAATCTTACCGGAAAGACCGCCGCCGATGAGGACAAGGCGGCCGATCAGGTCATCCGCACCGCCTTCACCAACCATTTCACCTCCCGCCGCTACGAGACCCAGCGCACGATCGTCACCGACCGCCTGCTCCAGGAAAAGGGCTTGATCAAAGCGGAGGCGATCGCCAAACAGTCCGGACAGCAGCTCGGCGCCATCACGAAGGCCGACGCCGTCATCTATGGCCAGGTGACCCATTTCGACCGGCTGTACCTCGGGCTCTACGCCCAGGTGGCGGTGGGCGCCAAGCTGCGCATGGTGGACGCGCAGAGCGGCGAGACCCTGTGGGAAGCGGAAGACGTGTCCCGAACCCATTCAGGCGGCTTTGCGACCGAGCCCCTCGGCTTGGCCATCACGCTCGTCTCGAATGTGTTTGCCCTCCGCCACATCGAGGTGCTGCGGGCTTCCGATGACCTGTTCCGGGAGATGGTCAAGACCATCCCGCCGCTGCGGGCCGGGGAGGCGGTAAAGGCTCCGACGATCACGCTGCTGGTCAACGATGCCTCGACATTGGTCAGGAAGGCGGGCGATCAGATCAAGGTCGGGATCCAGGGCGATCCGAACCTCATGGCCACCTTCGACCTGGGGGCCTACCGCACCGGATTGAGCATGACCGAGGTCCAGCCGGGCATCTATACCGGCGCATACACGGTCAAGCCCGGCGACAATGCCGAGAGCCTGATCGTGGTGGGGCATCTGTCCGACCGCAAGGGGCTCACGACCGACTGGGAAGACGTGCTGGGGCCGGTCCGCCTCGACACGCAGCCCCCCGCGCCGCCCGCGGGGCTGCATGCGGTCGGCCGGGACAAGCTGGTGAGCCTGGGATGGAACCCGAATGCCGAGCCGGACCTGGCCGGCTACAAGGTCTATCGCAGCACGACCGCGCTCACCGGGTTTGCCCTGGTGCGTCAGACCGAGACACCGGCGGTCCAGGAT
>CAYJUM010000070.1:0-13579 GCA_964373355.1 uncultured Nitrospirales bacterium | reverse complement strand
TGGGCCAGATCCCGCATGCGGAGCCGGAGGGCCGATTGATCCTTGGCGCGACTTGTTCGATACCACGAGGCTCGCCCGAACTGCGCCAACCGACAGGCCCGCGCACAACTCACCGAGAAGGTGTCCCGGAACCAGTGGGCCAGTTCCCGGCGGCGGGCGGGCCTTAGACTTTTTTTCGCAAGGCCTCCGACAGCAGGTGTTGGTCGCGCGAGAGATCGGCCACGAGCCGTTTCAACCGGCTGTTCTCTTCTTCCACCTGCCGCAGCCGGCGGAGTTCGCTCACGCCCAGATGCGCGTACTTCTTTTTCCAGGTGTAAAAGGTGGCTTCGCTGACGCCGAGCTGTCGACAGAGGTCGCCGACCGGAGTCCCACTCTCGGCTTGCCGGATGGCATAGACGATCTGCTCTTCGGAGAATCGTGACCGCTTCATCGATCCACTCCTTTCGTGGAGGACCGCCGAAGCCGCCAGTCTACTCTAGTGTAGAAGTGTTGTCGTTTTCCGGGGAGACGTCACCTGGCGATCGCGTGGCTGTCCCGGCCGCGCGTCCCTTGATAGACCAGCGCTCCTCCCCAGGACGCCCGATGGCGACGACCGGCTCTGCACTCTCCGTTCGCACGCCCCGGACATTTTCGCATCCGCTTTGCTACAATGCGCGGGCATGAGGACGGCATGCCCTTGACCTATGCCCTCTACCCGGGCTGCGCCGCAAAAGGCGCGACCCCGGAGCTGTATCAGTCCACCATGGCGATCATCGGCCGGCTGGGCATCGAGGTGGTGGAGCTGACGGCGTCCTCCTGCTGCGGCGCCGGCGTGGTCACCGAGGCGGACCCCGACGTCGCCCTGGCGCTGAATGCCCGCACCTTGGCGCAGGCCGAGCAGCTCGGCCTGGATGTCATGACGATCTGCGGGACCTGTCAGGGCGTCATGGGATCGGCCAACAAGCGGCTCAAGACCGAGCCCGGGCTGCTGGATCGGATCAATGCCGTGCTCGGCCGCGAGGGCATCACCTATCGGGGCACCGTGCAGGTGAAACACCTGCTCTGGGTCGTGGTCCGGGAAGTGGGGCTGCCGCGCCTGCGCGAGGAGGTGCGGGTGCCCATGGCGGATTTCCAGATCGCCCCGTTTTACGGGTGCTACATCCTGCGGCCGTCCTGGGACCTGGGGTTCGATGATCCGGAAAATCCCACGTCGCTGGAGAAGGTCATCGAGGCCGTCGGCGGGGAGGCGGTGGCCTATCCCGGCCGGACGAAGTGCTGCGGGTTCCCCATCATTCTGGAGAAGGAAGCGATCGCGATGGCCATGGCGGGCAAGAACATGAAGGAGGCGGTGGACCAGGGCGCTGATTTCATGGTGACGCCGTGCCCCTTGTGCCACATGAGCCTGGACATCTACCAGGCGCGCGCCGGCCGGGCGGTCAATACGTCCCTGAACCTGCCTATCCTGCACCTGCCCCAGTTGCTCGGCCTGGCCCTGGGGGTTCCGGCGAAGGACTTGGGCGTCGCGCGCCACATCGTTCCCGTGGACGCGATTGTGCGGCGGGTGGAACAGCGCAAGGAAGCAATCAGCAGTCAGCCATCGGCTGGCCCCATGCTGAAGGCTGATCGCTGACAGCGTCAAGGAGCTTACGCATGATAGTGGTGAATGTGTCAGATTTTCAGCAGTTTTCAGCCGAGAAGATGAAGAAGAACAATCTCTTTCAGACCCCGCGGTTCTTCTGCGACGTGTACTGTCTGGAGCCGGGACAGGAGCAGAAGGGCCATGTCCATGGCGACCAGGACAAGGTCTACCTGGTGCTGGAGGGCGAGGGACGGTTCCGGGTCGGGAATGAAGAACGGGTCTTACGCCGCGGGCAGGGGACGATGGCGCTGGCGGGAGAAGAGCACGGCCTCGTCAATCACACGAACAACCGCCTCAGCGTGCTCGTGTTCGTCGCGCCCAGTCCTTCCTAGCTGTCCCGGCTTCGGCCCCCTCTCAAAAGAGGACGGCCGATGCTGTGCACTCCTATGGAGTTGGGGGTGTAATCTCGGTCTGAGGGACCGCTGGCTTCCAGGGGGTCTGCGGCATCAGTGAAGCCGGCTTCGCATCGGGCGTCGCCACCAGCACCGCGATGGCACCGCGTAGCGCTCCGGTCAACGAGTGGGTCACCAGCGGATAGGCGCCGGCCGACTCGACCACCACGTCGAAGGTCGCCGCACTCCCAGGCCCGACCACGTAAGTCTGGACTCCCTTCAGGTTGTTGGCCGGATTCCCGCTTTCGTACACGTTGTCCCAGATCTCTCCAATCGGATGGAAAGCCGAGAACTCATTGGGCCCCGCGTTTACGAAGTAGACCCGGACCCGCTCCCCCGGCTTGGCCTCGAGCGCCTTCCCGCCGGTGACGAACGGATGGTACTTGAAGATCCCGCCGTTGAAGATGATGTGGTCGAACTTCCGGTCGAACATGGCTGGCACGTCGTCCGGGTTCTTGAACAACTCGGACTGGACCAGCACGTATTCCCGGTCCGCCTTGGGCCAAGCCTTGGTGGATTTCGGGTCCACGATGATCGCCCCGAACATGCCCCTGGCGACATGCTGGATCATCGGCGGAGCCCCACAGTGGTAGAAGAACACCCCTGGCTTTTTCGCCACGAATGTGTAGCTGATGGACTCGCCGGGGTTGATCGCCCGGTAATTCTTCAGGAAGTCGATCTCGGCCGCGTGGAAGTCCATGGAGTGGGGAAACTTGTTCTCTTTGGGATTGCGGAGCGTGAACTTGACCGTGTCCCCCTCCATCACCCGCACAACGGGGCCGGGAAATTGCCCGTTGAACGTCCAGGCATTGTAGCGTTGCCCTCCGCCCTCGATCACAACCTCGGACTCCACCGCCGTCATCTGGACGTCGTGGGCCTTGGCTGAAGCCGGCAAGACGTTTCCCCCCATCCCTACGGTCGCGGCGCAGCCCAGGGCTACCACGGCGACGAACCGCTTCGACAACCATCCATCCTTGCATGACATACGGCGCCTCCCAGGATCACTCAACGGTTGGAAGTTCAGGGTGCGCGAATGGGGAGAGGATAGGCCGGCGTGGCGAGTGAATGCTATGATCTAGATCATGTTTCTGATTTTCCATTCCTGCGAGCCGGCATCAACAGATTCTGGCAGGAGGCCGAGGTCAGTTGCCGAAGCTTGGGCAGATCCCAGATGACCAGACGTTTGGCCGTGCCGGAGACCAACCGCGCCTCTTTGAAGCGGCTCATGACCCGGATGGCCGTCTCCACCGTAATGCCGGTCATGTCGGCCAGATCCTGTCGCGTCAGCCGGACGGTCAGCCGGAGACCGTTCCTCTCGCGGGCACCGGCCCGATCCGCCAGGTTGATGAGAAGGGCGGCCATCCGTTGTTCGGCCCTGTCCCGCGCCAGCACTTTGGCATTTTCCTGCGCCTCGTTGAGACGTTTTCCCAGGTATTTGACCACCTCCAGCGCCGCATCGGGATTCTGGCGCAGGATCTCAAGGTAAGACTTCTTGCTCAGGCGCAGGACGGTGACGTCCTCCAGGGGAATGGCGCAACCCGGATGGAGCGAGCCGTCGAAGACTGCGGCTTCGCAGCAGAAGAGGTCCCCCGGCATCAGAACTTTTAAGGCGATCTCCTTGCCGTCAGCGGAGGTCTTGACGCACTTGACCGACCCTTCTTTGAGGATGTGAAAGGAGTCGGCCGGATCGCCTTCGCGGAAGATACACTGGCCCTTCGCGTAGCGGTCCTCCACCATCTCGTCGGCGATCCGGCGCCGGTCCGGCTCCGAAAACACGCTGAAGAGCGGAATGTGCCGCAGGGGATCAGCTTTTTTCGGCACGACAATCGGTCACAGGATTCGTTTAGCCGTCTCCACGATCGCGCGGGCGCTGATTCCATAGCGGTCCACCAGTTCGTCCGGCTTGCCGCTGTGAGGAATCTCCCGGACCGCGAGCTTGTGGACGCGGATCCCCTCGCTGCCCACCGCGCTCAGCACCGCATCGCCGAGCCCGCCATGCGCGTAGTGGTCCTCCACGGTGAGGAGGCGATCCTGCGTGGCGTGCGCATGCTCCAGCAACGCCGCCCGGTCGATCGGCGCGATGCTGTAGAGGTCCATCACCCGGACGGGGACACCTGCGGCCTTCAAGGTCTCGTGGGCTTTCAACGCTTCGAAGACGGTGATCCCGGCCGCCACGATCGTCAGGCGGTCTGAGGCGCTCTGCCGCAGCACTTTGGAGCCGCCGATCCGGAAGGTCTCGTCGTTGCCGTAGAGGATCGGGCATTTGGGCCGGCCGGTCCGGATGTAGACCGGGCCGTGGTGGGCGGCGGCCGCTTCCACCAGCCGGTGCGTGCAGACCGCGTCTGCGGGATAGAGGACCACGACCCCGGGCTCCGCCGCCATCATCGCCAGATCTTCGAGGCCCATCTGCGACGGGCCGTCCTCGCCGATGCTCACGCCGGCGTGCGAGCCCATCAGCTTGATGTTGGAGTGGCTGATGGCCGCCATCCGGATGAAGTCATGGGCGCGGGTCAGGAAGCAGGCGAAGGTGGCGGCAAACGGGATTTTGCCGGCCGCGGCCAGCCCGACGGCCGCGCCCACCATGTTCTGCTCGGCGATGAAATTCTCGAAGAACCGGTCCGGAAACTGCTTGCCGAACTTGTCCGTGAAGGTGGAGTTCTTGACGTCGGCGTCGAGCGCCACCACGAGCGGATTCGCGTCGCCGAGGGCCACGAGCGCGGAGCCGAAGGCTTCCCGCGTCGCGACCGAGTCGGTCGGCTTGTAGGACGGCGGCGCCATCGGCTTGGCGGGCGGCGAAGCGATCGCGCCGGCGTGCGGGCGCTGGATGGCCGGTGCCGGGGCCTCGGGGATCAGGTGCCGGGAGAGCTCCTCGATGGCCTTCTGCGCCTCCTCCTTCTTCAGCGCCTTGCCGTGCCAGTCCGGCCGGTCTTCGACGAACGAGATGCCTTTCCCTTTGAGGGTCCGGGCGAGGACGACCGTAGGCCTGCCCGTGGTTCGCGCCGCCTCCGCGAAGGCGTCGAGCAGCGCCTCGTGGTTGTGGCCGTCCACGACGACCGTGTGCCAGCCGAACCCGGCCCACCGCGACCGGTAGCCGTTCATGTCGTGCTGCAGGAGGGTCGGATCGCTCTGTCCCAGCCGGTTGACGTCGACGATGGCGCAGAGATTGTCGAGCCCGAAATGGCGTGCGAGCTCGACCGCCTCCCACACCGACCCTTCCACGGATTCGCCGTCACCCATCAGCACGTAGACCCGCGCGGCCGTCCGGTCCAGACGCTTCGTGTTGAGGGCCATGCCGAGTCCCGCGGACAAGCCCTGCCCTAAGGATCCGGTGGCCACGTCCACGAACTCCAGCCGCGGCGTGGGATGGCCTTCGAGGTCGGACCGGAGCGTGCGCAACCGCATCAGCTCGCTCTTCTCGAAGAGCCCGGCTTCCGCCCAGGCGGCGTAGAGCAGGGGCGCGGCGTGGCCCTTGGAGAGGATGAACCGGTCGTTCAGGGGATGGCGCGGCTGCTTGGGATCGTAGCGCATGACCGCGAAGAAGAGCGTCGCGACGATGTCGGCCGCCGAGCAGCAACTCGACGGATGCCCGCTGCCCGCCTCCGTCGTGGCGCGCACGCTCTCGATCCGGAGCCTGGTCGCCTTGTCGCGGAGAGCGGTCAACACGCTCGGGGTCGCGGTCGTCGAAGAGGCCATCTGATCTCCTTTCGCGGATTACGGAGTGGTCACGAATGGCGGGCGTCTCGGTCTCGCACTGCGTGTGCAGCCTAGCAAACGCGGAAAGACCAGTCAATGCGGCAAGACGTCGCCGAGGCTCATGAAAATCAGCCGAGCGCGACGCGGTCAGCTTGGCGCGGGAACGACTCTTCGACCTCGAAAGAATCGGTAGAGCAGGCAGGCGTCGATCACGACGACCGCGAGCAGGATGCCGTATGCCGACGGGCTCGTGGCCATCTTGAGCTCCACGAGCACCCGGGACAGCCCGAATCCCACCACCCACGCGTCGAAGCTCATGCAGATCCGCCGGAAGGTCTCGGCATCGATCCGCCTGATGAGGAAAGTCCCGAGCGGAATGCCGATCAGGACGCTCGGCGCGATGAAGGGGAGGAGCTGCGAGCTCTCGAGGCTGTAGAGCCCGAGGAAATGGTAGGCCACCGCGGTCAGGGACGACTCGGCGACCCGGATCACGCTGAGCGCGGCCCTGAACTCCTGTTTGGCATAGCCCTGGTTGTTGAAGAGCAGCGCCAGCGGCGGGCCGGAGATCGTCGTCACGGAATAGAGCACGCCGATGCCGGCGCCGAACGGCACCCCGATGGCTCTCTCCGAGCGGACCGGCCGGCGGATGCCGGCCGCCTGGAACAGGATCAAGGGCAGGAGGATCGCATAGGTGAAAAATTTCAGCCAGCCGGGCTGCACCATGGAGAGGATGTAGCTCCCGATGCCGACCCCCGGGAGCACGCCCAGCAGGATGGGCAGCACGCGCCGCCAGATGTGCGGGACGCTCCGGCGGTTGATGAACAGCACATAGCTATTGATGACGACTTCCACCAGGACGAGGGCCGGGTTCAGGATCCTGTTCGTGTAGAACAGCAGGGCGACGGGGACCGTGAGTGAGGAGAAGCCGTACCCCAGGGCGCCATTCACGGTCGCGGCGAAGAGCGTGATCAGGACGAGTGCGAGCAGGTCCATGTTCACGAATCCGGCGCCTTCCAGGCCCCGGTGGCGAAGTCCTTGAGCGTGTAGTGATCGAGGATCCCCGCGATGGCGTTCCGCACCTCCAGCATGACGCTCTGGATCGGGCAGGCGGCCTTGTCGGCATAGGGGCAGTCGCTGCACTTCTGATAGGCGGTCTTGCTCACGCATCCGATGGGCGCAAGGGGGCCATCGAGAATTCTGATGACCTGCCCGATCGTGATCTCGTCCGGAGGCTTGATCAGGGTGTACCCGCCGCTGATGCCCCGCCGGCTGGCGAGGAGACCGGCGTTCTTCAGGGCCAGCAGGATCTGCTCGAGGAACTCGATGGGGATATGCTGGCGGTGCGCCATGTCGTGCCGCTGGACGAGGCTCTGGTTGTAATTCGCGGTGAGCTCCAGCAACGCACGCAGGGCGTACTCACTTTTTTTGGAAAACTTCATTTCTCGACTGACTCACCAAAGATTACCGACAATATAATTGAGACTCCCGAACAGTCAAGCCTTGAGTTGAATATCTTACGTGAGGGAGCAGGTGGAAGGCCCTGGATCATCGTGGGATTCACAACGCGGAACCCCCTGATCGTACGCGTGTTTCTCCCTTGACACCCGCCTCGGTTTCTTGCTACTTTGACCGCGGCTTCTCGAGATGAAACCTGCCTCAGAAGCCTCCTCCTGAGCCGCTGATCATACAAGACAACCCGCAATGGGAAGGTCGTGACCCTCCAGAATCTGATCCTCGGGCTTCATCGATTCTGGGCCGGCCAGGGCTGCGTGATTCATCAGCCCTACGACCTGGAGATGGGGGCGGGGACCTTCCATCCCGCCACCTTTCTGCGCGCGTTGGGACCGGAGCCCTGGCGCTCGGCCTACGCGCAACCCTGCCGCCGGCCGACCGACGGGCGGTACGGCGACAACCCCAACCGCATGCAGCACTACTATCAATATCAAGTCGTGCTCAAGCCGTCCCCGGACGACATTCAGGCGCGCTATCTGGAAAGCCTGGCGCGCTTCGGGGTCAACCCGAGACAGCACGATATCCGCTTTGTCCAGGACGACTGGGAGTCACCGACCTTGGGGGCGTGGGGACTGGGATGGGAGGTGCGGCTGGACGGGATGGAGATCACGCAGTTCACCTACTTTCAGGAGATCGGCGGCATCGAGCTCGACCCCATCACGGTCGAGATCACGTACGGGACCGAGCGGATCGCGATGTACCTTCAGCGGGTGGACAACGTCTACGATCTACTCTGGACGGACGGCATCACCTACGGCGACATTCACCATGAGACGGAACGACAGTTCTCGAAGTACAATTTCGAGGAAGCCGATGTCGCCATGCTGAGCGCGGCCTTTCAAGCCTGGGAGTCCGAAACCCAACGCCTCCTCCAGATGGGGCTGATCCTCCCGGCCTACGATTCCTGCATCAAGACCTCGCATCTGTTCAATCTCCTGGATGCGCGCGGAGCCATCAGCGTGGCCGAGCGGACGCGGTACATCGGGCGCGTCCGCGGGCTGGCTCATCGTTGCGCGAAAGGGTACCTGGCGCAACGTGAAGAGATGGGATATCCGCTGCTCAAACCCGGCGCGCCGGCGACGCGCGCCAAGATGGATGCCCCGTGAAGGCGAAGCGGAAGAGTCCTGGTCTCCGGGCGGCCACGCCGCGCGACCGGGTCACGGCGGCGGAGCTGCTGTTCGAGATCGGTACGGAGGAGCTGCCGGCGCCGTTCATTCCGCCGGCGCTGCGCGCGCTGGCCGAGAACGCCGAGCGGTTGCTCAAGGAGTTCCGCCTGACGCACGGGGCCATCCGGAGCCTCGGGACCCCGCGCCGTCTGGCACTCGCGGTCGAGCGGGTGGCCGGCCGACAGGCTGCGGCCGTGAAGGACGTGATGGGCCCGCCCAAGTCCGTGGCGTTCGATGCGGCTGGCGCGCCGACGAAGGCGGCGCTCGGGTTTGCGGCGGCGCAAGGGGTGGCGGTCCGAGACCTCGAGATCAGGCCGGGCGCGAAGGGCGAGTACCTCTTTGCCGTCAAGAAGGAGCCGGGCCGGCCGGCGGCCGAAGTCTTGAGCGAGCTCCTGCCGAAGCTTGCGACGGGCGTGTCGTTCCCGAAATCCATGCGCTGGAATGCGAGCGGGCTCCGCTTCGCCAGGCCGATCCGCTGGCTGCTGGCGGTCTACGGCGGGCATCCGATCGGGGTGCAGCTCGGCGGGCTGCGTGCGGGGAACCGGACGTATGGACACCGGGCCTTGAGCGATCCGAGCGGCATGAACGGCCTGGTCGTGCGCGATCTGAAAACCTACCGCGCCCAATTGGAGCGCCACGGTGTCGTGCCTGACCAGGACCGGCGGCGCCGCGTGATCGTGGAGCAGTTGGCCCGGCTCAGCAAGGCGGCGGGCGGGATCCTGCACCGGGACGAGGAGCTGCTGGAGCAAGCGGTCTATACCGTGGAATATCCCCAGGCCATCACCGGCGAGTTCAATCCCCAGTACCTGTCGCTCCCCAAAGAAATTCTGATCACGGCGATGAAGGAGCACCAGGGATATTTCTCGCTGGTGCGGGCGGACGGGTCGCTGCTGCCGCAGTTCATTGCCGTGACGAACATGAAGGGCGCCGACCGGTTGATCCGGGAAGGCAACGAGCGCGTGCTGGCGGCCCGGCTGGCGGACGCCAAATTCTTTTTCGACGAAGACCGGAAGGTCCGATTGTCTGATCGCGCCAAGAAATTATCGGGAGTGGTATTTCATCAAAAGCTGGGAACAGTTCATCAGAAGCAGGAGCGGATTATTAAACTTTCAACAATGCTCATGTCCATGCTTGTCCTGCCACCGGAGAAGTCAGGCGACTGGAGGCACGAATACATGAATGTGTGCCGTCGAGCCTCCGAGCTATGCAAAGCTGATCTCTTAACTGGAATGGTTGGAGAATTTCCTGGTCTCCAAGGTGTGATGGGCGGGATATATGCAAGGCATGACGGTGAAAAAGACGAAGTAGCGATGGCCATTGCTGAGCAGTATCTCCCGCGCTCGTTTGAAGGGAATATCCCATCGACTCTAGCAGGACAAATTCTCTCATTGGCTGATCGCTTAGACACTATTGCTGCCTTCTTTCATGTTGGGCTTGTTCCAACCGGCTCTGAGGATCCTTTTGGATTAAGACGTCACGCTGTGGCTATTGTTCGGATCATCATTGAGGGAGACCTAAGACTCAATCTTGGAAAAGCGATTGATAATGCCAAGAACCTAGTGGCTGACGATGGTTTCAAGGCTGCACAAGATCGAGATACTAAACTGGTTATGACCAACTTTCTCTTTGAACGGCTTCGCTATTATGGGCGAAATGTTCACAAGGTTCGGAACGATGTCATGGACGCAATTCTTACCTCTCTCGGTGAAGGTCCCTGTGATTTGGTTGACCTTCTTACTAAAATGAATGCGCTCCAGTCCATCACAGCTCAACCAGAATTCGACCCGCTGATGGTCGGCTTCAAGCGGGCGCATCGGATCGTCGAAAAAGAGGATGGAAAGGACTGGAACAGCCCCGGCACGGTGGCCCCCGAGCTCTTTCGGCATCCCTGCGAAGGAGCATTGCACCAGACTCTCGAACAGGCGAGTCGGGTGGTCCCCGACGCCTTGGCGCGGCGGGACTACGGGGCGGTCTTGGAGGCGCTGGTCCGGATGAAGCCGGCCATCGATGCGTTCTTCCTGGGCGTCATGGTCAACACGGAGGAACAGGGGCTTCGACGGAACCGCCTGTCGCTCCTGGCGGCCGTGGACCGGCTCTTTCTCCGGTTCGCCGATTTTTCCCAGATTCAGGTGCAGGAAGGCTGATGGACGGCATGGGGGTGCTCGTGGCGGAGGCCTGGTCTTCAGAACGACCCGGGGACGACCAGAACAGACGGCTGCGCCGGTACAGCGTGGTCGTCACGGCGGCCCTGATCCTCGTCTGCAACGCGCTGCTGCTCCTCGGGATCTGGGGCAGCGACGTCAATCTGGAGAACCTCTTTCGGGTTCCCGAAGTCTTCAACCCGTCACGGGACATCTGCCTGAGGCGGAGTTGGCACAAGGTGGCGGGTGTGGAGCAGCCGGTGCAGCTCTGCTATGAATGGATCAACCTGTCCGACCCGACCGGCGAGACCCATACCTTCCAGAATGACGCGGAAGTGGTCAGGGGAGCGGACGGCCGGCTCCACTACGACTACGGCTGGAGCCGCTACCGGCTGATCGCCTATGGCGGGTTCGTGATCGCGGTGATGGCCTCGGGACTGCTGACGAAACGGTATCTGATCGCCCGCTACCGGACGCGGCTCAATAAGAAGAGTGATTCGTGACTCGTGATGCGTGAGTGGGTGATTCTCGACCCAGCAATCACCAATCACTGATCACCAATCACTCCGCCAGGAGGGGACGTGCGCACGAAGAAATACGTCTACTATTTCGGGGACGGGAAGGCCGAGGGCACCGGCACGATGAAGGAGCTGCTCGGCGGGAAGGGCGCCGGCCTGGCGGAGATGACCAATCTCCGGATCTCCGTCCCGCCGGGGTTCACCATCACGACCGAGGCCTGCATCGAATATTACCGGCGGCGCAAGAGCTATCCGCCGGGGATGTGGGACGAGGTCATGTCCCATCTGAAACGGGTGGAACGCTCCATCGGCGCGCGGTTCGGCGACCCCGCCAACCCGCTGCTCGTGTCGGTCCGGTCGGGGGCGCGGGCGTCCATGCCGGGCATGATGGACACCGTGCTGAATCTCGGCCTGAACGCGCAGACCGTCCAGGGCCTCGCGGCCAGGACCAGGAACGAGCGCTTCGCGCAGGACGCCTACCGGCGGTTCATCATGATGTTCGGCAACGTCGTCATGGGGGTCCCCCGCGAGCGCTTCGAGGAGGTCCTGAACGAGAAAAAGAAGGAGCTGGGAGTCCGGCTGGACACCGACCTGGACGCCAAGGCGCTGAAGGACCTCGTCGTGCGGCTGAAGGAAGTGGTGTGGGAAGCGGCCGGGCGCGAGTTTCCGGAAGACCCGCTGGAGCAGCTCCGCATGGGCATCAATGCGGTCTTCTCCTCCTGGTTCGGCGACCGCGCCGTCACCTACCGGCGGCTCTACAACATCCCGGACGACTGGGGCACGGCCGTCAACGTGGTCTCGATGGTGTTCGGCAACATGGGCGACACCAGCGGCACTGGCGTCGCCTTCACGCGCGACCCGGCGACCGGCGCCAACACCTTCTTCGGGGAGTGCCTGTTGAATGCGCAGGGCGAGGACGTCGTGGCCGGCATCCGCACGCCGCTCCCCGTGGGCGCGCTCGCCAAGACCATGCCGGAGGCGCACAAAGAGCTCATCCGCACCTACCGCCGGCTTGAACAACACTACCGCGACATGCTCGATCTGGAGTTCACCATCCAGGAGGGCAAGCTCTATATGCTCCAGACCCGGGTGGGGAAGCGCACCGGGATCGCGGCGGTCCGCATCGCGGTGGACATGGCCAACGAGGGCCTGATCGGCAAGCGCGATGCGGTGCTGCGGGTGGGCCCCGAGCAGCTCGCCCAGTACCTGTACCCCATCTTCGACGCCGCGGAGGAGGGGAAGCATGCGCCGGTGGGGAAAGGCCTGCCGGCCGGCCCCGGCGCGGCCGCGGGGAAGATCGCGCTGACGCCGGAGCGCGCCGTGGAGATGAAAGCACGCGGGGAGCGCGTCATCCTGGTGCGGCGCGAGACAAGCCCGGACGACATTCACGGCATGAACGCCGCGATGGGGTTCCTGACCGCCCGCGGGGGAGTCACTTCGCATGCCGCGGTCGTGGCCCGGCAGATGGGCAAGGTCTGCGTCGCCGGATGCGAGGCGCTGGAAGTGGACGCGAACCACTCCATCCGCTTCGGTTCGCTCGTCCTGAAGGAAGGCGATGCGCTGTCGCTCAACGGCTTCACCGGCAACGTCTACCCGGGCGACATCCCCGTGGTCGAATCCGAAGTCATCCAGGTGATCCAGGGCCGGATGGAGCCGGCGCGGTCGGAGAAGCACCGTTATTTTTCCACGCTGCTGGCGTGGGCGGACGAGTTCCGCACGCTGGGCGTCAGGGCCAATGCCGACATTCCCGAGCAGGCCCGCATCGCGCGCGGCTTCGGCGCGGAAGGCATCGGGCTCTGCCGGACGGAGCACATGTTCTTCGCCGAGGACCGGATTCCGCTCATGCAGAGCATGATCTTGGCCCGCACGCGCGAGGAGCGGGAGCGGCACCTCCTGCAACTGCTGCCGCTGCAGCGCCAGGACTTCATCGGGCTGTACCGCGAGATGCGCGGGTTTCCCGTGACCATCCGGCTGCTCGATCCGCCCCTGCACGAATTCCTGCCCAAGATGGAAGACCTGATGGAGGAGATCGGGCGGCTGGAGGTCCGGATGGAATTGACGCACGACGGGGACGCGACCGCCCTCGAGGAGAAGCGGCGACTGCTCGCCCGCGTCCAGGAGCTGCACGAGATCAACCCCATGCTCGGGCTGCGGGGCTGCCGGCTCGGCATCACGATGCCGGAGATCACCCGGATGCAGACCCGCGCGATCATCGAAGCGGCCTGCGAGGTCGGCAGGGAGGGGAAGAAGATCGTGCCGGAGATCATGATCCCGCTGGTCGGGATGGTCTCCGAGATGAAGGCGCAGAAGGAGCTGATCCGCGAGGTCGCCGAGGAGACGATGCGCGCCTGCGGCGTCACGCTCACATACCTCGTGGGCACGATGATCGAACTGCCCCGCGCGGCGGTCACCGCCAGGCGCATCGCCGAGGAGGCGGAATTCTTTTCCTTCGGGACGAACGATCTCACCCAGATGACGTTCGGGTTTTCGCGGGACGACGCCGCCAAGTTCATCGGGTTCTATATGACGCGGCAGGACA
>CAYJUM010000069.1:0-14113 GCA_964373355.1 uncultured Nitrospirales bacterium | reverse complement strand
CGAAGGAACGTTGCGCCCGCGCGGACGGCCGAGAAAAGGTTCCTGACACCTTTTTTGCCCGCTCAGGCCGCGGAGCGACGGACTTTCACTGGGTCACAGTTCGCCGCGGCGGAAGCGCTCCTGGATGGCGCGGGCTTGCGGCGTCAGGGCCTTGAGGAGAAAGCGGTTTGCGTCTTCAAGCCACTGCAGTTTGACCTCCGGCGGGAGCGCCTTCCACCGTCGAATCTGCTCGTCGGTGACATAATAGGCAAAGCCTCGCCGAGTGGCTTGTGTCGTCGTTTCTGGGCTCACGATTCGCCCCTCGCTTCCAGGCTCAGCAACCTTGTCAAAGCCGCGATATCCGACACATCCTGTTCGCGGCCGGCTAGCCGTTTCAGCGCGATGCGGTCGGAGATTCCGGCTATCGAGACGGTGAAATCCCCGATCGCGGAATCTGTTCTTCCTGCATAGGCTGCTTCAAAGTCGATCGGATTTTCCAGAAAGATATCGATCTCCTCGTAGGGCCGAGCTGGATGAATGAACGTAAACATCACCATCGATTTCGTTTCACGCCATTCCCGGCGCGTGGACGGATCCAGCAGGTCCGCCGCTTGGACCGGGACATGCGGCTTGTAACCAAGCGTCGTGAGTGTCTCCACGAACGTGCGCAGATTGTCTTGGCGAAGGTCCAGCATCAGATCCAGGTCGGCCGTCATCCGTGGCACGCCGTGGAGGTTGATGGCCACTGCGCCCACGATGAGATAGCGCACACGCGCGGCGTACAGCCCGCGAAAGATGTGCTCATAGAACATAACGCCCTTCCGGGTCTCCAGTCCCGAAGTAGTGTAATACCGTGATGGAAGCTTTACAACGGATGACTCAGGAGTCTTCGCGCAGGACACAGGGGCCGGTTACCAGTTACACGCTTCAGGCGGGGTCGGGGTAGTCGATCCAGGTTTCTTTCTCGGCGAGATACTTCTTGCCTTTGAAGTTCGGCCGCGTGCGGAGCTTCCGGAACCCGAATTCGTGCAGCTTCTCCACGACGCTCTTCACGGCTTGCCCGATGGTCGGCGCGCTCTGTCCCTCCACGGTGAGAGCCTCGTAGGTCACCTTCCCCCGGTAGCCCTCGGCGGTGCGGCGCACGATCACCGCCCGGTTCAGGTACCGCTCGCTGGGATCGGTCCCCTCGATCTGGTGCCGCTCGACGACGGCGTCTTTCTTGAAGGATAGCGGTAAGGTCATGGATGGTGATCGGTTTTCAGTAAACAGTTATCAGTTGAAACCGAGCACTGATAACTGATTGCTTCAGGCGGCGCATTATAAGGAAGGGTGTCGTCGTTGACAAGCTTCGTACGCGGCTCCTATCATGCGCTCGGGGCCATGAATCTTCCGAACAGTCTGACCATCCTCCGGATCATCCTCATTCCCTTCTTCATCGGGTTCCTGCTCTATGAGCGGTATGACTATGCCCTCGTCACCCTTCTGCTGGCCGGGCTGACGGATGGCTTGGACGGCACGATCGCGCGGGTGGCGAACCAGCGCACGCGGCTCGGCGCCTATCTCGACCCCTTAGCCGACAAGCTCCTATTGACCTCGGCCTTCGTGACCCTGTCCGCGCTCCATCTCGTCCCCCTGTGGATCACGATCGTCGTCGTCAGCCGCGACATCATCCTCATCGCCGGGGCCTTGCTGGTGCGCCTGACCGAGCTCCGCGTCGATCTCTCCCCCGCGCTCCTCGGGAAAGGGACGACGCTGTTTCAACTGGCCTACATCATGCTGGTCGTGGCTCTCGAGTCTCAGGAGATGGACCTCCGGCTCCTGCTGCCCCTCCTCTATGCCATGGTCGGTCTCACGCTGCTGTCCGGCTTCCACTATCTCTATCGCGGCTACATGCAGTTACGGGCCAGCGAGAGCTGACCCCCCGAAGCATTCATGACAAAATTTGACAATAGAGGGTTATTCATATAGAGTTCGCCGCAAGCTCAGTTCGCCTAAGTTATGGTAACAGCACAATAAAACGGAGCAAGGCGTGGTCCCGGACCGCATGGGAAAACTGCTGCTGGAAGCGCGCCTTATCTCCGAAAAGCAGCTTGAAGAAGCCCTCCAGACCCAGAAAAAGGCCGGCGGCCGGCTCGGCAGCCTCCTGGTCAAAATGGGGGCGATCAAGGAGGACAAGCTCCTCCAGTTCCTGAGCCAGCAGTACGGGGTCCCTCCGGTCGACCTGGCGTCCTGCCAGATGGAAGCCAGCCTCAACAAGCTGATCCCGCTCGAAGTCGTGAAAAAGTACGTCGTCGTGCCGGTCAAACGGGTCGGCTCGACCCTCACCCTGGCCATGGTGGACCCCTCGAATGTCTTTGCGATCGACGACATCAAGTTCCTCACCGGCTATCACGTGGAGCCGTTGGTCGCCCTCGAGACCGCGATCATGGACTCCGTCCGGCGCCTGTATGGCGGGGGTGGGGGAGGAGGCAGCGCCAAGCCCGCTGAACCTGATTCGGAGCCGCACGATCCCGCGGCGACCGCGGCCATCCTGCAGGCCAAGGACTACACGCTCAGCGAGGAGGATCTCCAGGGGGACGACCTCGACATCAAAGACAGCGGCCCCATGGTGGCGGTCGAGGACTTCGACGCCGTCGTGGGCGACGTCCTGTCGAACATCGACGTGGTGGAGGAGATCGGCGACGAGCAGACCGGCGCCGCCGGCGAAGTCGAAGCGCCGATCGTCAAGCTGGTCAACGGGATCCTGGTCAATGCCGTCAAGGTCGGCGCGAGCGACATTCACCTGGAGCCCTATGAGACGCTCGTGCGGGTCCGCTTCCGGCTGGACGGCGAGCTGCACCCGATCATGAACCTGCCCCTGAAGGTCCGCAACACCACCGTGTCGCGCATCAAGATCATGGCCAAGCTGGACATCGCCGAGCGCCGGCTGCCGCAGGACGGGCGCATCAAGCTCAAGCTCGGGAAGAAGCGGGACATCGACTTCCGCGTCTCGGTGCTGCCCTGCCTGTACGGCGAAAAGGTGGTCATGCGGATCCTGGACAAGGGCAATATCCAGCTCGACATGACCAAGCTGGGGTTCGAAGAGCGCGCTTTGTCCGACTTCCAGGAGGCGCTGGCCAAGCCCTACGGCATGATCCTGGTGACGGGCCCGACCGGCAGCGGCAAGACGACGACCCTGTACTCCGCGTTGCAGCTCCTGAACACCCCGGACGTCAACATCATGACGGCGGAAGACCCGGTGGAGTTCAACTTCACGGGCATCAACCAGGTCCAGATGAAGGACGAGATCGGCCTGAACTTCGCCACGTCGCTCCGCTCCTTCCTCCGGCAGGACCCGGACATCATCATGGTCGGCGAGATCCGCGACTACGAGACGGCCGAGATCGCGGTGAAAGCGGCCCTGACCGGACACCTGGTCCTCTCCACCCTGCACACGAACGATGCCCCCAGCACGATCAACCGGCTCCTGAACATGGGGATCGAGCCCTTCCTGGTGTCCTCGTCGGTCGTCCTGATCATGGCGCAGCGTCTGGCGCGGCGGATCTGCAAGAGCTGCATCGAGCCGGACAAGATCGCGGTCGAGCGGCTCATTGGTCTCGGCTTCACGCCGGAGGAAGCCAAGAACATCACTCCCATGAAGGGGAAAGGCTGCCAGGCCTGCAACCAGACGGGGTACAAGGGGCGGGTGGCCCTGTACGAGGTCATGCCCATCAAGGAAGACATCCGGGAATTGATCCTTCAGGGCGCCTCGGCCGACGACATCAAGAAATGCGCGATCCGCGCCGGGTTCAAGACCCTCCGCATGAGCGGGCTGACCAAGATCGTAGAGGGCGTGACGACCGTGGAGGAAGTCGGCGGCGTCACCTTCGCGGACTGACCCAGGCTTATTTCATCACCATCGGGGACACGATATGGCTGATCTTCACCAGCTCCTGCAGACCGTCATCGAGCGGAAGGCCTCCGACCTCCACATCACGACCGGCGTGCCTCCGCAGATCCGCGTGGACGGCAGCCTCGTGCCGCTCGACGGCCCGCCGCTGACGCCGGCGGACACCAAGCAGCTCGTCTACAGCGCGCTGACCGACATGCAGAAGCGCCGGTTCGAGGAGGAGAACGAGCTGGACTGCTCCTTCGGGCTCAAGGGGCTGAGCCGGTTCCGCTGCAACGTCTTCATGCAGAAGGGGGCGGTCGCGGCCGCGATCCGGACCATTCCCTTCCAGATCAAGACCATCGAGGAGCTGGGCCTGCCACCGATCGTGCACGAGCTCCTCAGCAAACCGCGCGGACTCGTGCTGGTGACGGGGCCGACCGGGAGCGGCAAGAGCACGACGCTGGCCGCGATGCTCGATAAGATCAACCAGGAGGAGCACCACCACATCCTGACCATCGAGGATCCGATCGAGTACCTGCACCCGCACAAGAATTGTCTGGTGAACCAGCGGGAGGTGCAGGCCGACACCAAGGATTTCAAGACGGCGCTCAAGTACGTCCTGCGGCAGGACCCCGACGTCGTGCTGGTCGGGGAGATGCGGGACCTCGAGACGATCGAGGCCGCGCTGACCATCGCCGAAACGGGGCACCTGACGCTCGCAACCCTCCACACGAACTCCTGCGCCCAGACGATCCACCGCATCATTGACGTGTTCCCGCCGCACCAACAGCCCCAGGTCAGGGCACAGTTGTCCCTGGTGCTGGAGGGCATTCTGTCCCAGACGCTGATTCCCAAGGCGAGCGGCCCGGGACGGGTCCTGGCCCTGGAGATTCTGGTGCCGACCCCGGCGATCCGGAACCTGATCCGCGAGGACAAGATCCATCAGGTGTACTCCATGATGCAGACCGGCCAGTCCAAGTTCGGCATGCAGACCATGAATCAGGCGCTGCTGGAGCTCTACAGGAAGAAGCTGATCACCCAGGAATCCGCCCTGGGCCGCTCCAGCATCCCGGACGAGCTGGCGGGCATGATCGCACGGGAGGGGGGCGGCGTCGGCATGGCTTCCTCCCCATTGCGGCGGACCACCTGATCCACCATCGATGTGCCTGAGCCCGGCCAGGGAGGCGTAGCCGGGAGATCCCGACATGGCGACCACTTTTGCATACGTGGGCACGACGAGGCAGGGCGCCGTCAAGAAGGGCGAGGTCCTGGCCAAGAACCGCGACGATGCCATCGAGCAGCTCCGCAAGCAGAACGTCGCCGTCACGAGCCTGCAGGAGAAGGCCGAAGCCTGGTGGAAGAAGATCCGTCTGGGCTCCGGCATCACCGACAAGGACATTGTCGTCTTCACCCGCCAGTTCGCGACCATGATCGATGCCGGCCTGCCGCTCGTGCAGTGCCTGGAAATCCTCTCCACGCAGTCCGAGAACAAGATTCTGGCCAAGGCGGTGAGCGACGTCCGAGGGGAGGTGGAAGGCGGCGCCACGTATGCCGATGCGCTCCGCAAGCAGCCCAAAGTCTTCGATGAGCTCTACGTCAGCATGGTGCAGGCCGGCGAGATGGGCGGCGTGCTCGATACGATCCTGACCCGGCTGGCCAAGCACATTGAAAAGGCCATGAAGCTCAAGAGCCAGATCAAGGGCGCCATGGTCTATCCGGCGTCCATCATGGGCGTGGCGACGGTCGTGGTCGTCGTGCTGATGATCTGGGTCGTGCCGATGTTCGCCAAGATGTTCACGGATTTCGGCGGCACGCTGCCCGGGCCGACCGTGCTCGTGATCGAGACCAGCAATTTCCTGCAGGCGAATATCGTCTATATCCTCATCGCGCTGGGCGCGGCGGTGTACGGGGTGAAACGGTATTACGACAGCCCCAGGGGCCGGCTCGCGCTCGACGGGTTCTTCCTCAAGCTGCCGGTGATCGGCGACCTCATCCGGAAGGCGGCGGTCGCCAAGTTTTCCCGCACGCTCGGCACCTTGATCGCGAGCGGCGTGCCCATCATGGACGGCCTGGCCATCGTCTCCAAGCTGACCGGCAACAAGGTGGTGGAGGAGGCGATCCTGTCGGCCCGGCAGAGCATCAGCGAGGGCAAGACTGTGGCCGATCCGCTCTCCCGTGGGAACGTTTTTCCCAAGATGGTCACCCATATGATCGCCGTCGGAGAGTCCACGGGCGCGCTGGACGTCATGCTCGGAAAGATCGCCGACTTCTACGACGATGAGGTGGACCAGACCGTGACCGCCATGACCTCCCTGCTGGAGCCGATGATGATGGTGATCATGGGGCTGGTGATCGGGTTCATCGTGCTGGCCATGTACCTGCCCGTGTTCAAGATGGCGTCCGTCGTCGGATAACAGACGTGATTGAGTGATTGGTGATTCGTGATTGGTCGATCATTCAAGCCGTAATCACTCAATCACGCATCGCGCATCACTCTTGCGGGTATGGAGCAGCTGAAGAACAGATTGCAGTGGTTGATGGGCCTGCGGGTCGCGGCGGTCACGCTGTTCCTGGGCCTGTCGATCAGCCTGGAGATGGAGAGCGGCGAGCGGGTCCTGACGTTCTCGGTCCTGATCGTCAGCACCTATTCGCTCACGATCGTCTACGCGCTGGCCCTCACCCGCCTGCGGACCCTGGAAGCGCTCACGGGGCTGGCCTACTTCCAACTGGTCATGGACCTCGTGCTGGAGATGTTCCTCGTCGCCAGGACGGGCGGCGTCGAGAGCCCGTTTTCGGTCTTCTATGCCATCACGGTCACGCTGGCCAGCCTGACCCTGGGCCGGCGCGCGGGGCTGATCACGTCAAGCCTCTCGGTCCTCTTCATCGGGACCGTCGCGAATATCCAGTTCTACGGGCTCGTCGGGTCGTGGATGCCGCGCACCCGGCTGGCGCTCCCGGAGACGATCGAAACGCTCGTCGCGCACGTCCTCGCCTTGATCGCCGTCGGGGTCCTGAGCGGCCACTTGGCCGAGCAGCTCCGCAAGAAGGATCAGGCGATCGTGGAGAAGGAGCGCGGGTTCAACCGTCTGCAGGCGTTCCACGAGAACGTCCTGGAGAGCCTGAGCAGCGGCGTGTTCACCACGGACCCGACGGGCTCGATCACGTCCTTCAATCGGGCGGCTCAGGAGATCACCGGACAGATGCTGGCGCAGGTCCAGGGACGACCGTGGTGGGAGGTCTTCACCTGGAAACAACCCGACCTCTTCGGGGCCGACCCGACAACCCTGTCTCTGCCGCACCGCTTCGAGACCGAGGGCGAGCGAGAGGACGGCAGCCGGCTCGTGCTCGGCATGACCCTCTCGCCCCTGACCGAGCTCGGAGAGCGGACCGGGCTGGTGGGCGTCTTCCAGGACCTGACGCCGCTCCGGGCCATGGAGGAGGAGATGCAGCGGCGCGAATGGCTGGCCCGGATCGGAGAGATGTCGGCCGGCATGGCGCACGAAATCCGCAATCCGCTGGCGGCTCTGGCCGGCTCCATGCAGATGCTCAAGAAGGACCTGTCCCTCGACGACACGAACCAGCGGCTGATGGACATCGCCATCCGCGAGACCGCACGGCTCGACAACACCATCACAGAATTTCTCCTCTACGCCCGGCCGCGCGAGCTGAACCTCAAAGAGTGCGACCTCAACGCGGTGCTGACGGACACGATGGACCTCATCCGCCATGAGTGCGCCTCGCGGGTCGGCCTGTCGGTCACGGCCCATCTCGGGACGGGGCCCATGGTGGTCCAGGTTGACCAGGATCAGATCAAGCAGGTCTTCTGGAATCTGGCCACGAACGCCTTTGAGGCCATGCCGGAGGGCGGCCGGCTGACGATCTACACCAGGCGACGGCGGATGGCGATGGGGTCTCAGATCGGCGAGATCGTGGAGGTCGGGTTCGAGGATACCGGCACCGGCATCAAGAAGGAGGACATCGACAAGATCTTCCTTCCGTTTTTCACCACCAAGAAGGAAGGCTCCGGCCTGGGGCTCGCGACTGTCCACCGGATCGTGGACCTGCACCTGGGCTGGGTCCGGGTCGAAAGCCGCGAAGGCAAGGGCTCGCGGTTCGTCGTCTGTCTGCCGATGTCCGGCCAGGAAGACCTGCGGCTGTGGCAGGAAGGTAAGCACGCATGGAAAAAATCCTGATCGTCGATGATGAGCGGAGCATGCGGGACGTCTTGAGCATCATGCTCAAGCGGACCGGCTATGCCGTGACCACGGCCGCCAACGGGGAGGAAGCGATCGCCCAGCTCGGCAAGGACATTTTCGACCTCGTCATCACTGACCTCAAGATGCCCAAGGTCAGCGGCCTGGATGTCCTGAAGGCGGTCAAGGAACAGTCGCCCGACACGGTCGTTCTGATGGTCACCGCCTTTGCCTCGACCGAGTCGGCCGTCGAGGCCATGAAGCAAGGGGCCTATGATTACCTGACCAAGCCGTTCCAGGTGGACGAGCTGCAGCTCATCGTCCGGAACGCCCTCGAGAAACGCCGGCTGTCAGCCGAGAACACCCTCCTGAAGCGGGAGATCGCCAGCCGCTCCTCGTTTGCCGAGATCATCGGCCAGAGCGAAGTCATGCGGAAGGTCTTCGACGTCATCCGGAAGGTTGCGGACACGCGCAGCAACGTCCTGATCTGCGGCGAGAGCGGCACGGGCAAGGAGCTGATCGCCCGGGCGATCCATTTCAACAGCAGCCGGAGCCGCATGCCGTTCGTCACCGTGAACTGCAGCGCGCTCCCGGAGCCGCTGCTGGAGAGCGAGCTCTTCGGGCACATGAAAGGCGCCTTTACGGGCGCGGTGGCGAACAAGGCGGGACTCTTCGAGGTCGCCAACGGCGGGAGCCTGTTCCTGGACGAGATCGGCGAGACCAGCCTGCCCATCCAGGTGAAGCTGCTGCGGGTCATTCAGGAACGGGAGTTCCGGCGCGTGGGCGGGACGAGCGACGTCAAGGTGGATGTCCGGATCATCGCCGCGACCAACAAAGACCTTTCCAAAGCCGTGGCCGAGGGCGCGTTCCGGGAGGACCTGTACTACCGACTGGACGTGATTCCGATCCATCTGCCGCCGCTCCGCATCCGGACCGGGGACATTCCGCTGCTGGCGCAGCACTTTCTGGAGAAGTTCGCGCGGGAGTCCGGGAAACCGGGCTGCTCCCTGAATCAGGAGGCCATGCGGCTGCTGCTGGCTCATGAGTGGCGGGGCAATGTCCGGGAGCTCGAGAATGTCATCGAGCGGGTCGTCGCGTTCGCCGGAGGGCCGGTGATCACCGAGGATGACATCCGGGACTGCCTCCATGCCCCGGCCGCCTCCAAGCCGACGCAGACCGACCTGCCGGACGACGGCATGGACCTGGAGGCCTACATCAACGGGCTGGAGAAAGACCTCCTGCTCAAGGCGCTCGAGCGCACCCGATGGGTCAAGAAGAAGGCTGCACGACTCCTCCGGCTGAACACCCGCTCGTTCCGGTACCGGCTCGAGAAGTATGCCATCAGACGGAACCGCCCGTAGCGTCCGGCCGCACGTGGGTCCGCCGGGCACGCTCGAGCTCTCCGCCCCCGCCAAGGTCAACCTCATCCTGAAGGTCCTGGGCCGCCGCCAGGACGGCTTTCACGACATCTGGTCCGTCATGCAAACCATCGGGTTGAGCGACCGTCTCACCATCAGCCTGCGGCCGGAGTCTTCCGGGATCAGCCTCGCCTGCGATGAGCCATCCCTCCCGACCGATCGCCGCAACCTCATCTACCGCGCCGCCGAGCGGGTGCTGGCCGAGGCGGACGTGAAGACGGGGGTGCACATCGCCGTGCAGAAATCCATCCCGGTCGCCGCGGGACTCGGCGGGGGGAGCAGCGATGCGGCCGCGACGATCCTGGGGCTGGCCCGGCTGCTCGCTCTGGACTGGCCCGTGGAACGGCTGGCCCGGCTCGGCGAGGAGCTGGGGAGCGATGTGCCGTTTTTCTTCTACGCGCCGACCGCCGTCGCGCAGGGTCGCGGGGAACGGGTGACGGCGCTCACGCTGTCCGGCGCACGGTGGATCGTGCTCGTGCAGCCGGGGTTCCCGATCGAAACCCGGTGGGCCTACGAGCGCCTAGCCGCCAGCCGTGCGGCGGTCGCGCCGCTCCCCGGCGCGCTGCACGCGCTGGAGCGTGAGACAGCCGTGACCTGGGATGCGCTGATCCCGCTGATGGCCAACGATTTCGAGGCCGCGGTCTTCCCGACGCACCCGGTGCTGGCGGACATCAAACGCCTCTTGCTCGAGCAGGGGGCGGAGGCGGCCTTGCTCTCCGGGAGCGGCGCGACGATGTTCGGAGTGTTCAAGACGCAGGAGGCGGCGGAGCGGGCCGTCACCGCCGTCCGCCGGGGATCGGGAAGGCATGCTTACGCGGTCAAAAGCGGCATGCCGGACGCCTGAGCGCCATAAGGCTTCGTTGACAAAAAGAGCGAATTTTCGCTACAGTGATGTGTTCTTCGCGTCACGGTCGGCCGGCCCCTTCACCCTATCCGTACGGAGGGTGTGATGTCCAAGGAACTCAAGCTCTTTACCGGCAACGCCAACCCGGCGCTGGCCAAGGAAATCTGTGAGTACCTCGGGATCCGTCTCGGTGAAGCCACGGTGTCGGCCTTCAGCGACGGCGAGGTGCGGGTCAGGATCGAAGAGAATGTCCGGGGGACCGATGTCTTCCTCGTGCAGTCGTGCTCGGACCCGGTCAACACCTCCATCATCGAAATGTTGATCATGATGGACGCCCTCAAGCGCTCATCGGCGAGCCGGATCACGGCGGTCATCCCCTACTTCGGCTACGCCAGGCAGGATCGGAAGGACCAGCCGCGGGTGCCGATCACGGCCAAGCTCATGGCCGATCTGATCACCACGGCCGGCGCCAACCGCGTCCTGACGATGGACCTGCACGCCGGGCAGATCCAGGGGTTTTTCAACATCCCCGTGGACCATCTCTACGCGACGCCGGTGCTCCTGGACTATATGAATAAGGAAGGGATGGGTGATCTGGTGGTGGTCTCCCCGGATGCGGGGGGCGTGGAACGCGCGCGCGTCTTCGCGAAGCGGCTGCAGGCGAACCTGGCGATTATCGACAAGCGCCGCGAGGGGCCCAACAACGCCCATGTCATGAACATCATCGGAGACGTGGAAGGGAAGAGCGCCCTGCTGCTCGACGACATGATCGACACGGCGGGGACCATCGTGCAGGGGGCCCAGGCCTGCGCGGACAAGGGGGCGCGCAACGTGTGGGCGGCCTGCACGCACCCGGTGCTCTCCGGCCCGGCCCTGGAACGGATTCAGCCGTCGGCCCTCAGCGAAGTGGTCGTGACGAACACGATCCCGCTGAACGGGAAGGAGCATCGCTGTCCCAAGCTCCGCGTGCTGTCGGTGGCGCCTCTTCTGGGGGAGGCGATCACCAGGATCCATGAGGAAGAATCGGTCAGTTCGCTGTTCGTTTAGTCTTGGCTGATCCCGCCGATCACCTGCTAGCGAGCGCGCCTGCCAGACAAGACGGCCGTTCCGCCGGGAAGGCGGGGCCGTTTCCGAAGCCATGACGGTTGCACAAAGAGGGGGGGTATGAAATTCGACCTTGACGCGGAACTCAGAGACAAGAGCGGAAAAGGCGTGGCCCGGCAGCTCCGGATGAAGGGAAAGATCCCGGGAGTCCTGTACGGGATGGGCCGGTGCCAGTTGCTGACGCTGGATCCCGCCTCGGTGGCGAAAATTCTGCGCTCGCATGCCGGCAGCAATGCGCTGATCTCCTTGACGATCGCCGGCGCCAAGGGAGGCCGGACCGCGCTGCTGCGGGACTACCAGCTCGATCCGATCACCGGGAAGTTCCTGCACGTGGATCTCTTCGAGATCGCCCTGGACAAGCCGATCCGGGTCAAAGTCCCCGTCCACAACGTCGGCGGGGTGCCGGAAGGTGTGAAGGAAGGCGGCGTGCTCCAGTACAATCTCCGTGAAGTCCACGTCGAGTGCCTGCCGTCGGTCATTCCCGACCAGATCGAAGTCGATGCCTCCCCGCTCCGGATCGGGCAGGGGATTCACATCAAGGAGCTGGCCCGACTGGAAGGCGTGCGGTTTCTCGACGAACCGGATCATATGGTCGTGAGCGTGGTGGCGCCGATTTCCGAGGCCAAGCTCGAGGCCTTGCTGACCAGCGGCGCAGTCGAGGAAGGCAAGGAGCCGGAAGTCATCGGCAAGGGCAAAGAGCTGACCCCTGAGGAAGCCGCCGCCGCGGCGGCGGCCGCGCCCGGCGAAAAAGCACCCGCCGCGGCGGCGGCCGGCGCCGAGGGGAAGGGCGAGAAGAAGGCCGAAGGCAAAGAGGCCAAGGAATCCAAGGCTGAGAAGAAAGAGGCGAAGGAGGACAAGAAGAAATAGCCTTGCGGCTGATTGTCGGCCTTGGGAACCCCGGTGCAGCGTACGCCCTCACCAGGCACAATATCGGCGTGCGCATCCTGCAACGGGCCGCCGCCCGCTGGGGCATCCCCCTCAGCCACGGCGACACCCGGCCGCCGAGACCCGGGCGGCTCGAGGCGGCGGACGTGGCCCTGGCGGCGCCGCTGAGCTGGATGAACGAGAGCGGGCCCGCCGTCAAAACCCTGCTCGATGCGCTCACGCTCACGCCTTCCGATCTGATCGTCCTCCACGATGATCTCGACCTCCCGCTCGGGCGCCTGCGCATCAAGCGGCGGGGCGGCCCCGGCGGCCACAACGGCGTGCTCTCCATCCTGCTGACCCTGGAGACCGACGAGTTTACGCGGGTGAAGTTCGGGATCGGGCGCCCCGCCCCGGAGCAGGACCCGGCGGACTACGTGCTCTCGCCGTTTGCGCCGGAGGAGACCGCGGCGGTGGACGCCGCGGTGGACCGCGCGGTCGATGCCCTCCACTGTCTCGTCGTGGAAGGCCTGGACGTCGCCATGAACCGGTTCAACGTGCGCACGGATGCCGAGGCCATAGAAGATGAATGACCCACACGCCTGACGCCTCACGGGTATAAGGATGGGACTCTGCTGCGGAATGATCGGGCTGCCGAACGTGGGCAAGACCACGGTCTTTAACGCCCTGGTCGGGGCCGGCGCGGTCGCCGCGAACTACCCCTTTTCTACCGTGGAGACGAATGTCGGGATCGCGCCGGTCCCCGACCCGCGGCTGGATAAGCTCACCGAAATCTTCCGGTCGAAGAAGACCACGCCGAGCACGCTGGAGATCAGGGACATCGCCGGGTTAGTGCAAGGGGCCAGCCAGGGCGAGGGGCTGGGCAATCAGTTCCTCTCGCAGATTCGCGAAGTGGATGCCTTGATGCACGTCGTGCGCTGCTTCGAGGACTCCGAGGTGGTCCACGTCGGGGGAGGGGTGAATCCCCTGCGCGACATCGAGACCATCGAGACGGAACTCATGCTGGCGGATGTCGAGACGCTGGACCGCCGGAAGCAGCGGGTCGAGAAAAAAGTCCGCTCTGGAGACCCAAAGGCGGCCGCGGAGCTCACGGCGGTTCAGCGGTTCATCGAGCTTCTCAACAAGGGGGAATGGCTCGGCAACCAGCCCCTGGAGGTGGAGGAGCGCGCCATCTTGACCGAATGCCAGTTATTGTCGGCCAAGCCGGTCCTGTTCGTCGCCAACGCGGCCGAGGGCGCCGGGGAGGACGATCCGCTGATCCGGGCGGTGCGGGACTTGGCGGAGCGAAAGAAAGCCAGGCTGGTCGTGCTCTATGGACAACTGGAGGCGGAGCTCTCGACCCTGCCTCCTGCGGACCGCGGAGAATTCATGAAGGAGGCCGGTCTTGAGGAATCGGGTCTGGTGCGATTGACGCGGGTGGCGTACGAGCTGCTGGGCCTGATCACATTTTTCACGGCGGGTGAAGTGGAATCGCGAGCCTGGGCCATCCGGAAAGGCTTGAAGGCCTCGGAGGCGGCCGGCAAGATCCATTCGGACATGGAACGCGGGTTCATCCGGGCGGAGGTGTACCACTACGATGATTTGATTGCCTGCGGTTCAGAAGCCCGCGTGCGCGAGAAGGGGCTGTTTCGGCTCGAGGGCCGTGACTATGTCATCAAGGAAGGCGACGTCGTCTATTTTAGGTTTAACGTTTAGGTGGGCTGGCTGAACCTGTTGTGCTCAGACGCTGCGGCTGGCGTCGTGGCAGCGGTGATGGCTCCGGACGTGCTCGCCCCGCTGCTGTAGCTACCGGAAGAACGGCTGCGGCGCCCCCCATCCC
>CAYJUM010000068.1:0-14226 GCA_964373355.1 uncultured Nitrospirales bacterium | reverse complement strand
CCCATTAAGCTGTTATCGATGTCGGGGTGATCGATGTTCTGCAACATGTCAGCTACTAGCTAGACTGCCTGGGCAGTCGGCGAGCGACATTGCGGCTGAACCGTGCTGAGGTGCGTAGCGGGCGAACGAGCGCGCCCCGAACGCCCATGTTTGCCGTATCCAGCATGGGCGTATCGGAGAACGCCCCGCATTCTGATGGGGGGATGGGAGGCAGCGCAGCCGTTCGGCCGGTAGCTACAGCACCTAGGTGAGAACGCCTGGAGCGAGCCACCGCTCCGTCGGCGAAAACTTATTCAAACCGCAATGCGTCGATGGGATTGAGGCAATGCCTTGTTGGTGGGATAGCGTCTGGCTGCTAGCGGTGACCCTTTAACCTCTTCCGCATGTCGGACATGGAAATCGTTGGTTGGTTCCGCCGTTTCTCACTCAGGCGCCAAAACTTAGCATTGGTCTCCAAAACAGCAGTTTCCCAATCGGAACCCTCCACGCCGACCAGGACCGCCGCAGGCTTCCCGCGCCGTGTGATGACAATACGGTCTCCTTGAGCAGCATCCACACATTCGCGCACTGTCTTCTGTAAATCACGAACTGAGATCATCTTCATACAAATCGTCTTCCATGGGGCCCGTGAAATCATGTTGCTGCGTGATCCAGGAGTTCAAATCGGCCGTATTGTCGGAAGTGAATATCAAAAGCAATGACGCTTCGGATGCGCAGCCGTTCAATTAGGGCAAAACTTGTCGCATCGCAATACGAAAAAGATTTGTCCCGATATCCCAGGATGATTCGGACTGCCTTGTGCTCATCTTCCCGCGACACTCGCATAATCGTCGCAGGCATGCTCCGAAGCCAGGCTGAAGCAAGGTCCCGTCCAAGTCTCGTGAGCATCAAGGCGTGAGTTTCGGCGAGGACAAAATTGGAGGTGATCAGTCTCCAGCCTTCCTCAATGGCTTTCTCGAAGACGGCCACGGCAGTGGCATGATTATGATCATGTCTGTTCAGTCCAGCATAAAATCCGCCGGTATCGACAAAGACCGCCTTCACCGTTTTCTGGCTGTCGCTTGAGCCAGGTATTTGTATTTGTTGGAACTGACATCCCCTGCAGCGTCACTGCCTTTCCCTAGTAATTTCATAAACGGATGCTTGCGGCGCAGGAGGCCTGACCTGCGCTTGGATTCCTTTATCTCTATCTCCGTTTCGCCGACCTTGATGAGCATCGCCCTCGGTTTGCCGTGATAAGTGATAACAACCTCTTCGCCTTCCTCGACTTCCTGCAGGAGTTCAGCAGTATTCATCTTGAGCGCCCGCACATTCGTGAATTTCATGGCTTTCTCCGGATTAGAGATGAGGCTCAAGAGTATCTCATTTGAAGCCCTAAAGCAATGGCTGCTGGGTGTCGTGGGGAGGCGCGGAAGCGATAGCCTCCGCGAGGACGCCTATTCGAAGCGCAGGGCTTCGATGGGATTGAGGCGGGACGCCTTGTTGGCGGGATACAGGCCGAAGAAGAGCCCGATGGCCATGGAGAAGACCACCGCGACGAGAATGGACTGCATGGAAATGATCGTCGGCCAGCCGGCCACCGCGGTCGTGGCCAGCGCGCTGAGAATGCCGGCAAGGATGCCGAGGAGGCCGCCCACGACGCTGAGCGTCATGGCCTCGATCAGGAACTGCAGCAAGATGTGGCGGCGCTTGGCCCCGACCGCCATGCGCACGCCGATCTCCCGCGTCCGCTCGGTCACGGAGACGAGCAGGATATTCATGATGCCGATGCCGCCGACGAGCAGCGAGATCGAGGCCACGCCGAACATCAGCAGGGAGAGCGTTTGCGTGATGCCTTCCTGCATCTTCCCGATGTCCACCTGCGTGCGGATCGTGAAGTCGTCTGGCTGGTCCGGCTGCAAGCGGTGCCGCTGGCGGAGGACTTCGCGGATGCCGGCGACCGCCTCCGCCAGATCCTCCTGCCTGTCCGTGGCCCCAAAGATGACGCCGACCGAGCCCAGGAACGGCGTGCCCAGCACCTTCCGCTCCGCGGTCGAGAAGGGGATGAAGACGATGTCGTCCTGGTCCGATCCCTGCGCCGACTGGCCCTTCGGCGCCAGGACGCCGATCACGCGAAACGGGATGTTCTTCAGCCGGATGATCGAGCCGACCGGCTCCTCCCCGGGCTCGTAGAGGTTCTCGACCACCGTCTGCCCGACGAGGGCGACGCGCGCGGCCGTGTCCATATCTGCCTGGCTGATCGCGCCGCCGCTCGTGTAGGACCAGTCCCGGATCGTGAGATAGCCCGGCGAGATGCCGTTCACCGGGGCATTCCAGTTCCGGTTGCCGTA
The DNA here is from genome assembly GCA_964373355.1 of uncultured Nitrospirales bacterium. Taxonomy (GTDB): domain Bacteria; phylum Nitrospirota; class Nitrospiria; order Nitrospirales; family Nitrospiraceae; genus CAYJUM01. The sequence goes on along the minus strand of CAYJUM010000068.1, from coordinate 11,896 downwards.
GACCACCTGGATCACGTCCCGCTTGGCCCAGGCTACGTCGTTCAAGAGCGGCACCCGCTTCTTGAGTTCGAGCGCATCGGCCACCGTCAGCGTCACCGCGCCCCCCTGGCTGCCCCTCACACCGCCCACCGTGGTCGCGCCGGGCAGCACGATGATCACATTCGTGCCCATGCTGGCGACCTGCGCCTGGACGGCGGCCCGGGCGCCCGCGCCGATGCTGACCATCGCGATGACCGCTCCCACACCGATGATGATCCCCAGCATGGTGAGCCCCGCGCGCAGCCGGTTGCGCCCCAACACCCGCAAGGCGGTCTGGACGGTCATGAGGATCAACGCTCCCATGATCAGCCGTGAGGCGTGAGGCGTACGGCGTGAGGTGAAACCACGCGGTCGGAGACGATCTGGCCGTCCTTGAGGAGGATTTCCCGCGCCGCATACTTCGCAATGTCGGCCTCGTGTGTGACGAGGATGATGGTGATGCCCTCCTGGTTCAGCCCTCTGAGCACGTCCATGATCTCACGGCTGGACTCCGTATCGAGGTTGCCGGTCGGCTCGTCCGCCAGCAGCATCGAGGGGGCCGTGACCAGGGCCCGCGCGATCGCCACGCGCTGCTGCTGTCCCCCGGAGAGCTGGGCGGGGTAGTGCCGTTCGCGGTCCCCGAGCCCGACGCGCTCGAGCGCCGCCGACGCCCTGGCCCGCTGCTCGCGAAGGCTCACGCCGCTGTAGAACAGCGGCAACTGGACATTTTCCATCGCTGTGGTCCGCGGTAGGAGATTGAAATTCTGAAACACGAAGCCGATCAGGCGATTCCGGATCTCGGCTAGGTCATCGGCGGACGCCTGCGCGACATCCCGGCCGTCGAGGGAGTAGGTTCCGCGGGTCGGGGTGTCGAGGCAGCCCAGGATATTCATGAGCGTGGACTTGCCGGAGCCCGACGCGCCCATGACGGCGACGAATTCGCCGCGCTCGATTTCGACGTTGATCCCGCGGAGCGCCTGGACCTCGACATCGCCGAGGCGGTAGGTCCGCCAGAGATCTTTGCACACGATCAACATGTTTTGGAAATCCCGTGACGGGTGATGGGTAATCGGTGATGGGTAAAGAGACCTCTCACTGATCACCCATCACGCATCACCGATCACGGTTTCAGAGGCCCCGGTCGCGCCGGCTGCCCGGGCGCTGGCCGGAGCCGAAACCGGGCGGGAGGTTATCGGACTTGTGGGCCGTCCTCAGCGTCTCGATGCCGATAATGACCTGGTCGCCCTCGGCGAGCGGGCCGCTCACCACTTCCGTCGCGTTCCCGTCCGAGAAGCCGCGCTGGATCGGGACCGGTTCAGGATCTCCGGAGGCGCCGATCCTCCAGACTTTTGCATTGGCTTCGCGGGCGTTGCCATCGCGCGCGCTCGACGCCTGGTCCTTTCGGGTTCCCCCGGCCAGGCCGGACGTGCCTGAGGCGTGCGGCGGCGCGGCCGCATCCGGCCGCTCGCTCCTGGGGGGAACGAACCGGAGCGCGGAATTGGGGACCCGCAGGACCTGATCCTTCCGGGCCACGACGATGGACACGTTGGCGGTCATGCCGGGCTTGAGGCGCAGGTCCTTGTTCATGACGCCGATCACGACGTCGTAGGTCACGACGTTTTGGACGCTGATGGGGGCGTTGCGGACCTGCTTCACGACCCCGTGGAAGACCTCGCCGGGGTAGGCATCCACTGTGAAGACGGCTTCCTTCCCGATGGCGATGTCGCCGATGTCGGCTTCACTGACGTTGGCGTCCACCTGCATCCGCATCAGGTCTTGCGCGATCAGAAACAGCGTGGGGATCTGCAGACTGGACGCGACCCGCTGGCCGGCTTCCACCTGCCGCGAGATCACGATGCCGTCGATCGGTGAGCGGATGACGGTGTATTTGAGGTCCAGCTCGGCCGCTTCGAGGGCCGCCTCGGCCTGCTTGACCGCGGCTTCCGCCACCGCGAGCTGAGCCCCCGCCCCCTCGTGCGCCGTGACGGCCGTATCCAGCTCCTGCTGCGAGACGAACTGCTGCTTCGATAACGACGAGGCCCGGTCGAGCTCCCGTTTGCGGAGCGAGAGGTCGGCGCGCGCCTTCATGACCGCCGCCTTCGCATTGGCCAGATTGGCGGCCGCCTGATCGCGCCGGGCGCGATAGGGGAAGGGATCGATGCGGGCGACCACCTCGCCTTTCTTCACGACGGTGTTGAAGTCGGCGTGCAGGCTCTCGATCATCCCCGACACTTGGCTGCCGACTTGCACGAGGGTCACGGGGTTGATCGAGCCGGTGGCGGTGACCGTCGAGACGAGAGGTCCCCGGGTGACCGGCGCGGTCTTGTAGCGGACCGGCGCCTTCCGCTCACCGCTGAAGAACATGTAGCCGGCGATGGCCAGGCCGATGGCCAGCATGCCGCTGATCAGAATCACTTTCCGCATGGCGGCGTTATTCTACGAGGTTTGGCGACTCTGTAGCAAACCGGGGGAGGAATCGAACGGAACGGGCGCGCGGCCCTTGGCCGCGCTGGCCCCGTCTGGGCGTCTGGAGGGAATCTTATGGGCCGACCGTGATCCGGTCCTTGATCGCATCGAAGGTCGTCTTCGGGACGACATTCTTGGCAACCATCTCGCCCTTGATCCGGTAGGGGCGGTTGGCGATGACCCGTTCAGCCACTTCCTTGCTGAACCCCAGGAACAACACCATATCGTTCGCCGAGGCGGTGTTGATGTTGACGGAAGTTCCGCCCGCCGCGGGAGCGGAGGGAGCCGGCGCCGGAGCCGTGGCCGTTCCGGCGGGAGGCGGCGGGCTCTTGGGCCCGGGCGGTGGGACCTGGGGAGCGACCGCGGAAGGTCCGGGCGGCATGCCGGGCATCGTGGCCGGTGGCTGGCCCGGGAGCGGCGTGAGGCCCGCCGTCGGGGGCCCGGGTTTGGCTGGCGGGGCCGGCGCCGGCACCGCGGCGGCTGTGCGCTCGCGCTCTTTGAGCTCCTTTTGATAACGGGCGACGGTGGATTTGAGGTTCTCGTTCTGCTTCTTGGCGGCGTCATACTCATGCCGGAGGTTGCGGTGCTGGGCCGTCATGTCCTTGAGCTTGTCCTCCAGATCCCGGACCCGCCCCTCGGCGGCCGCGCGCTCCTTGTCGCGGCCCTCTTTCACCCGCTGCAATTCGGCCGAGACGAATTCCGCGTCCGCGCTGAGCTTGCCGTTCAGCTCCTTGAGGCTTTTCACCTGCTGTTCCAGTGAGCTCTTCTGAGCGCGAATCTTTTCGAGATCGGTCTTGGCGACCTGGGATTCCGCCACCGCGGCCTGGTACTTGCCGCTGCTGACGCATCCCCCGGCTGCCATTGCCACTGCGGCCACCACTGCGAGCACCGCGCCCGTTTTCATCCTCGGATCCTCCTTCAGAAAGGCTCAAAGACCGGACCGGCAACAGAGAAGAAGAGCTAAAAAATCCGCATGATGTGTAGTCGATCAGGCTCTCTTTGTCAAGGGCGCACGGCGTGACCGAAGAAGGAAGGCTGGTATGGCTTGACTGGCTACGGAGACTCTGTGATCATGCCGCGGCTCCATGGAGACCTTCGGGCCAGGACTCGCCGCTCTGCTCGGCCTCGTCGAAGGCCTCACCGAATTTCTTCCGATCTCCTCTACCGGACACCTCATCCTCGTGGGGCATTTTCTCGGCTTTACGGGCGAGGTGGCCGTGAGCGTGGATATCTCGATCCAATTGGGGTCCATCCTGGCGGTGGCCGTCTATGAGCGCACGAAGCTCAGGGGGTTTCTCGCCAGCGCCAGGGCGGACATCGGGTCGTTCGTCACGCTGGTGCAGGCCCATCGCGAAGCCCCGCCCTGGCCGGTGGGAGAGGGATGGAACGTCTTCCTGCGGCGCTCCGCCAGGACGCATCACAACCTCTGGTTTGTCGTCGGAATCGGTCTGGCCTTCGTGCCGGCCGCGGTGACGGGGCTGCTCCTGCACGACGCGATCGAACGGTGGCTTTTTCGTCCCCGGACCGTCGCGCTGGCCTTGATCGTCGGGGGCGTCGTCATCCTGGCGGTGGAGCGCCGCCGCCGCGAGGCGTCCATCACCCAGTTGGAGTATGTGGGGTTGCGCACCGCGTTCTGGGTCGGGATCGCCCAGTGCTTCTCGCTCTTCCCGGGCGTGTCGCGGTCCGGCGCCACGATCATCGGCGGGCTGATGGCGGGGATGGACCGCCGGGTGGCCGCCGAGTACTCGTTCTTTCTGGCCCTCCCGACGATGATCGCGGCGACGGGCTACAAGCTCGTCAAATCCCGCGATCTCTTCTCGTCGGACGACCTCCTGGCCCTGGCGCTGGGGTTGCTCGTGTCCTTCCTGGTCGCGTGGGCGGTGATCGCCAGCTTCCTGGCCTACGTCAAACGCTACAGTCTCCGGCCGTTCGCCTACTACCGGCTCCTGCTCGGCGCCCTCGTCTTGTATGTCTTCCGGTAGGCAGTTGTCAGTCGTCAGTTCTCAGTTTAGGCAGCCTGAAAACTGATAACTGAAAACTGAATACTGATAACTCGATTAGTCGCTGATCGGAAGGAGTCGATAGCCCCGGCGTCGCAGGTCGGCGATGATCAGTTTGTTATGCGCTCCGCCGCGAGTCTCCAGGGAAAGCAGGACGCGGCTCTGTGTGATGGGAAGGTCCCGGGCCAGCCGGTCGTGGACGATGTGCAAGATGTTCGCGCCCAGTTGGCCGACTGCGGCGCTGAGGCCGGCCAATGCGCCGGGGCGGTCGACAAGCGGGATCGAGAGCCGGAGAAGCCTGCCGGACCGGGCCAGACCGCGCTCGATGATCCGATCGAGCAGGCTCACGTCGATGTTGCCGCCGCTCACCACGAGACAGACCGGCCCTCGCCAGTTGCGACCATGGTTGAGAAGCGCCGCCAGGGCAGCGGCGCCGGCCCCCTCGGCGATGATCCGCTTGTGTTCCATGAGCAGCAGGATCGCCTCGGCGATCTCCTCTTCGGCCACGGCGACGCACCGGTCCACATAGCGGTCTATGAGCCGCCGCGTTCGGCGGCTGGGTCCTTTTACGGCGATGCCGTCCGCCAGCGTGGGGCGGGCCGGGGCCGTGACCCCGACCACGTGAATGCGCGGCTTCAAGGTCTTGGCGGCCAGCGCAAGGCCGGCGGCCAGCCCGCCGCCGCCGATCGGCACCACGATCGTGCCGATATCGGGGCGGTCCTCCAGAATCTCGAGCCCCCCTGAACCCTGCCCGGCGATCACCGCGTCGTCGTCAAACGGATGGATGAAGACTTTTCGTTCATTCCGTTCAATCACCCGCGCGCGCGCCATCGCCTCGTCCAGATCTTTCCCGCCGATCAGCACCGACGCACCATAGGAGCGTGAGGCCTCCTGTTTCGGGATGGACGACACTTCCGGCATGATGATCGTCGAGGCCACGCCCAGGGTGGCGGCGGCCAAGGCCACACCCTGTGCGTGGTTGCCGGCCGAGGCGGTCACCACGCCACGGCGCCGCTCGGCGGCCGTGAGTTGCGACATCCGGGCGAACGCGCCACGGACTTTGAAGGAGCCGGTGCGCTGGAGGTTTTCAAGTTTCAGTGTGACGTTCACTCCCGCGCGCCGGCTGAGGGAGCGCGACCAGACCACGGGAGTCCGGTCCACGGCCGTGCGAATGGCTTCAGCCGCCGCTTGGATCTGGGGCAGACCTAGGGGCATGAGGGGCGTTGAGATGAAACGCGGTCAGCGCGGGTGCTGCGGCAGCGCGGCATCAGACTCATCCGGCTCGCGCTTTTCCAGCGCGAAATGGAAGATCAGGATCACGACGCCGACGCTGATTGCGGCGTCCGCGACGTTGAAGGCCGGCCAGTGGTACCCGTTGACGTAGACGTCCAGAAAATCGATGACCTCGCCGAACCGCAGCCGGTCGAGCATGTTGCCGATGGCCCCGCCGAGGATGCCGGCGATGCTGAGCTGCCCCGCCCAGTCGTCATGCCGGAGCCGCACGAAGATCGTCGCCAGCAGCGCAAGCGCGAAGACCGATGTCGCCCCGAAGAAGAGCAGGCGGAACCCATTGCTGCTCGAGGCCAGCAGGCCGAACGCCGCGCCGGGGTTCCGGATGTACGTGAGGCTGAAAAAATTCGGGATGATGGGGATGGACTCGTGCAGCCGCATGGCCTGCATGATCTGCGTCTTGCTGGCCTGGTCCAGCAGGATGATCGCGGCGCTGACGGTGAGCAGCACGAGAGAGCGTCCGGCCTTCACTGAACCGCCTCGACGCATCGGTCGCAGAGCGTCGGATGCCGGGCATCACGGCCCACCGACTCCCGGTAGTTCCAGCACCGCTCGCATTTGCGACCCTTGGCTTTGACGACCGTCACCCGGAGATCGAGGTCCGGCGCCTTGCGCAGCTCGACCTGAGAGACGATGAACACGCCCGGCAGATCCCGCTCATACCGGCCCAAGAGGTCATACCGGCTCTGATTGGCCTCGATGATGACCCCCGCCTCCAGCGACGACCCGATGACCTTCTCCCGCCGTTGCTCCTCCAGCCGCGCCTGGACCTCGCTCCGGACCTTCAGGAGCTCTTCCCAGCGTTGGGCGAGGGCCGCATCGGTCCACGCGGCCTCAGCCGAGGGAAAGCCGGTGAGGTGCACGCTCGCAGCGCCTTGCTCGCCCGCCGCCGGCAGCATCCGCCAGACCTCCTCGGCCGTGAAGCTCAGGATCGGTGCCATGAGCTTGGTCAACGCGACCAGGATCTCCAGCAGCACCGTCTGTGAGCTGCGCCGCTCGTGCGCATCCGCGCGGAAAGTGTAGAGGCGGTCCTTCAGGATGTCCAGATAGACGGCGCTCATGTCCACCGAGCAGAAATTGTTAAGCTCGTGGAAGATCGTGTGGAACTCGAATCGCTCGTACGCGGTGGTGACGCGCGGAATCAGACCGCCCAGCCGCAGCAGCGCCCACCGGTCCAGCTCCGGGAGCCGATCGACGGGGACGCGGTCCGCGCGGGGATCGAAGTCGTACAGGTTGCTCAGCAGAAATCGGCAAGTGTTCCTAATCTTGCGGTACGCTTCCACCAGATGGTTCAGGATTTCCTGGGAGATCCGGAGGTCCTCTCGGTAGTCCTGGGCGGCAACCCACAGCCGCAGAATTTCGGCTCCCGACTGCTTGATCACATCCTGCGGCGCCACGACATTACCTGCGGACTTCGACATTTTTTTCCCGGCGCCATCCACGACGAAGCCATGGGTCAGCACCGCCTTGTAGGGCGCGCGGCCATCCGTCGTGATGGAGCACAGCAGCGCGCTATGGAACCAGCCGCGGTGCTGATCGGAGCCTTCCAGGTAGAGATCAGCCGGCCACCAACCTGGTCCGCGTGGCTTCAGCACGGCGGCATGGCTCACGCCGGACTCGAACCACACGTCCAGGATGTCGCGCTCCTTCTCGAAACTCTGCCCGTGGCATTTCGGACACGTGGCGCCTGGAGGAATCAGTTCGGCCGCCGGCTTCTGGAACCAGACATCGGCCCCGTGCGCGGCAACAAGTGCGGTGACATGCTCGATGATCTTGGGATCGGCCAGCAGCGTTCCGCACGCCGTGCAGGTGAAGCCCGGGATCGGCGTCCCCCAGGCTCGTTGGCGGGACAGGCACCAGTCCGGGCGGTTCTCGATCATCCCGTAAATGCGATCGCGGCCCCACGGCGGAATCCATTGCACACGATCGATCTCGTCGAGGGCGCGCACCCGCAGATTGTTCGTCTCCATCGAGGCAAACCATTGCTCGGTTGCCCGGAAGATCACCGGATTCTTGCAACGCCAGCAGTGCGGGTACGAGTGCGTAAGCGAACTTTGGCCCAACAGCCGTCCGTTGGCTTTCAGCCGCTTCACTATGCCAGGATTGGCCTTGAATACATGCTGACCGGCGAATTCTGGCACGGCTTCGGTAAAACAGCCTGCATTGTCAACTGGGGCAACGATTTCGAGAGGGCGGGCAAGAACCTCCGAGTAGGGTGGTGAGTTGTATCGAAGGGCTAATTGATAGTCCTCTTGTCCATGTCCCGGCGCGATGTGCACGCAACCGGTCCCCTGGTCCACCGTGACGAAATCCCCCAGCAAGATGGGCGAGAGCCCGTCGGCCAGGGGCCGGAGGGTTTCCAGCCCTTGGAACCCCTCACGCCCCCTTCTGGTTCCGAGCACCTGATAATCCGAGAGCGAACAGGCCTTGGCGACTCCGTCCACCAGCTTGTGCGCGATGACGAGGACTTCCTGCCCCACCTCCACGAATGCATAGTCAATGTCCGGATGGAGACAGACCGCCTGGTTAGCCGGCAGCGTCCAAGGAGTCGTGGTCCAGATGACGATTGAGATCTGCTTGATTGGTAGTCTTGCCCTCAGAGCACCGGCAAGAGTAAGAAGCCCCAAGGCGCGGTCTCTGTCCACAAGCGGAAACTTGACGTAGATCGAGGGCGAGGTGTGCTCCTCATACTCGACCTCCGCTTCGGCCAGGGCCGTCTGATCGACCGTGCACCACAAGACCGGCTTCAATCCCTTGTAGATGACGCCCTTTGCGACGAATTTCCCGAACTCCCGCAGAATGGTCGCCTCGTAGGCCGGATCCATCGTGAGATAGGGGTGCTCCCAATCTCCCAGCACCCCGAGCCGACGGAATTCGTCGCGCTGGATGCGGTAATACTTCTCCGCGTACTCGCGGCAGAGGGCACGAATCGCCACGGTATCGAGCTGCTTTTTCTTCTCGCCGAGCTCCTTCAGCACCTGGTGCTCGATCGGCAGCCCATGGCAGTCCCAGCCCGGGACATAGGGCGCCTGAAACCCCGCCATGGTCTTGGATTTCACGATGATGTCCTTGAGGATCTTGTTGAGGGCGTGCCCGATGTGGATGCGGCCGTTCGCGTACGGCGGGCCGTCGTGGAGGAGATACAGCGGGCGTTTCTCGCGCTTGCCCTGCTCCTGGATCCGCTCGTACAGGCGCTGCGCGTCCCACCACGCGAGCATCTCCGGCTCGCGCTGCGGGAGATTGGCTTTCATCGGGAAGTCGGTGCGCGGGAGGTTGAGCGTCGCCTTATAGTCCATGGAAAGAAGTGAATTCCGGCTGGAGGCTAGGGGCACGGGGCTATAGGTCGGATGAGCCGGCCTACACCTATAGCCTCTCGCCGCGCGCCTCTCGCCTAACTGATTGCCATCATGCGGTCCAGCGCGACCTTGGCCCAGGCCTTCTCGTCATCCGGCACGACGATGTGGTTCACCACGTGGCCTTCGGCCAGGTTTTCCATCGCCCAGCAGAGGTGGGGCGCATCAATGCGGAACATCGTGGCGCACTGACAGATGGTGGAAGACAGGAAGAAGACGTGCTTGTCCGGCTGCTCACGCTTCAGGCGGTTGACCAGGTTCAGTTCGGTGCCGACCGCCCAGGCGGTGCCGGCCGGGGCCGCGCTGACGGTGCGGATGATGTACTCGGTCGAGCCGACGAGGTCCGCGCGGTTGACGACGTCCTCGTGGCATTCGGGGTGTACGATCACGTTGATGCCCGGATACCGCGTGCGCACATAGTCCACGTGGGCGGGCTGGAACACCTGATGGACGCTGCAGTGCCCTTTCCAGAGGATCAGGCGGGCTTTCCGGATCGCCTCCGCGGTATGCCCGCCGTTCGGGAGATACGGGTCCCAGACGATCATCTGCTCCCGCGGCAGGCCCATCTTGTTCGCCGTGTTGCGGCCGAGGTGCTCGTCGGGGAAGAACAGGATTTTGTCCCGGCGGGCCCAGGCCCATGCCATCACCGTTCTGGCGTTGGAGGACGTGCAGGTGATCCCGCCGTGCTCGCCGCAGAAGGCCTTCAGGATGGCCGCCGAGTTCACGTACACGGCCGGGGTGACGGTCTCTTCCACAGGCAGCACGCGCCCTAGGGACTCCCAGCACTCATCCACCTGCTCGATCGCCGCCATGTCGGCCATGGAGCAGCCGGCCGCGAGGTCCGGCAGGATCACCACCTGTTTGGACCGGCTCAGGATGTCGGCGGTCTCGGCCATGAAGTGCACGCCGCAGAACACCACGTACGGACGGTCGGCATGCTGGGCCGCGAGCTTGGCCAACAGGAGCGAGTCGCCGCGAAAATCCGCGTGCGCGATGACTTCGTCGCGCTGGTAGTTGTGGCCCAGGACCATCACCCGGTCGCCGAGCGCCCGCTTGGCGGCCGCCGTGCGGTCGAAGAGCTCCGCCGGCGGAAGCGCCGCGTAATCGGTGATCGGCAACCCGGTTGTTTCCAGTGCGTTCACGACAGCCTCGGCTGTGCCGGCCGTGCCTTATTTTACCAGGCGCGCCGCGGTGATCGGGTGCGTATTGTACGACAGCCCTCGCCGGACAATCAACGGCTTGGGCGGTTCTCGCCCTCGGGAAATCCGTGAGTGGCGACGGCGGGAGGCCGTTGACAACGAAAAAAACAGGGGTGTACCATGACGCTCGCAGCTAGGGGAGCCGCAAGGCTGAGAGTCCCGCGGGGACAACCCTTAGAACCTGACCTGGGTAATGCCAGCGTAGGGAAGCGGAAAGTGAACCAGCCACGACGCAAGCCGCACCCGATCTGGTGCGGCTTTTTATTTTGGAGCCTAAAAGCTGAAAGCTGATGGCTGACAGCTACGTTGATGGCCGACAGCTTCATAAAGAAAGGACCCCCATGAGCACCCCTCAGCCATCTGGTCACGGCAACGGGCCCGGCCCGGCGGCTCCCGCCGCCGCCACGATCACCTCCCTGTCCACGCCGCAGCCGTTCCCCGCCTCACGAAAAGTGTACGTGGACGGCGCCCAGCCCGGCGTGCGGGTGGCGATGCGGGAGATCAGCCTGACGCCGACCCGCGCGCAGGACGGCTCGAGTCAAGCCAACCCGCCGGTCGTGGTCTATGACCCCTCGGGGCCGTACAGCGACCCGGCCGCTACCCTGGACGTACGCGCCGGTCTTCCGCCCCTGCGCCGGCCATGGATCCTCGGACGCGGCGACGTCGAGGAGCTGCCGGCGGTCTCGTCCAACTACGGCCGCCTGCGCGCGGCGGATCCGGCCCTGGCCCCGTTCCGGTTCGGCCACATCCGGAAGCCGCTTCGAGCCAAGCCCGGCCGGAACGTCACCCAGATGCACTATGCCCGTCGCGGCATCGTCACGCCGGAGATGGAATACATCGCCATCCGGGAAAATCAGAGCCGCGAGATCGTGCATGAGGACGGCGGCAACGGGAAGGGCGTCGCTCAGCACCCCGGCCATCACTGGGGCGCGCGGATTCCCGCCCGCATCACCCCCGAGTTTGTCCGCGACGAGGTGGCGCGCGGCCGCGCCATCATCCCGGCGAACATCAATCATCCCGAGTCCGAGCCGATGATCATCGGCCGCAACTTCCTGGTGAAGATCAACGCCAACATCGGCAACTCCGCCGTGGCCTCCTCGATCGAAGAGGAGGTGGAGAAGATGGTCTGGGCGATCCGCTGGGGCTCGGACACCGTGATGGATCTCTCCACGGGGCGGAACATCCACGAGACCCGCGAGTGGATCATCCGGAACGCGCCCGTGCCCATCGGGACCGTGCCCATCTACCAGGCGTTGGAGAAAGTGGACGGCAGGGCCGAGGAGCTGACCTGGGAGATCTACCGGGACACCCTCGTCGAGCAGGCCGAGCAGGGCGTGGACTATTTCACGATCCACGCGGGAGTGCGGCTCCGGTACGTCCCGCTGACCGCCCGGCGCCTGACCGGCATTGTCTCGCGCGGCGGCTCCATCCACGCCAAGTGGTGCCTCGCGCACCACGCCGAGAATTTCGCCTACACGCACTTCGAAGAGATCTGCGAGATCATGAAGGCCTATGACGTCTCGTTCAGCCTCGGGGACGGCCTGCGGCCCGGGTCCATCGCCGACGCGAA
>CAYJUM010000067.1:0-14227 GCA_964373355.1 uncultured Nitrospirales bacterium | reverse complement strand
TACAAGATCAACCAAGTTGCTAGACCCAGCAGCAGCCCCATGCTCGCCACATCGGTCGCGGTCGTCAGAAAAATGCTCGACGCGGTGGCCGGATCGGCCCCGAGTTTCTTGAGACTCATCGGTACCAAGGCGCCCGAGACGCCGCTGATGACGCAACTGCCGATCATCGCGACAAAGACGATGAGGCCGAGCTTCCACGCGGCGGGATTGGCTTGGTGCCTGGCGAAGAAGAACATGGCGGCGCCGGCGCTCACCCCGACCAACGCGCCGTTCAGCAACCCGAGCAAGGCTTCCTTTCCGACGAGCTGGGTTTCGGTCCCCTTCTTCAAATCTCCGAGCGTCATACCCCGCAACGTGACCGCCAAGGCCTGGCAGCCGGTATTGCCCGATTGCCCCGCCAGCACCGGCAAAAAGGCCGCCAGGATCACGAGCTCATCGATAGTCTGTTGGAAGTAGCCGACAACTGCCGCCGCCAGGAACGCCGTCAGGAGATTGAGCTGCAGCCAGGGATGACGGAACTTCAGGCTCCGCCACCACGGCGTGACCAGCCGTTCCTCTTTTTCGACGCCGACCATGCGCCCGGTCTGGGCCGTCAGCTCGATGGTCGCTTCCTCGAACAGGTCATACCCGCGCACCAGGCCGAGCAGCCGGCCGCTCGCATCGCACACGGGATAGACCGGGTAGTGCCGGTGCAACACCTGCCGCATGGCGTCGGTGACCTCGGTCTCCGGGGTCAGATAGAACGGATCCCGCGCCATGATGTCCCGGACCGGCTGGCCGGGCTCCGCCAGCATGAGATCCCGCATGACGAGGATGCCCCGGAGCACGCCCTGTTCGTCCGTCACGTATCCATAGGTGATGAAGGCTCGTTTCACGAGCTCCCGAATCTGCCCGATCGCGTCCTGCGCGGCAGTCTGCGGGGCAAAGACCGCCACGGCCGGCTCCATCAGGCGGCCGATCGTGCCGTCCGGGAAGCTGTGGTTCCTAGCCCATTGGACCTGCCGCTCCCCGGAGGATTTGGCCATGATGCCCTGCCTCCGCGACTCGGGGAAACGCCACAGGATCTTGACGGCGGTCGCGGGATTCAACTGCGCGAGCAACCCGGCGATCTCCGCATCCGGCACGGGCTCGAGGAGTTTGACCGCATCGATCGGCGCCCGGCGCTCCACTTCAGCGAGCAATTTCGCGGTGTCAGGGCTCGTCACGCTCATGTCTTGCGTCTCCTCCGGTGTGTGCCTGCCGGTCCGGTCATTCGTGCGAGATAGGCACTCAAGGCCCCTCCCTCGCGTGTCCGAAACGCGACGGCGATGCGAAGCTGCTCCAGGTACTGCTCCAGGGTCTTGCCGCCGAGCTGGATCTTGCGCGCCGCGACGAAGCGCCGCACGTCGCGCTCGAGCGCGGGCGTGGCGAGCCCGACGATGCCCTGCAGCATCCGGCGCACCCCTTGCTTGGGAAACAGCCGCTCCAGGGCCTCCCAATTGGCCTGCACGAACGCCCAGGCCTGCCCGCGGCCATGGACACTCGTGAGCAGGCTCGCCACCACAAAGGGCCCGTCCTGGGTGCGGATCTCCCCGTTGATCGTCCGCGACAAGGTCTCGCGCACCAAGTCCGGGTCCCGAAATCCCGTCAGCGCATAGAGGTACCGGCGTTCCTCCTGCGGCGTAGGCGCGGACCGGAACCGCTCGAGAAAGTCCGTATACCGAGCCCGGTCGCCGGCATGCGCCAGAATGACTATGACGGCCGAGAAGACGTCCGGATCTACAGCAACCCCGCGGGCCTTTTCGACATAGAGCTCGGCGGCCCGGGCCTGCGTCGGCTGATCGTCCCCGATGGTCCCGAAGGCCCGCAGCAGCTCACCGCGAAGCTGGCGTGTCAGCTCCCGTTCGCCGGGTCGTGGCGTCCATCCCAGCGCGCCCACGGCTGCGCCGAGACGGTCGTGGACCAGCGCCTCCAGGCCGGGGCGATCGTTGGGCACGATCAGCCGGTGCAACGTCTGCAAGGAATCTATCAGGACCGACCAGACATTTCGGTCCGGATCGGTCCTGAACCGGGCCGTGAGGTCCAGGTAGTCGGTGAGCCGCATCAGTCCGGCCACCGTCGTGGCCCAGGCGTCATTGAGGAGATTGAACCGTTCGATCGCCGGGAGCCCGCCGGGGATCAGCGCGAGCAGGCGCTCGAGCAGGCCGTTCGCATAGCGGACCCGGTAGAACCCGTGTCCGCCCTCATTGACCAGCACATGCTCGAATCGCTTGGGGAGGTCCACCCGTTGCGTCAGGCCTGCGAGGAGCAGCCGGTAGCGCACCGGCTCTCCCTTTGCCGTGATGCGGAGCTGCAGCGGGATCTGCCAGCGCCGCGCCTCCTTCCTGTGCGACCGCGCTTTGAGGTAGGTAAACCGCGCCTGGCGCAGGACCAGCCGGCCCCGCTCCTCGCTCACGGTGATCAGCGGATAGCCCGGATGAAAGACCCAGCCGTCCATCAGCGCCGGCACCGACTCCCCGGAGGCCGCTCCCAGCGCCTTCCACAGATCGCCGGTGTCGGCGTTGCCGAAGGCGTGCCGACGGAGGTACTGACGGATGCCGTCGCGAAACACCTCGGGCCCGAGATGCTGCTCGAGCATCCGGAGCACCGAGGCGCCCTTCTCATAGGTCAGCACGTCGAACATGGCCTCGGCATCCCGCGGGGCCCGCACGGGATATTCGATCGGCCGGGAGCTCTGGAGCCCGTCCACCGCGAGCGCCGCGGCCCGGGAGACGCCGAAGCTCGTCCAGCGTTGCCAGTCCGGCTTCCACGCATCCACCGCCAGCATCTCCATGAACGTGGCAAAGGCCTCGTTGAGCCAGAGGCCGTTCCACCAGGACATGGTGACGAGGTCACCGAACCACATGTGGGCGTTCTCGTGCGCGACCACATCGGCCACGCGCTCGAGCTCTCCATGCGTCGCCGACGGCTCATCGACGAGCAGCGCCGTCTCGCGGAACGTGATGGCGCCGAGGTTTTCCATGGCGCCCGAGGCAAAGTCCGGAATGGCGAGGAGATCCAGCTTGTCGCCGGGATAGGGGAGATCGTAATAGCGCTCGAAAAAGTCCAGGGAAAACGCCGCCGCCTGCTGCCCGAAGGCGGCGAGGCGCCCCTTGCCCGGCACCGCCCAGACCCGCAGCGGCGTACGGCCGACCATGACCGGCTCGGTGGCCTCCAGATCGCCGACCACGAACGCGACGAGGTACGTCGACATCTTGATCGTATCGGCAAAGCGGATTTCCTTTTTCCCCTCGCGCATGCCCTCCCACACACGGGCGGTGTTCGAGACGGCCGTCAGGCCGGGGGGAATGACGAGGGTCGTCGCAAAGACCGCTTTGAAGTCCGGCTCATCCCAGCACGGAAACGCCCGCCGCGCATCGGTCGCCTCGAACTGGGTGGCCGCCAGGGTCCGGGACCGGCCCTGCGCGTCCTTGTACGTGCTGCGGTAGAACCCCCGAAGCTTGTCGTTGAGGACGCCGCGGAAGGCCAAACGCAGTTCCCAGGGGCCGGGCTCCAGCACGTGTCCCAATCGCAGCCGCGCGCGCTCGGTGGCCGCATCCAGCGCGATCGTGGCGGGGCGGGGCGGCTCCTGCGGCCGTTGGATCGAGGCCTCCGGAATCTCCAGCTCGGCCGCGTTGAGCAGGACCTCAGCGGTGGGCGCGTGCACGGTGACCGCAATCCGGACCTCGCCCGTGAAGCGGGCCGCGTCGAGGTCGGGCTCCAGCCGGAGGTCATAGCGGGTGGGGACGACCGACCGGGGAAGACGGTATGAATCCACGCTGTGCTCCTGCATGATGACCGGATGTCTCACGTCGCATCCAGCCGATGCGGCGTGTGCCGGCTCGCCGGATGGCATGACGGCCAGCACAAGCGGCAGCCGATCCGCGATCCATCCCACGCAGATGAGGCGGCCGCTGTCGTACGCCGCCCCGCAGAAGCCGCGCCGGGAGAGCCACCTGGAGGACCTGCATGCGGCGAGCAGCCGGAGAAGGCGGCTCAAGCCGGCCCCGACCGCGGTCATCGGCCGGACGCCTTGACCTCCACCCCATTCGGCGTGCCGACGATCAGGAGATCGGTCCGGTTGACGAAGAGGCCGGTCTCGACGACGCCGGGAATCCCGTTCAGGTACTGTTCGAGACCGGCCGGGTCGTCAATCCGGTCGAGATGCAGGTCCACGATGTAATGGCCGGCTTCCGTCCGGTAGGGGTGTCCTCCCCGCTGCCGCCGGAGCACCGCACGGCCTCCGAGGGCTTCGAGCTGGCGGGCGGTGCTCCCCCAGCCGAACGGGATCACTTCGATCGGCAGGGGCATGGGATGTCCCAACACCGCGACCCGCTTCGTGTGATCCACCACGACGATGAATCGCCGGGCCGCCGCCGCCACAATTTTTTCCTTGAGCAGGGCCCCGCCACCGCCTTTGATCAGATTGAGCCGCGGGTCGACCTGATCCGCGCCGTCAATGGCCACATCGATCACCCACTCATCTTCGGTCTCCAGGAGCGGAATCCCGGATTGCTTGGCGAGCTCGGCGGTGGCCTGCGAGGTGGGGACTCCCGTGATCCTCACCCCCGCGCGGATCAGCTCCCCCAGACCCAGAATCAGATGGCGTGCCGTGGAGCCCGTGCCCAGCCCGACCACGTTCCCGTCGCGCACGTGTTCCAACGCCGCAAGCGCCGCGAGCCGCTTCAGGCTCTCGAGGTCGGCCGCCGTCATGGACGGACCATCGAGGCCGCCACCGATGCGGCGCCCAGGAGGCCGGCTTTGTCGTTGGTGATGACACGCACGGGGATCGTGCTCATGAGCCGTTTGTAGCGTCCCTTGGCGGTAAAGGCCCGCATGAACGTTCCCTCCTGCAATTTCGTGAGCAGCTTGGGCGCGATCCCGCCCCCGATGTACACGCCGTTCAGCGCGAGGGCTTTGAGGGCCAGGTTGCCGGCTTCAGCCCCGTAGATCGAGACAAACAGGTCGAGAGCCTGGACGCAGATTTCGGCCTCCCCGCTGAGACCGATCTGTCCGATGATGGCGGCTGGGTCGCCGGTCTTCAGCCGCTCCGCGACCCACGTCGGCTCGTTTCTCTTCGTGTCGCGGAGAAATTCATAGATGGCGTGGAGCCCGGGACCTGAGACGATCCGCTCATAGCTGACGTGCAGATAGCTCGCGCGGAGATGGCGCAGCAGCTCGATCTCCAGGTCGCTGTTGGGTGCAAAATCGGCATGCCCACCCTCCGAGGGCATCGGCTGGTACCGCTCGCCATTCCAGAACAGGATGGCTTCTCCCAGGCCGGTGCCGGCCGCGATCAGCGCCATCGCGCTTCTCGCCGGCGCCGGAGCGCCTTCATTCAACGGCACGGTCTCGCCGGGCGTGAGCACCAGCAGGCCGTGCGCGGTGGCCTCCAGGTCATTCAGCAGCCGGATTTCGTCGATCTGGAACCGTTTCGCCAGGGCCGGGCCATCCACGAGCCAGGGCAGGTTGGTGGTGCGGCAGCGATTCTCGATCACGGGACCCGGCACACCGAGGCAGGCCGCCCGGATGGAAGGCGCCTCCGTCACTGGCGCCTCACGGACGGGCTCGGCCTCTCCCGGGGCCTCTGCAGGTGGCGCGAGAGGCGGCTTCAAAAACTCGGCGAGTACCTCTTCGAAGGACTCGAAGTCCGCGCTGAAGAACGTTTGGAAGCGCTCGGGCTCGACTCGCTCGGTCTTCCAGTCGAACAGGGCAAGGTTCGTTTTCGTGCCGCCGATGTCGCCGGCCAGGATCATCGTCTATTCCTCGTCGTACGTGAGATGCTGCCGGGAGGCCGGGAGGCCGGCGGCCGCAGCGCGGTCCAGGAACCAGATGAGCCGCCCGGCGGCGGGCCTGATCAATTTGGCGGGGGCCTCCTTGGGGTCCACTCCCGGAGCGTGGAGGACGCGCTCCACCGCCTTGGCCTTCTCGGCGCCGCTCACGAGGAAGACGATCGTCGCGGCCTGATTGATGGCCGGCGCGGTCAGGGTGATCCGGTGCTTGATCCCCTTCGGCGCCACGTTGCTCACCACGAGCCGGCGGGATTCGTCCAGCGCCGCGGTTCCGGGAAACAGAGAGGCGGTGTGGGCGTCATCGCCGAGCCCGAGGAGGACCAGGTCGAAGGCCGGCCATGGGGCCCCGGCCGGGCAGACGTGTGCCCGGAGGATTCCCTCGTAGTCGCGCGCCGCGCGATCGGGATCGGGCGCCTCTCCGACCATCCTGAAAACCCTGTCCGTGGCGATCTTCAGCGGCCGGAACAGGGTCTCGTTCGCCATACCGAAGTTGCTGTCGGGATGATCGGGCGGCACGCAGCGCTCATCCCCGAAGAAGAATTCCGGCTTCGACCAGTCCAGGCGTGACGCGAACGGAGGGGCGGCCAGCGCCGCATGCAAGGCCTTCGGCGTGGACCCGCCCGACAACGCCACCCGAAACGGCCGTCTCTCCCGTACGGCCTGCTCGCCGAGCCAGACGAAGAGATCGGCAGCTTCGCGAGCGAGTTCATTTCCATCATCCAGAATACGGACTTCGGAGTTCATTCGCGTCCTGACGGAAGGGCCACAGGCGGGCATTCTCCGTGCGTCGTCGAGTCGGCGTTATCTTAGGCCGTTCCCGGCGGAAAAGGCAATGCGGCTGAAGCCCTCGGCTGCGCGTCAACGCGGCGTGCGGATGAGAAGCGGCATGCCGTCCGTCAAGGACCAGGCGAGCGACTGGGTCGCGTCCTGCGGGAGGGACAGCCGGAGCCGGGGAGGACCGCCTCGGCCGACGTGAGGATCGCGGCGGAGGTACGAGGCCGCCCGGCTCCACCATTCCCGGGCGAGGCTCTTCGCCAGCAGGAGCGGCCGCTCACGGGCGGGGGGCGCGATGGCCACCGTGAGCGGGGGGTCGAACTGCAGGTCATAGTCCATGGGCATATCCTGAAGGCTGATCGGGTCGGCGTCGGGATCGCCTTCCGGCAGGGTTCTCGGACGCGCGATATTTGGCCGGGCCTGCAGGCGGAAGACCCGATGGAGGGCATCCGTATCCGGGCAGGACCAGGCGGTGATCGTCATCCGGTGCAGCTCGATGCCGCGTCCTTTGATCCGCACGACCCCTTCGGAGAGGTCCACGATCAGGTAGAGCAGGGGGCGGGACGCCAGCTTGAGCTCTTCCTCCAGGACTCGGTTGGTCTCTTTCAGGGAGTGGGCGTCGGGCTCGAGCGGCGCGGCGGGGGAAGCCAGGCCCAGGAGGGATGTCAGGAGAAGGGCGCCTGTCCGGAGCAGCGGCGACCGCACGGCCGTCTCAGAAGATCATGACCGGCGTGCCGATGTCGGAAAGCTTGTGGACGGTGCGGAGGTCTTCATCATTCAGACGGATGCAGCCGTGGGTGACGTTTTTTCCCAGGAACCGGTCGTAGAGGGTCCCGTGGATGAAATAGCCCTTGCCGAACCCCATCGCATACTCGCCGAGCATCCCCGGCTCCAGGCGCTCGCCGGGATTCTTCGGCACAGCCTGGCCCGCTTCAATAAAGGCCCAGTCCGGCTTCACCCAGACCGGGTTCGTGAGGCGAGACGTGATCGCAAATTCCCCGCGTGGCGTCTCGAAGACCCATTGACTTCCGGGTCGGTCCGGATTCTCGAGGATCGTGCCGCTCCCGGTCGACGCCACGGCGGTGAGCAGGACCTGATCGCGCCGCTTGACGTACAGGCGGTTCCGGGCGGTGTCCACGACGATGTAGGTGCCCGCCGGAGCCTGTTGCTCCAGTTGTCGGGCGAGGACCGCCTGACGGGCCCGCAGATTTTCCGGGCTGAGGGCGCGCGGGGAGCTCTTCACCTCTGTCTCGGACGACGGCCGCAGCCCGCAGGCGGCCAGCGCCAGGATGCCGCACAGGATGAAAAGGGGCGCCATCACCCTTCGTCGGGACCGGCCCCGGCGAGGGCCACGTCCTCCTCTTCAGGCTCATCGAGCGCCGCGAGGGCCAGGGCTACGGCGTTCGACCGGTTGAGGGCGCCGACGATCGCGACCGGGGTGCCGATCTCCACGGACTCGAACACGAGGTCGATCAGGCGGTTCTCCAGCATGATGCAGCCGAGAGTCCGGTTCATCATCTGCCGGTCCAATCCGTGAATCTCGATCTGGCCGCCGATCCGCGCGCCGGCCGGAAGCGCGCCGGCTTCACGGGCCGCCAGAAACCGCTTCCGGTCCTCGCCGTTGGGATAATCGAGGAGCAAGGCCCTGTGGAACTGCGTCTGATGCCGGTCCCGCTTCTTGACGATACGATAGCGGCCCTCCGGAGTCGCCCCATCTCCCTGGTACCGTTTCTCCAGCATGCCGTTGTAGCCCAGCTGCACCGGATAGGTCGCGACGAGCTGCCCCTCCCGGTATAGGCTCAACGTCCGATCCGCTTTGTTGACCACGATGGCCGGTGCCTCATGCCGTTTCGACCACGCGATGGTCTGCCGGACCATCCGGCGCCACGAGCCGATGGCCCCGTCATCGGCGTAGCGGCCAAGCTCCGCGTTGAGCAACGAGACCTGATCATCCAGGAGCTCGGCGGCCTGATCCAGGGCCTGACCGGACCTGGCAAAGTGTCCCTGCTCGAAAAAGGTCCGTCCCTGCTTCACGAGCAACTCGGTCTCGACCAGTCTCCGGCCCAGGACCAGCCGGCTTCCCACCATCTCATCGATGTGCTCGCTCAACGTTCCGAGGCGCCGCTCGAGGGCCGTCAGCCGCGCCAGGGCCTCCTGCCGTTCGGTCTCGCGGCGCTCGGCCGCGACCTGCGCAGCCTGCTTGCCTTCTGCCTCAACCTTCAGGAGCTCCGTGACGAGCGCATTGGGTTCCCATGGCCAGCGGATCACGTCGTCTTCGGCCTGGATTCTGGCCTTCACGGCCACCCAGCGATCGATGAAGCGCGCATACTCTTCTGGCGCGAACTCCGCTCCCCGCGCCGACAGAAGTTCGCGGTCGAGGTTCTCGACCGCCTCGAGAAGCTCCGGCGGAGCCTGCTGGACACACCCCGCGAACGCAAGCCCCCCCACGACCGCCCACGCGGCGATGGATCGGTATTTAAGAATTCCCATGCTACTTCTTCGCGACGTTTCCTTTTTTGGCGGCTTGCACCTTGGCCAGGGCCGCCTGCACTTCAGCCGTGATCGCCTGGCCCTTGTCCTGAATGGCCTTGGCTTTGGTCTGAGCCGCGAGATAATCTCCGGCATCGAGGGCCGCCTGGACGTCCGCGAGGGAGGCCGTGAGCGCCCGGGTATCGGCCTTGATGGCCTCCAACGCGGCCCGTTCTTTGCCGGCCGGGGCTTTGGCCACCAGGGTCTGCGCCTGCTTGACCGCTTCCTGGGCGACCTGCTGGGCCTGCAACGCCGCGGTCCTGGCCTCCTCCTTCTTCTTAGAGGTCTCCGCCAAGACACGCCCGGCGTCCGCCTGGGCCGTGGCCAGTAACTGCTCCGCCTTTCCGTAATCCCTGAGGGGCGCGAATTTCGAGTCCTGTGCCGCGATTTCACTCTTGGCGTTGGTCAGCAGGCCTTCGAGCTTCGCAAAATCTTCGGCCATGTAACTCGGCGCCCCGGCGCTCTTGGCGTCACTGAGCGACTTCTCAGCCGCCGCGAGCTTGTCGCTGGGGGGTTGGGCGCAGGCGTTGAGCAGGAACGCGCAGGCCAGCGCGATGGTCAGTGCACGAATCATGGAATTGCTCCTCCTGATCGGTTGCTCGATTATAGACAGACCAGTGGCCCTTCGGGCAAGCAACTTGCCCGAAGGGCCCTGGCCGAGCCGAAGGCGGGTTACTTCTTCTCCGTCTTCTTTTGCTCTTTCTTCTCTTTCTTCACTTCCTTCTTCTCTTCCTTCTTCTCGGTCGTCGTCGTTGCCGGTGCCGGAGCCGGCGCCGCCTTCTCGTCCGCCTGGACGTAGGTCGCAGAGCCAAACACCAACCCGATCACCAAAGCCATGACGGCCATGATCGTCTTGTGCACCATGTGTGGGTCACCTCCCTTCGTGATGAGCTCGCCTCGTTGCGAGGCGGGATGAACGCTGGCTCACGATGGAGCAAGCCTGATGCCAAGAGCCCGCCGAGAGCCAGGACTCTTTTCTTCAAGAATTTCGGGGCTCGCTTCCGGCGCGGTCGGGACGAAGGTCTTCGAGCTGTGGCAAAATGGCGGGCAACAGCAAAACCGCCCCGGCATGACCGGCGTCAGCCCGCAATTGACTCCTCCGCAGGGCCACTCATATAATGCAGCGCGTTGTGCGATGAAATGACGAGATAAGGAGCGGCCATGTCCTTTACCTTCCAGCAACCGTCCAATCTGAAGAGGAAGCGAGATCACGGGTTTCGCAAGCGGATGAGCACCAAGAACGGCCGGAAGGTCCTGGCGCGCCGCAGGGCCAAGGGACGGGCACGGCTGACTGTCTGACAGTCGGCATGGGTGGCGCACCCGCTTCGCTGGTCTTTCTGCACCGCAGCGCGGACATCGAGTCAATCAAGAAAAACGGCCGCCGGTTCCAAACCCCGCTGTTCAACCTCGTCTCCCGTGCTTCCTCCCGTCCCCGGGTCGGCGTGGGCATTGTGGTGGGCAAGCGACTCGGCGGCGCGGTGCGGCGGAATCGAGCCAAGCGGATCTTCAGAGAGCTGGCGCGCCGGGCGGCAGGAGAGCTCTTGACCGGCCGCGAGTTCCTCGTCTTCCCAAGACGCGACGCCCTGGCGGCGCGGCACCCGGTCCTCCGGGATGCGTGGATGGCCGCGCTCCGGCACGAAGGATTGCTGAATTCGGACCCCGACTGACCATGCGGCACATCTGTCTCAGCCTGATCGCGTTCTACCGGCGTTGGATCTCGCCGGCGTTGCCACCCGCCTGCCGATTTGAGCCGACGTGCTCCCGGTATGCTGCCGAGGCCGTTCGTCGGCATGGTGTGATGATCGGCCTCGCCTTGGCGGTCCGGCGGCTGCTCAAATGTCATCCCTTCCATCCCGGAGGATTCGACCCGATCCGCTAGGCTGCCGACCGCCCGCGCCTTGGAACGGTCCCCTTCCCACGATTGACGACATGATGATCCCTGACGGCAGCATGGAGCGGCCTGATTGATGGAAAAGCGGGTTGTCCTCTTTTTGATCCTGTCCCTGGCGATCATCATCGGCTACGACTATGTCGTGAAGCAGGCCGGGCTGCTGCCGGTTCCGCCGGAGACGGAGCGCCCGGCGACCGGGCCGGCCCCTCCGGTTCCCGACTCCACACCGGGCATGGACTCCCCGTCCTCGCCGCCTGCCGCCTCCCCGCCGACTGGCCCCCGCCCGATGGCCAAGTCCGCGCCCGAGCCGCCGGCCACTGGAGAGCAGACTGAAGAGGTGACGACGCCGCTGTACCGCGCCGTCCTGACGAATCGTGGCGGAGTGGTGACCAGCTGGGAGCTGGTCAAATACCTCGCCGCCGACCATGAGCATCCGATCCAACTCGTCCACGCAGGGGGAAAATTCCGTGGGCCGCTCTCGATCCAGACGCCCGACCCCGTCGTCAACAAACAGCTCGCGGAAGGGCTGTACCGGATGGAGCGTGATTTTACGACGCTCAACCCGGCGACCCCGATCGGGCATCTGACCTTCAGCTACAAGGTCCCCGGGTCGGAGATCCGAGTGGAGAAGCGGCTGACTTTCCGCTTCGACAACTATCTCGTGGATATGTCGGTGTCGGTGGAGGGCCTGCCGGCGGGATACGACGTGCTGTTGGGGACGAATTTCGGGATCGTGGAATGGGGCGAGGGCTTTATCGGGCTCATCGGGCCCGCCGTCATGGTGGAGGACAAGCTGCTGAAGGACCTGCCGGACACGGAGCAGGAGCACAAGGGGCCGGTCCGGTGGGTGGCGTTGCAGGATAAATACTTCCTGAGCGTTCTCGTCCCTGGGACGCCGGCCTCGGCCATCATCACGAAAGAGGGCGACAAGCTCGTCGCGGCGGGGCTCCGGACATCCGGAGCGGTCCACTCCTCCTCGCTTCGACTGTATGCCGGCCCCAAGGAATACGGCACGCTGAAGGCCCTCGGCCTGGGGCTCGAAGACACCATTGATTTCGGCTGGTTCATCTACGGGAGCTGGGGGATCGTCAAGGCCGTCGCCAAACCCCTCTTTTCAGTCCTGCGGTTCCTGTACGAGTACACGCACAATTACGGGATCGCCATCGTCCTGCTGACGGTCGGCATCAAATTGCTGTTCGTGCCGCTGCAGTACAAGAGCTACAAGTCCATGAAGGACATGCAGCTGGTGCAGCCCAAGGTGCTGGCGTTGCAGACAAAGTACAAGGACGACCGGGAACGGCTGAATCGGGAGTTGATCAAACTCTACCGCGACCATAAGGTCAACCCCGTCGGCGGCTGCTTGCCCATGCTGCTCCAGATGCCGGTCTTTGTCGCCCTCTTCAACATTCTCTACATGACGATCGACCTCCGGCAGGCGCCCTTTCTCCTCTGGATCAGGGACCTCTCGGTCCAGGACCCGTATTATGTCCTGCCGGTGCTCATGGGCATCAGCATGGTCATCCAGCAGAAGATCATGCCGACCACGATGGATCCCACGCAGGCGAAAGTCATGCTGCTGCTGCCGGCCTTCATGACCGTGCTGTTCCTGACGTTCCCGGCCGGCCTCGTCCTGTACTGGCTGACGAACAACGTGCTGACGATCGGCCAGCAGTTCGTCACCGATCGATACGTCATGAACAAGCCGCTCGTGCCCGCCGCCGAGACCGTGCCTGGCGCGCCGGAGGACACCCCAAGGGCGCGCAAAAAGCCGTCCGGAAAGACCGAAGCCGACAGTCAACCCGAGGGGTGACCACGTATGAACGCGCCACAGGACACGATCTGCGCCATTGCCACGGCCCTCGGCGAAGGCGGTGTCGGCATCGTCCGGCTCAGCGGCGAAAAAGCGGTCGCGGTCGCCTCCACGCTGGTGCGGCTGCGGAGCGGCCGGACACTGTCGACAGCCGCCAGTCACCACCTGCATCACGCGGACGTCCGGGATCCCGCGACCGGGGACCTGCTCGATGAGGCCCTGGTGGCGGTGATGCGGGCGCCGCATTCCTACACGGCAGAGGATATCGTCGAGATCCAGTGCCACGGCGGGCCGCTCGTCCTGGAGCGCATCTGCCAGGCGGCGATTCGCGGTGGCGCCCGGCTTGCCGAGCCTGGAGAATTCACCAAGCGGGCATTCCTGAACGGCCGACTGGACCTCGCACAGGCCGAGGCGGTGCTTGACACCATCCGGGCCAAAACGGCGGGCGGCCTGCGGCTGGCCCAGGAACAGCTGCGCGGGACGCTCTCCAGGGAGATCGACGGAATCCGGGAGACGTTGATCGGGCTCCTGGCCCACATCGAAGCGGCGATCGATTTCGCGGAGGAGGACATCGTCTTCATCCAGCCGGAACCGCTCCTCGACGGACTGACCGGCGCCATGGCGGCCGTGGCCAGGCTCGCCGCGACCGCGGAAGAAGGACGGATCTTGCGAGAAGGCGCGAAGGCGGTCATCATCGGCCGGCCGAACGTCGGCAAATCCAGCCTGCTGAACGCCCTGCTCAGGAGCGACCGTGCGATCGTCACCCCGACCCCCGGCACTACCCGTGATGTCCTGGAGGAGATGCTGAACATCCGCGGGATCCCGGTACGGCTGGTGGACACGGCGGGGCTGCGGGAGACGGACGATCCCGTGGAACACGAAGGCGTCCGCCGGACGCGGCAATCCATGGCGGAGGCCGACCTGCTCCTTCTGGTGCTGGATGGCTCAGCCCCATTGACGGCGGAGGATCAGGCTCTGCTTCGCCAGCACGCCGATAAGACACGCCTGGTGGTGATCAACAAGACCGATCTCCCCATCCGCCTCGACGCCCCGGAGCTGGACCGGTTGGCGGTGCGTGACCCGCAAGTGCCTGCGTCCAGCACAGTCTGGATCTCGGTCCGAACGGGAGCCGGTCTGGATGATCTCCGCGATGCCATCCGGAGGATGCTGCTGCGGGCGGATTTTGAGCCGGGCGAGGCGGCGGTCATCACCCGCTTGCGTCACCGAGCGAGCCTGACCAAGGCGGGCGAGGCGCTGGCGGCCGCGATCGAGTCCGTGCAGGGCAAGCTCTCCGGGGAATTCGTCGCCATGGATCTGCGCGCCGCCGTCGATGCGCTGGGGGAGATCACCGGGGCGGTCACGACCGAGGATATCCTGGAGCGGATCTTCCGGGACTTTTGTATTGGCAAATGA
>CAYJUM010000066.1:0-14461 GCA_964373355.1 uncultured Nitrospirales bacterium | reverse complement strand
TTGAAGGGCAAGACGGTCGAAGAAGCCCAGAAGATCAAGAACACCGACATCGTGCAGGAGCTGAACCTGCCGCCCGTGAAGATCCACTGCTCGGTGCTGGCGGAGGATGCGATCAAGGCCGCCTTGAACGATTACAAGAAGAAGGCGGGCACTCAATCCGAGTAAGGAGCGCGTCATGGAACCGGTCGAGACCACAACCCCGATCGTCACGATGAGCGACGCGGCCCTCAAGGAGGTCAAGCGCCTGATCAACGTGCAGGGCCTCACGGACGCGGGACTGCGCCTGGGCGTGAAAGGCGGGGGCTGCTCGGGCCTGAGCTATACGATCAATTTCGACGAGAAGATCGGGCAATTCGACACCGTCTACGAGATCGAGGGGGTCAAGGTCATCGTGGATGCCAAGAGTGCCATCTATCTCCAGGGCACTCACTTGGACTTCTCCAAGGACCTCGTGGGCGGCTCCTTCAAGTTCGTCAACCCGAACGCGAACAAGACGTGCGGGTGCGGAGAGTCTTTTTCGGCCTGAATCAGCGACGTTCCCTTCCCGACATTCTTGACTCGTACACGGGCATGGCGCGCGGTGGCCATGCCCGTTTGCATCAGAGGAGCCCATGGAGCCTCAACCGACGAGCAAACGCCACGAGCTGGTCATGGCGCGGAGCATGTGCTGGCATTGCCAGTCCGAGATCACCGGCGAGTATTTTTGCCAGCAATGCGTCAAGGTGCAGCCGCTGACCAAGGAGCTCGACTACTTCAGCTGCCTGGGACTCCCGCGGCGGCTGCTGATCGACCTGGATCGGCTGGAGGCCAAGTTCTACGAGCTGAGCCGGACCTTCCACCCCGACTTCTTTCAGAACAAGACCCCGGCCGAACAGGACATCAGCCTCCAGAATGCAGCCCTCTTGAACACGGCGTACCGGACCTTGAAGGACCCGATCCCGCGCGCCGAGTATCTGCTCCATCTCGAGGCCGGCTCCGCCAAGGACATCCGGACCGCCCCGCCGTCGGACCTGTTCGAGGAGATCCTGGCGCTCCAGGAAAGCCTGGAAGAATTCCGTGCCTCGAGGTCAGCCGGGGCCCGCTCGGACCTGCAGGGCCGTCTCAAGACGCACCGTGGCACGCTGGAGGCCCGCCAACAGCGCCTCGAAGGCCGCCTGCTCGAGCTGTTCGGTCAGTGGGACCGGCTGCAGGACCGGGAGGCGGGCGGCCAGAACGTCCGCGCGGAGAAGGATGCCGCGCTCAAGGAGATGCAAGAGATCTTGTCCCATCGGACGTACCTCAAGAACATCGTGAACGACCTGGTGGCGACCATCAGGTGACGGCCATGTCACGCATCGTCGGCATAGACCTCGGGACCACGAATTCGCTGGTCGCCTACATGGACGGCGACACGCCGCGTGTCATCGCCGGCCGGAACAGTCGCGCGATGGTGCCCTCGGTCGTCGCCATGACCGACAATGGGCTCATCGTGGGCGACGCCGCCAAGGAGCGGCTGGTACGCGACCCGGCGCGCACGATCTACTCGGTGAAACGGTTCATGGGGAAAAGCCTCGACGACGTGGCGGAGGAGCTGCGGTACTTTCCCTACAGGCTGCAGGAACAGGGCGGCGTCATTCGCATCCAGGTGGGCGACAGGCAGTATTCCCCGCCGCAGATCTCGGCGATGATCCTGAAAGAGTTGAAGCGCCGGGCTGAAGAATTTTTCGGCGAGGACATCAGCAAAGCCGTCATCACGGTCCCCGCCTACTTCAACGACAGCCAGCGGCAGGCCACGAAGGATGCCGGGGCCATCGCCGGGCTGGAGGTGGTCCGGATCATCAACGAGCCGACAGCGGCCTCGCTGGCGTACGGCCTCCAGAAAAAGACCCAGGGGCTGATCGCGGTCTACGACCTGGGCGGCGGGACCTTCGATATTTCGATCCTGAAGCTGAAGAACGGCATCTTCGAGGTCCTGGCGACCAACGGCAACACGCACCTGGGCGGCGATGACTTCGACCGTCGGGTGGCTGATCGGTTCCTGGCCCAGATCACGCAGCGCCATGGGCTGGACCCGGCCGGATACCCCGATTGCCTGCAGGCCCTCCGCCTGGAGGCCGAGCGGGTGAAGATCGCCCTATCGGATGCGCAGAAGGCCGGGGTGGCGCTCGAGCTGCCGGAGGGCCATGGGCATTTCCGGTCGGACTTGACTCGGGACGAGCTCGAACATCTGGTGCGGGACCTCGTCCGGCAGACGCTGGAGCCCTGCCGCTTGGCGCTCAAGGATGCGGGACTGCCCCCGAGCCAGATCGATGAAGTCGTGCTGGTCGGCGGAAGCACCCGCATGCCGCTGGTCCGGCGCTCCGTGGAGGAGCTGTTCGGCAAGGCGCCCCACAGCGAGCTGAACCCCGATGAGGTCGTGGCGCTCGGCGCCGCGGTGCAGGCGGACATCCTGAGCGGCGGCACGCAGGACATGCTGCTGCTGGACGTCACGCCGCTCTCGCTGGGGATCGAAACGATGGGCGGAGTGATGAGTCCCTTGATCCGCCGCAACACCACGATCCCCACGAGCGCCAAGGAGATGTTCACGACCTACGTCGACGGGCAAACCTCCGTGGACATTCACGTGCTGCAGGGGGAGCGTGAGCTGGTCAAGGACAACCGCAGCCTCTCCCGGTTTCAGCTCAAGGTCCCGCCCCTGCCGGCCGGTGTGCCCCGGATCGAGGTGTTGTTCCTGATCGACGCCAACGGGATCTTGAACGTGACGGCAAAGGATGTCCGGACCGGCCAGAGCCAGTCCGTGGAGATCAAGCCGTCCCATGGGCTGAGCGACGAGGAAGTGGAGCGGATGATCACGGAGTCCTTCAAGTTTGCCGCCGAGGACCTCAAGGCGCGGCAGCTCATCGAGGCGCGCACCGAGGCGGACGCGATCATCCGGGCGACGGAGAAAGCCTTGACCCTCGGCGGTCATCTCGCCGGGCCGGAGGAAATTGCGGCGATCAAGACGGCCCTGGCGGCGCTCGAGCGCGCCAAGGCCCAGGACGATCACCGGGCGATCCGGGCCCGGATTGACGAGCTGGAGCAGGCGACGCACCACCTGGCCGAGGTGCTGATGGACACGACGCTGAGGGACGCGCTCAAGAACAAGAAGCTGTCCGAGGTCTAGCGCATGCCGATCAAAAATATTCCCGTGCCCCGGCCGGCCGCTCCGGCAGCCGCCTCCGTGGAGGACGGCCGCCCGGTCACCGTGACCCTGCAGCCGGCGGCCATTCCGCTCACCGGACGCGAGGGGCAGACGATCCTCGAGATCTGCGAGGCGCACGACATTCCTCTGGAGCATAGCTGCGGGGGCAATGGCGCCTGCTCGACCTGCCATGTGATCATCCGGGAGGGCATGGAGCACGTGTCGGAAGCGGAGGAAGACGAGCTGGACCAGCTCGATGAAGCGGAAGGGCTGACGCTTCAATCACGCCTGGGGTGCCAGGCCAAAGTGTACGGAGACGTGACGGTAGAGATCCCGAAGCTGCCGAGGGCGCCCGACGGCAACCGCGGACTAGGAGCCCATGATGGATCTGACATGGCAGGACACTGAAGAGATCGCCATCCGGCTGGTCGAGACGCATCCCGACACCGATCCGCTCAGCGTGCGGTTCACCGACATGCACGCCTGGATCACGGCCTTGCCCGAGTTCCGCGATGATCCCAAGAAATCGAACGAAAAACTCCTCGAGGCCATCCAGATGGCCTGGCTGGAAGAATACAAGGAAAACCACTCGTGATCGGTGATGTGTGATCGGTGACGCGTAAGACTTTTGGTCACCCATCACTCCGGCATATTCAAGCTAGCGGCGGGTTGCTCCATCTGACGCCGCCACCGACGCCTGGTCCAGCCTGTAGAACTCCATGAGATCGCTCCGGGGCGCCGCCTGCTGAGAAGGCTCCGTGCCCTTCAGGAACACCTCCACGGCGCTCGGCTCGCCCTCGTCCGCGGCCAGCAGCCCGGTGCCGGCGTCCACCCGCGCAAACACGACCCCTTCCGGGATATCGAACGGCACCGCCGGCAGGTCCTTCAACGCGTCGCGCATGAACTCGACCCACATCGGCAGCGCGGCATGGGCTCCCGACTCCGATTCTCCCAACGTCCGCATGTCGTCAAAGCCGACCCAGACACCGACCGCCAGATTGGGCGTGTACCCGATGAACCAGGCGTCGGTGTAATCGTTCGTCGTGCCGGTCTTGCCCGCCACCGGCCGGCCGAGCGATCGCGCGAGCTGCCCGGTCCCCCGTTGCACCACGTCGGTCAGCATGTTGGTCAGGAGATAGGCGATTTCCTTGGACACCACCTGCCGGGGCTCGACGAGGGTCTGCTCGACCGTCTCGTCGGTCGCATCCTGCACCGACACGACCGTGTAGGGCTCGACCCTCAGCCCCTGGTTCGCGAAGACCCCATAGGCGGAGGTCAGCTCCAGCAGCGTCACGCTCGAGGACCCTAACCCCAGGGACAGGTCATAGCTCAAGGGGCTCGTGATCCCGACCGTCTTGGCGAAATCGAGCACGTTCCGCACCCCCACCCGTTCGAGCAATCGGATCGTGGCGGCGTTCCTGGAGTGCATGAGCGCTTCGCGCAGGGTCATCACCCCGAAAAACTTCTTTTCGTAGTTGTCGGGCTTCCACGTCTTTTCGGGGTCCTCCTCGTCCTCGTACACGACCGGCGCATCGACCACCAGGGTCGCCGGGCTCAGCCCCTGGCTCAGGGCGGTGGCATAGATGAGAGGCTTGAAGGCCGATCCCGGCTGCCGGTGCGCCATCACGGCCCGGTTGTACTCGCTCTGCTGGAAGTTATACCCGCCGACCAGGGCGCGGATCGCCCCGTTCCGCGGGTCGAGCGCCAGGAGGGCCCCTTCCACGACGGGAGTCTGCTCCAGGGCAAAGTGGACCGTCTCGCCGGTGCGGGCCTTCAGGCGGACTTCGATCACGTCCCCCGGCTTCAGCAACTGCGGGACCGTCGCCTTGTCCAGAACGGTGACCGCCGAGACCGACCCGGCGCTCTTGAGGCGCCGCCGCGCCCAGGTCATGTCCTCGAGCGCCAGACGGCCGACGATCTGCCCCGCGACGACGATCGCGTGGTCCTTGGCCACGCTCGTGACCACGGCCTG
The DNA here is from genome assembly GCA_964373355.1 of uncultured Nitrospirales bacterium. Lineage (GTDB taxonomy): Bacteria > Nitrospirota > Nitrospiria > Nitrospirales > Nitrospiraceae > CAYJUM01. The sequence goes on along the minus strand of CAYJUM010000066.1, from coordinate 9,329 downwards.
GAAGATCTCTCCCGCCTTGGGAAGCGCCGCGGGCGCGGCGCGGTCCCGCTGTTTGAGCGAGGTCGGCAGGCCTACGATCGGCTGCCTGCCGAGCGGGCCCCGCCAGCCCTGGCGCTTGTCCAGGGTCCGCAGGCCGTTGCGCATCGCGCGCTCCGCCGCCTTCTGCATCTCGACGTTCAGCGTGGTGAAGACCTGCAGGCCGCCCTTGTAGACCATCTGCTCGCCGTAGCGCGTCATGAGGTTCTGCCGCACGTATTCGATGAAATGGGGCGCGATCTGATCGGCTCCCGGCGCGCGGAAGCTCAACGGCTCGGCGGCCGCCTGCGCCCGCTCATCGGCCGTGAGAAAGCCGGCTTCCTCCATCCGGCCGAGGACGTGCTCCTGGCGCCGCTTGGCCCGCTCGAGATTCTTGTAGGGCGAATAGTGGTTCGGCGACTTGGGGAGCCCGGCCAGGAAGGCGGCCTCGGCGACGGTGAGCTCGGGCAGTTCCTTCCCGAAATAGGTCAAGGCCGCCGCCCGGACTCCGTACGCGCCCTGCCCGAAGTAGATCTGGTTCAGGTACATCTCCAGGATTTCATCCTTCGTCAGGATCAGCTCGATCTTGTGCGCCAGGATCAGCTCCTTGAATTTTCTCAGGTAGGTCCGCTCCGGGGAGAGGAACAGCGAGCGCGCGAGCTGTTGCGTGATGGTGCTGGCCCCCTCCACCTTGCCGCCGCGGCGCAGGTTGGTCCAGGCGGCGCGCAGGATGCCGACCACGTCAAGCCCCGGGTGCTCGAAGAACCGGACGTCTTCAACCGCCACGACCGCCTGCGAGAGGTGCTGGGGGACCTGGGACAGCGGGGTCAGGATGCGGCGCTCGACGTAATACTGCCCGATGACCTGGCGGTCGTCCGAGTAGACCCGGCTGACGAGGCTGGGCTGGTATTCGCGGAGCGATTCGAGAGATGGCACGTCCTGCGCGGCGTACCAGAGGACGCCGGCCGTCACCCCGGCCGCGGAGAGGACTCCCAGGACCGTCACGAGCGCGATCGTCCTCGGCCACGAGCGCGGCTGCGGACGGGAGTAACGCCTGGAGAAGGGCCGGCGGAATACCATCTCGGAGAGACCTCTTACGCAGAGGCAACCTTACAATGCCCCAGGCGAAAACTCAATCGTCAGGCCCCGGCAGGACGCCGATCGGCGGCGAGTTCCCTTGTATTCATGGACACAGTTGGGATATGCTGATGCCGGCGCCGGGTTCATCGGCGCTTTTTTTTGCTCGGAGAAGTTTCATGGATCAGCCGACCACGATGCCCGGCGACGTGACGCAGGCCCCTGCGGGCCGGCGTCCGGACATCCGGAACATCGCCATCATCGCCCACGTGGATCACGGGAAGACCACGCTCGTGGACGCCATGCTCCGGCAGACCCGCGTGCACCGGAAGATCGAGGAAATGGGGGAGCGCATCCTGGACACCATGGACCAGGAGCGGGAGCGCGGCATCACGATCCGGGCCAAGAACGCCAGCGTCCTCTACAGGGGTGTGAAGATCAACCTGGTGGACACGCCCGGCCATGCGGATTTCGGCGGAGAGGTGGAGCGGACGCTCCGGATGGTGGACGGCGTGCTGTTGCTCGTGGACGCCAAGGAAGGCCCCATGCCGCAGACCACCTTCGTGCTGCGCAAGGCCCTGGCGCTCGGCCATCGCGCGATCGTGGTCATCAACAAGATCGACCGGTCGGATGCGATCGCCGATGAGGTGCTGAACCGCACCTTCGATCTGTTCGTGCACCTCGGCGCCACGAACGACCAGCTCGACTTTCCGGTCGTGTACACCTCGGCCATCAACGGAACCGCCACCTTGGACCTGAAGACCGCGGGCACGGACATCTCCCCGTTGCTCGAGACCATCCTCGCGCACATCCCGCCGCCCGCGATCGACAGCCTGGCGCCGCTGCAGATCCTGGTCCTGGCGCTGGCCTACGATGCCTACAAGGGCCGGATGGGGATCGGCAAGATTCAGGCGGGCTCGATCTGCAGACGGCAACCCTTGGTCCAGATGCGCCGGGACGGCTCGTTGATCCCCGGCAAGGCGGTCGACCTGGCCGTGTACAGCGGCTTGGAGCGCGTGGACGTGGAGCGCGCCGACGCCGGAGAGATCGTGGCTGTCGCGGGCCTGCCGGAGATCGAAATCGGCGACACCATCGCCGATCCCGGCCAGCCGGTCGCCCTGCCTCCGGTCGCGGTGGACGAGCCCACGGTCCAGATGACGTTCGGCGTCAACACCAGCCCCTTCGCCGGGCGGGAAGGCAAGTATCTCACCTCCCGCCATCTCCGGGAGCGCCTGATGAAGGAGCTGGAGACCAACGTGTCGCTCCGCGTCGAGGATACCGACAGCCCGGACCGGTTTCTGGTGAGCGGCCGTGGAGAGCTCCACCTCGCGGTGCTGATCGAGCAGATGCGGCGCGAAGGGTATGAACTGCAGGTGTCCCAACCGGAAGTCATCCTGCGCACGGAAGCCGGCGTCGTCACCGAGCCGTATGAGCATCTGACCATTGACATTCCGGCCGAGTTTCAGGGGCCGGTGATCGAGGAGGTCGGGAGGCGCCGCGGGCAGCTCCGGCACATGAAGCTGGCCCACTCCGAGCGCACCGCCGGGGAGATGCACCTGGAGTACCACATCCCGACCCGGGGCGTGATCGGCCTGAAGAACGTGCTGCTGGCCAGAACCCGCGGCACCGTGGTGCTCCACCATGTCTTCGAAGGATACGAGCCGGCCGATGAGCGGACCCTGAGCCCATCGTCCCACGGGTCGCTGGTGGCGTCGGAGGACGGCACGAGCAACGCATACGGGCTGTACGCGATCCAGGAGCGGGGCAGCCTGTTCATCGGCCCCGGCGTCGAGGTGTACCGCGGGATGGTGGCGGGCCAGAATAGCCGGGACGAGGATCTCGACGTCAATGTCTGCAAGGCGAAACATCTCACGAACATGCGGTCGTCCGGGTCGGATGAAGCCTTGGCGCTCACGCCTCCCCGCCAGGTCACACTCGAGTCTGCCCTGGAATACCTCGGCGCCGATGAATTGCTCGAGGTGACTCCCGCCAGCCTGCGTATCCGCAAACGCTTGCTGGACCCTGAAGCCCGCCGCAAGGCCCGGAAAGATCGGCGCACAAACGGCGCGTGACCGCTGCGGCTGGATCAGATGGGTCTTCTGGACCGTTGACAATCCTTTTGGGCCCATGCTAACCAGAACACCATCAGTGTTTCCCTCATGGTCTAATCAAGGAGGCCGGCATGGCGACCGATGTGGCTGCTGAAATCAAAGTTGGGGATATGGCTCCGGATTTTACGCTCAAGGACCAGGATCAGAAGGATGTGAAACTGAGCGATTTCCGGGGAAAGAAAAACGTGGTCCTGGCGTTCTATCCGCTGGACTGGAGCCCCGTCTGCACGAACGAGAACAAATGCCTGACCGATGACTTTCCGAAGTTCGGACAGCTCGACGCTGAGGTGTTCGGCATCAGCACCGACAGCTTTTTCTCCCACAAGGCCTGGGCCGATTCGTTGAGCCTCAAACAGCGCCTGCTGTCGGACTTCAACCGGGAGGTCGTGAAGAAGTACGGCCTGTATTTCGAGCCGCTGAATTGCGGCAAGCGCGCCACGGTCATCGTGGACAAGAACGGCAAGGTGGCCTACGTCAAGGTGCAGGAGATCAAAGTCGCCCGCGACGACAAGGAAATCCTGGACGCGCTGAAGAAGCTGAGCTAATTTCAGGACTGAGTAACGAGGACTGAGGACTGAGAGGAAGGCTAGGCACTCGGTCCTCGGCGCTGGGAATCAGCCCTGGGTAAAGATGCACGGAGCCGTCGAAGAGGTGAGCGACGCGAATTACGAGGAGTTCAAGCAGGCTCCCGCGGCGGTCATCGCCTACGGGATTGCTTCCTGCGAGCCCTGTCAGGAATACGATCCGGCCCTCGCGGCCGCCGCCGCCCGCTTCCCCGGGGTGCGGTTCGGAAAGGCCAAGATGCACGTCCCGGGCCGCTGCCGCGACATCAAGAAGCAGCACACGTTCGAAACCTACCCCACGACCCATCTCTACGCCGGCGGGAAATTGCTGCTCGCCCGGGAAGGCAAGCTGGACGGGGAGGAGCTGGCGGCCTTGATCAACGACTATCTGCTGCGAGCCTGAGCTTCCTCCCGGCACTCGAACGCCCGCTCCTGCCCATCCATGAGCGCCACGCGGTGCAGCCGCCCTTTGGGGATGGCAGGCGCCAGGGTCCGCCAGATCGCTCGAGCCAGCCGTTCCCCCGTCGGCGGTCCGCCCCCCATCAACGGCCCGTCGGCCAATTGCCGGCCGTCGAACCGTCTGACCACTCGGTCCGTCACGATTCCATCCAGCGCCGCGAGATCCGTCACCATGCCCGTGTCGGCATCGATCATGCCGCCGACCGCCACTTCCAGCGTGTAATCGTGCCCATGGCCGGCGCCTGAGTGGCATGTCCCATAGAGGCTGTCCCAGGCAGGCCCGGAGACGTCCGCGGCCCGCAGGTCGTGGCCGGACGAAAAGCGGTAGCGGCGGCTGACCAGGGCCGAGCCCGGCTCGGCTTGCATGTCCGCGGGCGTGATCGTCGCCGAGAGATCTTCATCCTCATGGAGGGTGATCTTCGTCAGCTCCCCGATCTCCGAATGTCGCGACAGGAGCCTCCAGAGCACGCGGGCGATGTTCTCGGTCGTGGGAATGAGCGCGGTGAAGTAGGGGGTGTCGAGGTTGAGGTGCTTGTGATCGAATGCGACGAGGACTTGCTCCAGCACCTGCTTCAAGTCATAGAGGTTGACCACCATGCCGGTGACGGGGTCTACGTCCCCGCCGATGGTCACTTCCAGCAAATAGTTGTGGCCGTGCCCGTGCTGGTTATTGCAGGCCCCAAAAACCGCCCGGTTGGTCCCGTCATCCCAACGCGGGTTGTGGTAGCGGTGGGACGCGGCAAACTCGATCCGCTTCGTGAGCAAGACGGTCGCCATGCTTTGACCTGTCGTCGGGACAGAAAGGGCCACGATCGCGGCACTGCCACGATCCCGGCCCTTCCGATCCTGCCTGCTTTACTCTACCGCCTCACGACCCCGCATGGCTGCGGCTCCCCGGCGTCCGCCGTCTCGGATCAGAACAGGGGATAATGACTGGCCGTCGCCATGAAGAACAGCATGGGGAAGGACAGCGCAAAATTCGTCCTCGAGGCGAGAAAGGCGATGCGGGCGTGTCTGGCCATCTCGGGCGGAGGGGCTGTCTTGCTGGCTGCGGCCTCCGTGGTCATCCGGATCACGATCTTCTGGTTGGGCCAGATGAACACCCAGACGTTGAAGAACATGATCAGCCCCAAGCCACCGCCGATCGCGATGGAAATGCCCCAGGAGGTCTCGAAGATGCCGTGGCCGTGACCGTGACCGAAGTGCGAGGCGATGATGACCACGCCGGAGAGGACGGTGACCAGGGCCGCATACCGGAACCACCAGAGTGCCCGAGGGGCCGGTTTCTGCACGACCCCGCTCTTGGTACCCGGGTCGGTCTCCTTCAGGAAGGGAACCTGCACCAGGTTGAAGTAGTACAGCAATCCGATCCAGGTGACGCCCGAGACAAAGTGGACCCAGCGCATCAGGAGAATCACGAACTCATCGGCTCTGAACTCCATGGCAGCTCCCTCGCTTGAGATTCGGTGCGGTCGTCTCGGTACTTCTCAGTATGCCGAGGCAATTATCACGGGACCGCTCGATCGTTGTCAAGAACCGCCGGAGGCGATTCCGCAGAGGTCGCGTGCCTGCTACGCACCGGGCAGCTCGGCCGCCATCTCGCTCAAGGATTTGTAGCCTTGGTCCTTGGCAGACATCAGCGGCTGAGCCACCGGCCAGGTGATGCCGATCTGCTGATCGTTCCAGATGATGCCGCGCTCGTCTTTGGGCGAGTAGAAATCGGTGCACTTATAGATCAGACTCGCGGCTTCGCTGAGGACGCAGAAGCCGTGCGCGAACCCCGGCGGGATGTACATCTGCCGCTTGTTGTCCGCTGACAGCTCGATGCCGAACCACCGGCCGAAAGTGGGTGAGCCCTTGCGAATATCGACGGCCACATCAAAGACCGTGCCTTCCACCACCATCACGAGCTTCCCCTGCGCGTGATCGAGTTGATAGTGGAGTCCCCGCAGCGTCCCGCGGACCGACCGGGAGATGTTGTCCTGGATGAACGGCTCGACGATCCCTCCTTCCCGATATTTCTCCGCGTGATAGCTCTCGAGAAAGAACCCCCGCGCGTCCGAGAACACATCCGGCTCGACGATGATGAGCCCTTTCAAGCCGCCTTCAGAAAACCGCATCCCGACTCCTATACCAGCTCGTCATGATCTGCCTCTATCGGTCCGTCGTCTCTCGTGAAGCGTCTCTCGTATGGCTCTGGCTTCACGACTGACGCTTCACGCTTCACGAAGCGAGGGAGCCAGGATAGCACGGAGTTGATTCGACTGTCCCGACCTGCTACGCTCGCCCCGGATTCCGACTGAGGTCATGGTCGCCCCGATTCTGACTGCCTTCATCCTTCTCGCGACACTGCCCGGCTGTCTCTCAAGCGTTCCGCCCAAGATCGTTGACCTCACCCATCCCTTCGGCGATGAGACCGTCTATTGGCCCAACAACGAGCCGTTTCGGTGGGAGCAGACCCACTCGGGAACGACGGCTGGCGGCTACTGGTATGCGGCGGGAAAATTTTCGACCTCGGAGCACGGCGGCACCCACATGGATGCCCCCATCCACTTCGGGGAAGGCCGGCATACCCTCGATGAGATCCCGCCGGCCCAATTGATCGGGCCGGCTGTCGTGATCGACGTGCGGGCGCAGTCCCGCGCCAACCCGGATTACGAAACGACCGTGCAGGATGTGCTGGCCTGGGAGACCCGCCAGGGCCGGATCGAACCGGGGAGCATCGTCTTCGTCCTGACGGGCTGGGGTGCACGCTGGCCGGACCGTGGGCGGTACCTGGGAAGTCCCACCCCGGATGATCCCCTGACGCTGCATTTTCCCGGCCTGTCCCCGGACGCCGCAACGTTCTTGGTGTCTCAGCGGGCGGTGAAAGGGGTCGGCATTGATACCGCGAGCATCGATCCGGGCCGTTCCCGCGATTTTCCCGTCCACCGTGTCCTGAACGGCGCGGATGTCTATGCCCTGGAGAATGTCGCAGCCCTCGACCAACTCCCCTCCAGAGGGGCAATGGTGTACGCCCTGCCGATGAAAATCAAGGGTGGCACCGGCGGGCCTGTCCGGATCATCGGGATGATTCCTGGTCCCTGACCCATCACCGGTCCGGAATGTCCGGAGGCGGAGGATACAGCTGCCGGAGCCGCTCGATCAACGGCAAGGCTTCGGGCGTGCTGTCCCGGCTCGGAGGGCTGGGCGGATGATCCCAGGTCACTCTCGCGATCCCGGCCTCGGCCAGGACGCCCCGGATGACCCCGACCATCGCCTCAAGGGTCACGTCGGTGCCCGTTCGGAGGTCCAGGACCCGCTCCTGGGACCGGGACGGCGGGGGCCCTTCATGGAGCAGCGCCCAGCACCGGTCGAAGATCGTCGCCCGCTCCGGTTCCGGGATGTTCAAGGACTCCAACCCTGACGTACAGAGCGCCAGCACCAGGAGCACGAACTGCAGGTCCGGCATCCCCGGATTCCTGACATCCAGCGCCTGCATGCGACGTCCGTAACAGACTTGCGTGAGGCAGTCAACCCATGATGCAATCGGGGCACCGAGTGCGCGCGAGGGGGAATCCGTGGTCACGATTACGTTGATGGGGCAGCTTCAAACCGCCGACGGTGAGCGCGATCTTTTGTGCGACGTCGCAGAGCCGATCACGGTCCGGAAGCTGCTTCAGCGGCAAGGGCCGGCGGTCCGGGAGATTCTGCAACTCATGAGAGAAAAAAAACTGATGGTCACCGTGAATCAGCGGGTCGCCGGTGAGGACACGCTGCTGCGGGATGGCGATTCCGTCAAGCTTGTGGCGCATGACGGCATGGGCGGGAGCGGGATGGCCCCGACTCTCCCGTAACCCCTGAATTGTAAAGGGCCGGCTTGGCTACCCAAACCGGCCCTTCCTGTGAGCGAAAAGATAAGCGCAGGCGTGTCGACGAGAGGTTACCGTTTACCCAAAATGGCGTCTTTGGCGGCCTTCGCAACCCGGAATTTGACCACGCGCTTCGCAGGGATCTTGATGGCTTCCCCGGTCTGGGGGTTCCGTCCCATCCTGGCCTTTCGGTTCGCCAGCACCAATTTGCCGATTCCCGGCACCACGAAGGTGTTCTTGGCTTCCTTATAAGCCAAGGCGGCGAGCTCATCGAGGATCATCACACCATTTTTTTTGGTGATGCCCGCCTTTTTCGCCAGGTGATCGGCGATCTGCGATTTGGTCATCGTCTTTGCCATGCGCACCTCCTCAACGGTTTGGGTAAGGGTGAAGGAACCTCTCAAAACTGGTCGTGATCCTGTATCGTAGAAAAACCTAGCCGGAATCCATCAGGCTTGTGGTCAGAGGCCGGCGAGAGTGTAACGAAACTCCCCTGCGGTGTCAACCACGAAAAGCGCGCTCAGGGCGGCCGCCATAGGGGTTTCAAGCAGCGTCCCTTGAAGGAAATTTCCCGCCGGAGTACAGTAACCCGTCGGGCCCCGGCGGATCCCCGAAAGGACCATGATGGGCAAAGAGCTCCCGATTCTGCCGTCTTCATCACAACCCGAAGGACAGGGCGAGACCTTCATCTACTCTCGGGTGTTCTGCACGCGCGAGAACTCCCCGCCCCTCCGGCTGCTACTGGACTATCTGCGCTCCAAGGGACAGGTCCCCCTGATTCCGAAGATGGACCCGGCGGCATTGGATGATTGGGCGTGGGCCCAGATCTCGCTGGGATACAGCCGCGAGCGCAAACCGATCCAGCTCTTCTGCACCAGGGAGCGGGGCAGCTACCACGATGCCCTGGAGCAGGAACGGGGGTACTTCCTGGAGCGGCTGACGGTCTATGACGACGTCGAGGCTCAGATCGCGCGCGAGTTTGTGACCCGCGCCCGGTTCATCGCGACCACGCGTCTCGTCAAAAACGACATCACCGACGAAGGGTACGACTTCAACGGCTGGATCCTTGAATTTTTCCAGGAGCACTGCAGCGGGGTGGTCCAGGTGGACGGCCAGGGGTTTTTCTCGCCCCAGGGAGTCCTGATGGTGGAGATGGGGGAAGAGTTCTGACTGCTGCGCGTGGACACTCCTCGGAGCACTATGGTATGGTGCGGCGACCTCGCCAGTCGCGCCTGTAGCTCAGCGGATAGAGC
>CAYJUM010000065.1:0-14470 GCA_964373355.1 uncultured Nitrospirales bacterium | reverse complement strand
GCACGTCGGTCTCCAAAACCGAAGGTCCGGGTTCGATTCCTGGTGCCCCTGCCAGCGTCAAGCGCTCGTGGGATGAGCCTACAAGCCTCCAGCGGGGAGATTCATGTTTAAGGGACTGTGGGCATCGACCATTGAGTTCCTGGCGGATGTCCGGTCAGAGCTCAAGAAGGTGTCCTTTCCGACCCGGGGCGAGACAGTCGGATCCACCACGGTCGTCATCATTTTTTGTCTGATCATGTCCGTCTATCTCTCTCTGGTGGATTCCTTCCTGGTTTGGGTCGTCAGCAAGGTGATCTGAGGCGTCCGGCGGTGGTCCGGGCTTTTGCGATGAGCGTGGATGGTCTGATGCAGCGACTGTTCTTAGGTGGGCGACGATGAACAAGAGTTGGTACGTCGTCCACACGTACGCCGGGTTCGAAGGCCGGGTCAAGACGAGCATCGTGGAGCGGGCGAGCCAGATGGGGCTCGAGGAGAAACTGGGCCAGGTGCTCGTTCCGATGGAAGACGTCATCGAGATCAAGAACGGAAAGCGCCGGACCTCCAAGCGGAAGTTCTTTCCGGGGTACGTGCTCGTGGAACTGGATACCCCGCTGACCGATGACCTTGTCCAGCTCATCAAGGAGACGCCCAAAGTCACGGGCTTCGTGGGAGGCGGTCCCAAACCCATCCCGCTCACCCCCGACGAAGCCGAATCGTTGCTCAAGCAGGTGGATGCCGGGATGGCCGTCCCGCGCGAGCAGATCCGCTTCGTCAAGGGCGACAACGTCCGGATCATCGACGGGCCGTTTCTGGGGTTCAACGGCTTGGTGGACGAGGTGGATGGAGACCACAACCGTGTGAAGGTGCTGGTCAGCATCTTCGGGCGGTCCACGCCGGTCGAGCTCGGATTTTTGCAGGTCGAGAGGATTTGAGAGGGGCAGATGGCTAAGGAAGTCAGCGCACAGATCAAATTGCAGATTCCCGCCGGGAAGGCCAATCCGGCGCCGCCGGTCGGGCCGTCGCTCGGACAGCACGGCGTGAATATCATGGAATTCTGCAAACAGTTCAACGCCCGCACCCAGAAGGAAGAAGGCAGCATCATCCCGGTCATCATCACGGTGTATAAGGACCGAAGCTTTACGTTCGTCACGAAGACCCCGCCCGCGTCGGACCTCTTAAAGAAGGCCTCCGGCATCATCAAGGGCTCCGGAACCCCCCACAAAGACAAGGTCGGCAAGATCACGCCCGCCCAGGTGCGGGAGATCGCCAAGCAGAAGATGGCCGACCTCAACGCGGCGGACTTGGAGGGGGCGATCAAGATCATCGAGGGGACGGCGCGCAGCATGGGCGTCATCATCCAGGGGTAGCAGGAGTCGCTATGGGAAAGAAAATGCGCGCGGCGGTCGCCAAGATCCAGCCGAAGCCGTACGGCCTGAAGGAAGCCGTCGAGCTCGTCAAGAAGAGCGCCTATGCGAAGTTCGATGAATCCGTCGATCTGGCGTTGCGGCTGGGCGTCGACCCGAAACAATCCGATCAGATGGTCCGGGGGACGACGGTGCTCCCGCATGGGACCGGGAAGAAGCTCCGGGTCCTCGTGTTCGCGAAGGGCGAAAAGGAGCAGGAGGCCAGGGAGGCGGGGGCCGACTACGTCGGCGCCGACGATCTCATCGAGAAGATCAAGGGCGGATGGATGGACTTCGACCAGGCCGTGGCCACGCCGGACCTGATGGCGTCCGTCAGCAAGCTCGGGAAGATTCTCGGGCCCCGCGGGCTCATGCCGAACCCCAAGGCCGGCACCGTGACGTTCGAGCTGGGCAAGGCCATCGCCGACATCCGCAAGGGGCGCGTGGAGTACAAGATCGAAAAGGCGGGGATCGTGCACGTCCCGGTCGGGAAGGTTTCCTTCGACGCGCAGCAGCTCTACGACAATGCCCACACCATCCTGGAGTCCATCATCAAGGCGAAGCCCGCCTCCAGCAAGGGACGGTACCTGAAGAGTGTGACGCTGTCTTCCACGATGGGGCCCGGGATCAGGCTGGACGCCGCGGCCATCACCAAGCAGTGGGCCTAACCCGATAGACCGAACACAGGACGAGGAGAGATGAAGAAGGAAGAGAAGGCAGTCGCGGTCGCCGAACTGCACGAAAAGTTCGCGCGCGCCAAGCTGGCCATCATGGCCGAATGCACGGGGATGCCGGTCAACCAGATCACGGAGCTCCGAAAAAAGCTGCGGGGCGCCAACGCCGAGTTGAAGGTCGTCAAGAACACCATGGCCACGCGCGCGGCCGAGGGGACCTCGCTCGCCGGCGTGAAGGCGCGGTTCAAGGGCCCGCTTGCGGTGATCATCGGCTACGACGATCCGGTGCTGCCGGCGAAAATTCTGAAGGAATTCATCGGCGTTGAGAAGCGAGACGAGAAGATCAAGATCACCGGCGGAGTGCTGGACGGCAAACTGCTTCAGGCTCCTCAGGTCGCTGCAGTCGCCTCGCTGCCGGCCAAGGCGGTGTTGTTGTCCATGCTGCTGTCGACCATGCAGGGACCCGCGCGCGGGCTCGTGGTCGCGCTGAGCGGGCTGGTCCGGCAGCTGGTGGGCGTGATTGCGGCGATTCAGGACAAACGGAAAGGAGAAGGGAAGATGGCCACGACCGAAGGAAAGCTGTCGCAGGAGGAGTTCATCAAGGCGATCGAGAGCATGAGCGTGCTGGAGCTCTCCGAGCTCGTCAAGGGGTTGGAGGCGCGCTTCGGCGTCACGGCGGCCGCGCCGATGGCGATCGCGGCGGCGCCGGCCGCGGGAGCGGCGGCGGCTCCGGCTGAGGAGAAGACCGCGTTCGACGTGATTCTGGCCTCCGCGCCCGCCGACAAGAAGATCCAGGTCATCAAGGTCGTGCGCGAGCTGACGAGCCTGGGATTGAAGGAGGCTAAGGATCTGGTCGAAGGCGCTCCGAAGCCGGTCAAGACCGGTGTGGCGAAGGAAGAGGCCGAGACCATGAAGAAAAAGCTCGAGGAAAGCGGCGCCAAGGTCGAAGTGAAGTAAGGATGCAGGCACTGGTCGCTCGTCGTTGGTCCACAGTTGGAGAGACCGATCACGTCTCGTAGGCGGAGGGATGAGCATGTCGGAACAGACCGGAAACGGGCTCATCGAGCGGAGGGACTTTTCCAAGATCCGCACCCACATCGACATTCCGGATTTGATCGAGATCCAGAAACGCTCCTACGAGCAGTTTCTGCAGATGGAGAAGGATCCCGATCACCGGGAGGATAAGGGGCTCCAAGCTGCGCTGACGAGCGTCTTCCCCATCGCGGATTACAACAACACCGCGATCTTGGAGTTCACGAATTATTCCTTCGGCACGCCGAAGTATGACGTCCGGGAGTGCCTGGAGCAGGGTATGACCTATGCGGCCCCGCTGAAGATGCGGGTGCGGCTGGTGGTCTTCGACAAGGAAGAGGAGAAGGAGAAAGAAAAGCAGGCCAAGAAGAAGGTGCTGGACGTGCGGGAGCAGGAAGTCTACGTCGGCGAGCTGCCGCTGATGACCGAGCGCGGGACGTTCATCGTCAACGGCACCGAACGGGTGGTCGTCAGCCAGCTCCATCGGTCCCCCGGCGCGTCCTTCACCCATGACAAGGGCCGGACCCATGCCAGCGGCAAGGTGCTCTACTCCGCCCGGATCATTCCCTATCGCGGCTCCTGGCTGGATTTCGAGTTCGATGCCCGGGACATCCTCTACGTGCGCATCGACCGGCGCCGGAAGATGCCCGTGACCATTCTCCTGAAAGCCTTCGGGTACACCACAGACGACCTCCTGAAGATGTACTACCCGGTCGAAGAGATTCGCGTCTCGAAGGGCAAGCTGCTTCGCAAATTGGACCCGGAGATCCATCACGGCCTGCGGTGCCCGATCGAGATCACGGAGAAGGGCGGCAGGGAACCGATCGTCCGGGAAGGCGGCAAGCTGACCAAGGCGTTGATCACCCGGGTGAAGCAGGCCGGGGTGAAAGAGGTGCCGGTGTCGGTCGAGGAATTGACCGGCAGGGCTGTCCTCACCGAACTCGTTGACCCGGGATCCAAGGAAAAGATCCTCGAGAAGAATCACAAGCTCACGGCCCCGACGATCGAGAAGATCCTCCGCAGTCAGATCGACAGCTTCAAGGTCATCTACCTCGACGCCACGACCGCCACGCCGGTGATCCTGGATACCGTGGAAATGGAGCGCATCGGCTCGAAGGAAGAGGCGATGGTGGAGATCTACAAGCGGTTGAGGCCCGGCGAGACGCCGTCGATCGAGACCGCGAAGGTCCTGTTCGAGAACCTGTTCCACAACTCCAAGCGGTACGATCTCTCACCCGTCGGGAGGCTGAAACTGAACAAGAAGCTCGGGCTGGACCTGCCGCTCGAACAGCGGACGCTGACTCCGCAGGACATCGTGGAAGTCGTGCGCTATTTGGTCAACCTCAAGGTCGGCAAGGGCGATATCGACGACATCGATCACTTGGGAAACCGGCGGGTCCGCTCGGTCGGAGAGTTGCTCGAGAACCAGTTCCGGCTCGGGCTCGTGCGGATGGAGCGCAGTATCAAGGAGCGGATGAACCTCCTGGACATGGAGACCGTGCTCCCGCACGACCTCATCAACGCCAAACCGGTGGTCGCGGCCATCAAGGAGTTTTTCGGGAGCAGCCAGCTCTCTCAATTCATGGACCAGACGAATCCGCTGGCCGAGATCACGCACAAACGCCGGCTGTCGGCGCTGGGACCCGGCGGCCTGACGCGGGAGCGCGCGGGGTTCGAAGTCCGCGACGTGCACCCGTCGCACTACAGCCGGATCTGTCCGATCGAAACGCCGGAGGGTCCGAACATCGGGTTGATCACGTCTCTGGCGACCTACGCCCGAATCAACGATTTCGGTTTCATCGAGGCGCCCTACCGGAAGGTCCGCAAGGGCCGGGTGACCGACGAGATTGAATACCTCTCGGCGATCGACGGCGAGCGCTATGTGATCGCTCAGGCGAACTCCAAGGTGGATGCCTCGGGCCGGCTGATCTCTGAGACCATCTCCGCGCGCTACGGCGGCGATTTCATCACCGCGACGCCCGACAAGGTCGAATACATGGACGTCTCGCCCAAGCAGGTGGTCAGCGTCGCCACGGCGCTCATCCCGTTCCTGGAGCACGATGACGCCAACCGGGCGCTGATGGGCTCCAACATGCAGCGCCAGGCGGTTCCCCTGATCAAGACGGAGGCGCCGCTGGTGGGCACGGGCATGGAGGCGGTGGTGGCGCGAGATTCCGGCTACGTCGTCCAGGCCAAGCGGCCGGGGATGGTCGAAAGCGTGGATGCGACCCGCATCGTCGTGCGCACGGAGCTGCGGAAAAAGGAGGAAGGCAGCCGGAAGAGCAATGTCTGCCTCGACGTGTACGACCTCATCAAATTCCAGCGCTCCAACCAGAACACATCCATCACCCAGACGCCGGTGGTTCGGGTGGGGCAGCCGGTCCGCAAGGGGCAGGTGCTCGCGGACGGCCCGGCCATCGACCGCGGCGAGCTGGCCCTGGGCCGGAACGTGCTCGTGGCCTTCATGCCCTGGGGCGGCTTCAACTTCGAAGACGCGATCCTGATCAGCGAGCGGCTGGTCCGCGAAGACGTCTTCACCTCGATCCACATCGAGGAGTTCGAGGTAGAGGCCCGCGATACCAAGCTCGGGAAAGAAGAGATCACCCGGGACATCCCGAACATCGGCGAAGAGGCGCTGCGCAACCTGGATGAGAGCGGCATCATCCGCATCGGCGCCGAGGTGAAGCCCGGCGACATCCTCGTGGGCAAAGTGACCCCCAAGGGCGAGACTCAGCTCACGCCCGAAGAAAAGCTGCTCCGAGCCATCTTCGGCGAAAAAGCGGGCGACGTCAAAGACACGTCGCTCCAGGTCCCGCCCGGAGTCGAGGGAATCATCGTCGACGTGAAGATCTTCTCCCGCAAGGGGCTGGACAAGGACGAGCGCTCCAAGAGCATCGAGAGCGAGGACGTCCTGAAGCTCCAGCGGGATCACCAGGACGAGCTGCGGATCATCGAGGAGGAGAAGAACAAGAAGATCCGCAAGCTGCTGCTCGGCAAGGTGGTCGGGCGCGACCTGATGGACCCCGAGACCGGCGATGTCATCCTGAAGAAGAAAGGGAAACTCACGGCCGAACTTCTCAAGAAACTGTCGGACGACAACATCCGCCGCATCATCCTCGCGGACCCGGAAGAGCAGAAATCGCTCGAGGAGATCGAGCGGCTGGCCAAGGAGCAGAGTGAGATCCTCCAGACCCTGTACGACGAGAAGGTCGGGCGCCTGAAGCGGGGAGACGAGCTGCCGCCCGGCGTCATCAAACTGGTAAAGGTCTACATCGCGATGAAGCGCAAGGTGTCGGTCGGCGACAAGATGGCCGGCCGTCACGGCAACAAAGGCGTGGTCTCCCGCATCCTGCCGGAAGAGGACATGCCCTACCTGCCGGACGGCACACCGGTGGAGATCGTCCTGAACCCCCTGGGGGTGCCCTCCCGCATGAACGTCGGCCAGATTCTGGAGACGCACCTCGGCTGGGCTGCGAAGGCGCTGGACATCCATGTCTCGAGCCCCGTGTTCGACGGGGCGTCCGAGAAGGAGATCAAGGAGCTGCTGAAGAAGGGCAAGCTCCCGCCCGGAGGGCAGAGCTCCGTGTACGACGGTCGCACCGGCGAGCCGTTCGGAAGTCCCGTGACGGTCGGCTACATGTACATGATGAAGCTGCACCACCTCGTGGACGACAAGATTCACGCCCGGTCGATCGGGCCCTACTCGCTGGTCACCCAGCAGCCCTTGGGGGGGAAGGCCCAGTTCGGCGGGCAGCGCCTGGGAGAGATGGAAGTGTGGGCGCTGCAGGCCTACGGCGCGGCGTCGACGCTGCAGGAATTCCTGACCGTGAAGTCCGACGACGTGCCGGGTCGGTCGCGCATCTATGAAGCGATCGTGAAGGGCGAGAACTTCCTGGAGGCCGGTCTGCCCGAATCCTTCAACGTGCTGGTCAAGGAGCTGCAAAGCCTCGGCCTCGACGTGGAATTGATCAAGGCCAAGGACTAGCGACGCAGGCAGTTTTGAGATTCACGACTCAAAACTTCTGAGGAGGCGACATTGGAAGGCATCTACACATTGTTCGAGAAGCCGCGCGATGCGATGTCGTTCGATGCGATGCGCATCCGGATCGCGTCGCCGGAGAAGATCCGCTCCTGGTCCTACGGGGAGGTGAAGAAGCCGGAGACGATCAACTACCGCTCGTTCAAGCCCGAGAAGGACGGGCTGTTCTGCGCCAAGATCTTCGGGCCGATCAAGGACTGGGAGTGCAACTGCGGCAAGTACAAGCGCATGAAGCACCGGGGCATCGTCTGCGACAAGTGCGGCGTGGAGGTCATCCAATCGAAGGTCCGCCGGGAGCGAATGGGGCACATCGAGCTCGCGGCGCCCGTGGCCCACATCTGGTTCCTCAAGGGGGTCCCGAGTCGCATCGGCACGCTGCTGGACATGAGCCTCAAGCAGCTCGAGAAAATCCTGTACTTCGAGAGCTACGTGGTGGTCGACCCCGGCGACCTCAACCTCAAAGAGAAAGAGCTGCTCACGGAAGAGCGGTACCGGAGCCTCCAGGACGAGCACGGCTTGAGCGCGTTCAAGGCCGGCATCGGCGCCGAGGCCATCCGGGACCTGCTCCGCAAGATCGACATCAACGGCCTCTGGGATGAGCTGCATGCTAAGGGCAAAGGCACGAACTCCGCCGCGCTGAAGAAGAAGTACACCAAGCGGCTGAAGGTCATCGAGGCGTTCCGGAAATCGGGCAACAAGCCGGAATGGATGATCATGGACGTCATCCCGGTGCTGCCGCCCGAGCTGCGGCCGCTGGTGCCGCTGGACGGCGGCCGGTTCGCCACCTCCGACCTGAACGACCTGTACCGGCGCGTCATCAACCGCAACAACCGTCTCAAGCGCCTCATCGAGCTCAAGGCACCGGGCGTGATCATCCGGAACGAGATGCGGATGCTCCAGGAAGCGGTCGATGCCCTGTTCGACAACGGGCGCCGGGGCCGGGCCATCCGCGGGCCGAACAAGCGCCCCCTGAAATCTCTGAGCGACATGCTCAAGGGCAAGCAGGGACGCTTCCGGCAGAATCTGCTGGGCAAGCGCGTCGATTACTCGGGCCGCTCCGTCATCGTGGTCGGGCCGGAGCTGCGGCTGCAGCAGTGCGGGCTGCCGAAGAAGATGGCGCTCGAACTCTTCAAGCCGTTCATCTTCCACAAGCTGGAGGAGCGCGGCGCGGCCACCACGATCAAGAGCGCCAAGCGCCTGGTCGAGAAGGAGCGGCCGGAGGTCTGGGACGTTCTGGACGAGGTCATCCGCGAGCATCCCGTGCTGCTGAACCGCGCCCCCACCCTGCACCGGCTGGGAATTCAGGCGTTCGACCCGGTGCTGGTCGAGGGGAAGGCCATCCGACTGCACCCCCTGGTCTGCGCCGCCTTCAACGCAGACTTCGACGGCGACCAGATGGCGGTGCACGTCCCCCTGTCCGTGGAAGCCCAGATCGAGGCGCGGGTGTTGATGATGTCCATCAACAACATTCTCTCGCCGGCCAACGGCAAGCCTATCTCGGTGCCCTCCCAGGACATGGTCCTCGGCTGCTACTGGCTGACCAAGGAGCGCGCGGGCGCCAAGGGAGAGGGCAAGGTCTTCTCCTCCCCGGAAGAGGTCCGGATCGCCTACGACGCACGCGAAGTAGAGGAGCACGCCAAGGTCAAGGTGCGGGTGAACGGCGCCATGATGGACACGACGGTGGGGCGGGTCCTGCTCTCCGAGATCCTGCCGCCGTCCATCCCCTTCTCGCACGCCAACCAGGTGATGACCAAGAAGGAGATGACGAAGCTGATCGACACCGTCTACCGGCAGGCGGGCCACCGGGAGACGGTGGTGCTCCTCGACCGGATCAAGGACATCGGGTTCTTCTACGCCACGAAAGCCGGCGTCTCGATCTGCATCGACAACATGCACATCCCGTCCCGCAAGACGGAGCTGATCACCCACGCGCAGCGGGAAGTCAACGAGATGGAGAAGCAGTACGCGGAGGGTCTGATCACCAACGGGGAGCGCTACAACAAGGTGATCGACATCTGGGCGCACGTCACCGAGCAGGTCGCGAATGAGATGATGAAGGAGCTAGGGGCCGGCGGCGATGCCAGGACGTCCGAGGCCTTCAACCCGATCTTCATGATGGCTGACTCGGGCGCGCGCGGCAGCTCGCAGCAGATCCGTCAGCTCGCCGGCATGCGCGGGCTGATGGCCAAGCCGTCCGGCGAGATCATCGAGACCCCGATCACGGCGAACTTCCGCGAAGGGCTGACCGTGCTGCAGTACTTCATCTCCACGCACGGCGCCCGGAAGGGACTAGCGGACACGGCGTTGAAGACGGCCAACTCCGGCTACCTCACCCGGCGGCTCGTGGACATCGCCCAGGACGTGATCGTCAATGACCTCGACTGCGGGACGACCGACGGCATCATCCTGACCGCGCTGGTCGAGGGCGGAGAGATCATCCAACCGATCGAGGAGCGCATCCTGGGCCGCCTGGCCGCCGAGGATATCCGGGATCCGTTGACCGGCGAGATCATCGTGAAGGCCAACGAGGAGATCGATGAGGAGCGCGTCCGGAGCATCGTGGAGGCCGGCGTCGATCGGGTCAAGATCCGGTCCGTGCTCACCTGCCAGGCCCGACGCGGCGTGTGCATGAAGTGCTACGGACGGGACCTGTCCCGCGGCAGGCTCGTGGAGAAGGGTGAGCCGGTGGGCGTCATCGCGGCACAGTCCATCGGCGAGCCCGGCACGCAGCTGACGATGCGGACCTTCCATATCGGCGGGACCGCGAGCAAGGTGGTCGAGCAGACGGTCCTGGAGGCTAAGCACGCCGGGGCGTTGAAGTTTCTGAGCTTCGACGCCAAGCGGAACGCCGACATCCACAATCCCGGCATCGCGGTCAAGAACAAGGAAGGCGAGTGGGTCGTCATGAACCGCAATGCCAAGATCGCCATCTATGACGAGTCGGGCCGGGAGCGGGAAAAATATCCGGTCGTGTACGGCGCCAAAATCAAGGTGAAAGACGGCGCCAAGGTCGAGCTCGGCCAGAAGCTGGTGGAATGGGACCCGTACTCCTTGCTGATCCTCACGGAGATGACCGGCAAGGTGGCGTTCGGGGACATCACCGAAGGCGTGACGATGAAGGAAGAGTTTGACGAGGTCACCGGACTGTCCCGGAAGGTCGTCATCGAGCATGCGGGAGCGACACTCCGGCCGAGGCTCTCGATCAAGGACGACAACGGCAAGACCGCCGCGCGGTATCTCCTGCCGGTCGGCGCGCACATCTTCGTGGAGAAGGGCCAGTCGGTGCACGCGGGCGACGTCCTGGCGAAGATCCCGCGGGAGACGACCAAGACCAAGGACATCACCGGCGGGTTGCCGCGCGTGGCCGAGCTGTTCGAGGCCCGGAAGCCCAAGGAACACGCAGTCATCAGCGAGATCGACGGCGAAGTCTCCTACGGCGGCTTCGTGAAAGGTATGCGGAAGGTGATCGTCGACAACAAGATGGGGGATGTAAAGGAGTACTTCATCCCCAAGGGCAAGCACGTCAACGTCCATGAAGGCGACTGGGTGCGGGCCGGGGAGCCCTTGATGGACGGGTCGGCCAACCCGCACGATATCCTCGATGTGCTGGGCCCCAAGGAATTGCAGAAATACCTGGTGGACGAGGTGCAGGAGGTGTACCGGCTGCAAGGCGTCTCGATCAACGACAAGCACCTCGAGATCATCGTGCGGCAGATGCTCCGCTAGGTCCGCGTCGAGGAGCCCGGCGACACCGAATTTCTCACCGGGAGCCAGGTCAGCAAGTTCGTCTTCGACGACGAGAATGAGCGGGTCCTGGCCAAGGGCGGGCGGCCGGCGCTCGGCAAGCCGGTGCTGCTCGGGATCACCAAAGCGGCGCTCACCACGGACAGCTTCGTGTCTGCGGCGTCCTTCCAGGAGACCACCCGGGTCCTCACCGAGGCGGCCATCAACGGCCGGGAGGATCAGTTGCTGGGCTTGAAGGAGAACGTCATCGTCGGACGGCTGATCCCCGCCGGCACCGGGTTGACCGAATACCGTGACACATTCGTGATCAGCCCGAAACCGGAGCCTCCGCCCCCGGTGCTGAAGGAAACGGTCGCCATCGGGCAGGAACCTCAGTCTCCCGGCGAGGGGGCCGAGCCGAAGAGCTGAGAGACCGCGCACCTTCCTTGACAGTGGTGCGGAGCGTCAATATAATTCCACGGTTTCTGTCGTGAAAGGGAAGCAATGCCGACGATCAATCAGCTAGTCCGTCACGGAAGGAAACAGCCGAAGGGCAAGACGAAGAGTCCGGCGCTGGCCGGCTGTCCGCAGAAGCGGGGAGTCTGCATCCGGGTGTATACCTCGACGCCGAAGAAACCGAATTCGGCGCTGCGGAAGGTCGCCCGTGCGCGCCTCACCAACGGGATGGAGGTCACGACCTACATCCCGGGCGTGGGGCATAATTTACAGGAGCACTCCATCGTGCTGATTCGCGGTGGCCGCGTGAAAGACCTGCCCGGCGTGCGGTATCACATTGTGCGGGGCGCGCTGGATGCGGTCGGCGTGGCCAACCGGAAGCAGGGGCGCTCGAAATACGGCGCCAAACGGCCCAAGTAGGGAATTGGACGACTATGCCGCGACGACGCATCTTTGCTCACCGGGACGTGCTGGCGGACCAGCGGTATCACGACAAACTGGTCGGCAAGTTCATCAATGTGCTCATGTCGCGTGGGAAGAAAAGCACGGCGGAGCGGGTCTGCTACGGGGCCTTCGATCTGATCCACACGAAGACCAACAATGAGCCGCTCAAAGTGTTCCGGGCCGCCGTAGACAACGTGAAGCCGGTCGTGGAGGTGAAATCACGACGGGTGGGCGGCGCCTCGTATCAGGTGCCGGTCGAGATCCGGCCGGTCCGGCGCACCGCGCTGGCGATGCGGTGGATCACGCAGTACGCCAAGGCGCGGGGCGGCAAAAGCATGTCCGAAAAGCTCGCGAGCGAATTGCTGGATGCCGCGAACAACACGGGCGCATCCGTGAAAAAGCGAGAAGACGTGCACCGTATGGCGGAAGCCAACAAGGCTTTCGCGCATTATCGCTGGTAGACGGTTTTCCCGTGCTGCAGTTGGGCCACGCTGCGAGAGCAGGCGGTCGCCCTGTATCGCAGCTTGACACACGGTGCTGCCCGCTGCAGCACCTTTATTTTCGGAGGCAGGCGTTGGCAAGGCAAGCGCCACTGGATCGCACCCGCAATATCGGCATCATGGCGCACATCGATGCTGGGAAGACCACGACCACGGAGCGGATTCTCTTCTACACGGGGGTCTCGCACCGGATGGGAGAGGTCCATGAAGGGGCGGCGGTCATGGACTGGATGGAGCAGGAACGCGAGCGGGGCATCACCATCACTTCGGCCGCGACGACCTGCTTCTGGCGGGACTACCGCATCAACCTGATCGACACGCCCGGCCATGTGGACTTCACGATCGAGGTCGAGCGGTCCCTGCGCGTCCTGGACGGCGCGGTGGCGGTGTTCGACTCGGTGCACGGCGTGGAGCCGCAATCCGAGACGGTGTGGCGGCAGGCCGACAAGTACCGGGTGCCGCGCATCGCGTTCATGAACAAGATGGACCGTACCGGCGCCGATTTTTATGCGAGTGTCCGCTCGATGGTCGAGCGCCTGGGCGCGAACCCCGTCCCCATCCAGCTGCCCGTCGGCCGCGAGGCGCAGTTCCGGGGGGTCGTCGATCTGGTGGCGTTGAAGGCCTACATCTTCGACGAGGAATCGCTGGGCGCGAAGTACACCGTGCAGGACATCCCCGCCGACATGCAGGAACTTGTCAAGGAATACCGCGAGAAGATGATCGAAGCGGTCGCCGAGTATGACGAGCAGATGCTGGAACGGTACGTGAACGGGCAGACGCTGGGGGAAGAGGAGATCAAGCGGGCCATCCGGGCCGGAGCGATCGCGATGAAGGTCACGCCGGTGCTGTGCGGCTCGGCGTTCAAGAACAAGGGAATCCAGCCGCTGCTGGACGGCGTGGTCGAGTATCTCCCGTCGCCGCTGGACATCCCGCCGGTCGTGGGCATCGATCCCCATACCAATAAGGAGCTCACCAGGCGCGCCAGCGACGATGAGCCCTTTGCGGCTCTGGCCTTCAAGATCATGACCGATCCCTTCGCCGGACAGCTCACCTATTTCCGGGTGTACTCCGGCACCCTCAAGAACGGCTCGTACGTCTACAACCTCACGAAGGGCACCAAGGAGCGCGTCGGACGCCTCCTGAAGATGCACGCCAACAAGCGCGAGGACATCGAGATTGTCTATGCGGGCGACATCGCGGCCGCGGTGGGCCTCAAGGGCACGACCACGGGCGATACGCTCTGCGACGAGAAGCGGCCGGTGCTGCTGGAGGTGATGAAGTTTCCGGAGCCGGTCATTGCCATGGCGATCGAGCCCAAGACGAAGCAGGATCAGGAGAAACTCGGCCTGTCGCTCCAGAAGCTGGCCCAGGAGGATCCGTCGTTCCGGGTGCGCACGGACGAGGAAACCGGCCAGACGATCATCGCGGGGATGGGCGAGCTTCATCTCGAGATCATCGTGGACCGGCTGCTGCGCGAGTTCAAAGTGGAGGCCAATGTCGGCAAGCCGGAGGTGGCGTTCCGCGAGACGATTCGCTCCAAGGCGGAAGCGGAGGCCAAATACATCAAGCAGACGGGCGGCCGGGGACAGTATGGCCACGTGGTGCTGACCGTCGAGCCCAGCGACCCCGGCGTCGGCTTCGAGTTCGTCAACGACATTGTGGGAGGCGCGATTCCCCGGGAATACGTCCCCGCCGTGGAGAAGGGGGTCAAGGAGCGGATGGAGTCGGGCGTGCTCGCGGGCTATCCCCTGCGGGACGTACGCGTGCTTCTGACCGACGGCTCCTACCATGAGGTGGACTCGAGCGAGATGGCCTTCAAGATCGCCGGCTCGATGGCGTTCCAGGACGCGTGTCGGAGGGCCGATCCGGTGCTCCTGGAGCCCATCATGAAGGTGGAGGTCCTCGTGCCTCAGGAATACATGGGCGACGTCATCGGCAATCTGAACGGCCGGCGAGGCAAGATCCAGGGCATCAAGGTGCGGGCCGGCTCCCAGGCCATCGAAGCCGCGGTGCCCTTGAGCGAGATGTTCGGCTATGCCACCGACCTCCGGTCGCGCACGCAAGGCCGGGCCACCTACAGCATGGAGTTCGACCGCTACGACCCCGTGCCGAAGTCGATCGCCGAGGAGATCATCGCGAAGAACCGGGGGGAGTGAGGGAGGACCGTATGGCGAAGGCGAAGTTTGACCGGCGCAAGCCGCACGTGAACATCGGGACGAT
>CAYJUM010000064.1:0-14530 GCA_964373355.1 uncultured Nitrospirales bacterium | reverse complement strand
CTTTGTGAGATTGCCCTTATCCCACTCAAAACCTTCAAGAAGATCAAATGGACCCCTGAGTCTCGTATATGATTAGCATATACGATAAGATGTGGTCACGCCCAGAGCGCGGAAGGACAGGGCCCGCGCAGACTTCGCCGAAGTCCTATAGCTGGCTTCCTGCGGAGCGGGTGAAGCCAGCAAGGTGCACAGGTCAGCAGATGCGATGCTTAGTACGGTCGAGCCGCTGTCTGAGCAGGCAGGTCCTAGCTACCCTGGTCTTTCTTTGCCCGCTTCATCGCGTGCTGGAAGATGCACTTCGGGCAGGTGTAGTGCACGAATTGGCCGCCGCCGACCACGCGCTTGATCATGGGGACCTTGCACCAGGTACAGAGACGGTCCGGCACCTCGTCCCGCTCGTTCTCGTGAGCCGGTGATTTCGGGTTGGCGTCGGGGTCAACCATCGTGACTCGTGACACGTGAAGCATGAAGCGTCATGACCCTATGATGAGTGACGGTTACCAGCATTGCAACGCCCGCGCGGACACGCTAGACTGCGCTCCGTGGAAACAAACCCCATCAAGGACTTTTTTCGTGCGCTGCCCGGCAAGCTCGACGCCGAGGCCGCCGAGGGGGTGCGCGCGGTCTACCAGTTCGACCTCAGCGGCCCGCAGGGGGGCCAGTACCATCTTGTAGTCGAGGAGGGCGCCTGCTCGGTCTGCGAAGGGGCGCATCCGTCGCCGCACGTCACTTTCTCCATCGCCGACGAGGACTGTCTCAAGATCCTCCAGGGCCATCTCGACGGTCCCTCAGTGTTCATGTCCGGCCGGCTGCACGTCAAGGGGGACTTCGGAGTCGCCCTGCAGTTGAAGGCCCTCTTTCCGTCTCTCGGCTGACTCAGTATCCTCGTCGCTCGTCGCTCGTATCTCGCAAACGCTTCACGAGAGACGCTTCACGCTGCACGTCGTTAAGCCCGCACGCCTGACGACTTACGCCTTAGGATGACGGCACCGGGTAGCTCGGGCTTCTCGCTGATGTATGCAGGGCTGTGCCGTCCCCGCCGTCGCGTGCCATTTCAATGTCGTGCCGCCTCCCGAACCGCTCCTCGAGCATCAGGTACAGCGTCGGGATCAGGAACAGCGTCAGCGGCGTGGAGACACTCAACCCGCCCACCACGGCGCGGGCCAGAGGCGCGTTGGTCTCGCCGCCGACGCCCCATCCCAGGGCCATCGGCAGCAGCCCGAAGACCGTCGCGAGCGACGTCATGAGGATGGGGCGCAGCCGTGTCCGGGCCGCGAGCACCACGGCTTCGCGCAGCGGCAGCCCTCGCCGCCGCAGGACGTTGGTGTAATCCACGAGCAGCACGCCGTTCGACACGACGATACCCAGCATCATGATCACACCCATGAATGACGTGGTGGACAGGGTCGTGTTGCTCAGGAACAGGATCAGGATGACGCCGGGGAGCCCCATCGGCACCGAGAACATGATGATGAAGGGATCGATCAGCGATTTGAACTGCGCGGCCATGACCATGTAGACGAGGACGATGGCCAGGACCGTGGCGAACAGCAGGCCCTCGAACGTCTCCCGCTGTTGCTGGATCTGCCCGGCCAGCCGGATGCTGAACCCCGTCGGCAATTGCAGCTCCGCGAATCGTGCCTCGAGCTCTTCGGCGATCGAGCCCAGGTCCCGTCCCACGGGGTTGGCGGTGACGTGGATGACGCGCTGGAAGTACTTCCGGTCGATCTTCACGGGGCCGGAGTTGAACTGGATGGTCGCCACGTTCTTGAGCAGGACCGGCTCGCCGGTCCTGGTGGTGAGCAGGATGTTCTCCAGGTCGTTCAAATCCTTCCGGTAGGGCTCGGCCAGCCAGGCGCTGATGTAGTACTCGTTGCCGTTGGTGGGATCGGTAAAGATGATCGGATCGGTCTGCCCGTTGCCGTTGAGCGAAAACAAGACGGCATTCGCGACGTCCGTCTCGCTCACCCCGAGCAGCGCCGCCTTCTCGCGGTCCACGGTGATGTCCAGCTCCGGATAGTTCTCCTCGCGGCTGACCTGGATGTCGGCGATCCCGTGGACCTGGTGCATGATCGCTTCCACCTGACGGATGACCCCGCGGGCCTTCTCGAATTCGTAGCCGTAGATCTCCACGTCCACCGCCGCCTGCGAGCCGAAGCTCGTAATGCGCTTGATGATGCCGCCCGGGTCGAAGAACATGGCGACGCCGGGGAACAGCTTGAGGATCTTGGGCCGCGCCTCGTTCATGATCTCGACCTGGCTGCGGGTCCGTTTGTCCGGCGGCACCAGATAGACCTGCACGCTGGAGGTGTGGGGCCCGGTGTTGGGGTTGAACAGGGAGGAGCGGCCCGACGTCAGGACCCCGGTGCTCGACACGATCGTTTCGAGCTCCTCCGGGCGGATCGTCTCCCGGAGCACGCGCTCGATCTCCGCGACCTGCTGCTCGGTCTTCTCCACCCGCTGGCCCACCGGGGCGCGCACGGTGATCCGGAACTGGCTCTCGTCCGTCACCGGGATGAACTCCGAGCCGATCCAGGGCACCAGCGCGAGCGAGGCGACGAAGAAGACGATGATCCCCCCGATCAGGACCTTCCGGTGGTCGAGCGCCCAGGTCAGCATCTTCTGGTAGCGCCCGTCGATCGCCTCGTAGCGGTCCCGGCTCCAGGCCATGAACCGCCGCCACCGCTCGGGGCTGGCGCGCTCGTACTCGGTCTCCGGCTTCAGAAACTTGAAGCACAGCGCCGGCGTCACCGTGCGGGAGATGAAAAACGAGGTAAAGAGCGAAATGGCGATCGTCAAGGTCAGCGGGATCAGGAGCAGCTTTGCGATCCCGACCACGAAGAAGATCGGCAGAAACACGACGACGGTCGTGACGGTCGAGGCGAAGATCGGCATGGCCACTTCGCGGGCCGCCTCCAGGATCGCCTCCCAGCGCAGCGGCGATCCGATGTTGATGGGCGCGCCGGGCGCCAGATCGCGCGCCTCGGCCTGCACCGCTTCCCACCGGCGCTGGCGTTGGTTCAGATGCCGCTGGATGTTCTCCAGCTCCACGATCGAGTCATCCACCAGCCGTCCGATCCCCAGGGCCAGCCCGCCGAGCGTGAACACGTTGAGCGTCATCCCGCCGAAGTACAGCACGATGAATGTCACCAGGATCGACAGCGGGATGGCCACCGAGATAATCGCCGTGCTGGTGAGGTTGCGCAGGAACACCAGGATGACAGCCGCGGCCAGCAGCGACCCGTGAATGGCCTGCTCGATCAGGTTCTTGATGGACATCCGGATGTAGAGCGACTGGTCGAACGACACGCCGAGCTGGACGCCGGCCGGAATGCCGATCATCTTCGGGAGCTGCCGCCGCAGGGCATCCACCACCTCGACGGTGTTGGTGTTCGGCTGCTTATTGACCCGCAGATAGACCGCCCGGTGGCCGTCGGTGCGCACGATGTTCGTCTGAATATCGGACGAATCCGTCACGGTCCCGAGATCCCGCACGCGCACGGGGTTGCCGACCGGATTGACCTTCACCACCACGTCGGCGATCGGCTCGACGGTCTTGAACTGGTTGTTCGTGAAGACGTTGTAGTCGAGGTTGCCGATCTTGATGTCCCCCGAGGGCAGGATGAGATTGGCGGCCTTGACCGCCTTGACCACATCCAGGATGGACAGCCCCCGGGCGTTCAACAAAGCCGGGTCCAGGTTGATGTTGATCTGCCGGATCTTGCCGCCTTCCACCGTGGCCGCCGCGACGTTCGGCAACTGCTCGATCTGCGGCGCGATCGTGTTGTAGGCCAGGTCGTACATGGCGCGCTCGTCGAGATTGCTGCCGCTCACCGTCACCAGGGCCACCGGGATATTGGACACGTCGAACTTGACGATAAAGGGCTGGAGCACGCCCGGCGGGAGGCTGCTCAGGATCTGCGTGACCCGCTGCATCACCTCCATCTGCCCGACGTTGATGTCGGCGCCCCAGTTGAACCAGACCTGGACGGCCCCGATGCCGTGCTTGGCGAACGACTCGACGTGCTCCACGTTGGACGCGGAACTGACCGCTTTTTCGATGGGATAGATCACGCTCTGTTCGATATCCAGCGGCGGGGCCCCCTTGTACACCACCCCCACGAAGGCGACGGGCACCTGGATGTTGGGAAAGAGGTCGATCGGCAGGCGGTCCAGGGAGGTCGCGCCCAGCACCACCATGGCCAGGGCGAGCATCAGGATGCCGATGCGGTTCCGGAGCGCGAGGAGGGTCAGCCACATACCGAGCCAGTGAAGAGTGAGGGGTGAGGAGTGAGGGGGAAGGGGTTAAAAGAAGCTCGTGAGGCGTCAGGCGTGAGGGGTGAGGGGGAATGACTCATGAATGGCCGAAACATTTTACTCGTGACCATTGGGGTTCCCCCTTACGCCTCACGTCTCACGTTTCACGCCTGACGGTTCACGGGGTTCCGCCTCACGCCTCACGCCTGACGGTTCAAGAGGGTGGGCTTCCACCGGAGTGCCGTCGGTGACCAGGTCTTTCCCGGAGACGATCACATGCTCGGACCCCGTCAGGCCTTTGGTGATCTCGACGCGGTTCTCCAGCCGGGCCCCGACCTCCACCGGCACCCGGTAGGCCTTGCCCTCGCGCACGACGTAGACGTACTGGTCGTCCTCCAGCCGCGTCAGCGCATCCAGCGGAATCTGGATCGCGTTCGGGTGCCGGCCCACGACCAGCTCGACGCGCGCGAACATCCCGCCCTTCAACGCGTGGTCCCGGTTCGCCAGGTCCACCTCCACCGTCATGGTGCGGGTGGTGCGGTCCAGCGCATGCACCACGCGGGTCACTTTTCCGACGAAGACCCGGTCGGGATAGGCCTCGGCCCGCAGCTCCGCCCGTTGCCCGATCCTGATGAGGGGCACGTCCTTTTCGACCACCTCGAGCAGGACGCGCACGGTCTCGATGTCGTGCAGGGTCAGGATGCCCCGCGACATCGTCGAGGTGCTGCCCGTGGAGCCCGACACGTACGCGCCGGCATCCAGGTTCCGCTGCGCCACGTACCCCGCAAAGGGCGCCCGGATGTAGGAATAGGCCAGGTTGGTCTCCGCCTGCTGCAGGGCGACCTCCATCTGCCGCACCTGTGCGCGCAGCTCCTCGAGCTGGGCCATGGCCATGTCGTGGGCGATCTGCGCATTGTCCAGATCCTGCTGGGACACGAACTGGTTGGCGATCAGCGCCTGCATGCGGTCGAGGGTCAGTTTGGCATTCTTGAGGTTGGCTTCCTGCCGGACGACGTTGGCCCGGGCGGCCGAGAGATTGGCGCGGGCGCGGTTCAGCGCGTGGACATAGTCGGTGTGGTCCACCTCGACGAGGAGCTGGTTGGCTTTGACGATGTCGCCCTTGTCCACGTGGAGCTTGGCGATGTAGCCGTCCACCCGGGAGAAGAGATTGACCTGCTGGTAGGCCTGGATGTCCGCGGTGTAGGTCAGGCGGATGTCCACATCCGCGCGCATCGGCGTGACCGTGCTGACGGTGATGACGCGTCCCTTCCGCGCATCCCCCTTGGCGCCGCTGCTCGTCAGCCGGAAGGTCACGAGGCCGACAAGGGCCAGCACCAGCACGACCGCCAACGCCAGGACCGGATGCTGTTTTACACGATTCATGCCGAGCGCTCCATCGCGGCCGGGTGCCCCGCCCCGCCTCTCGGCCGCGGCGCGCGCAGGCCGTCGAGGAACAGGGTCACATACGCGGCCACCGCCTCTTCCGGCGACCGGTGCGCCGGAACCAGAAAAATCTCGTGCAGGAGCCGGTGGTAGACCAGCATGCCCATGAAGGCCCGCGCCGCGAGCAGCGGATCCACCCGGCGGAAGACTCCGTCGCGGATGCGCCGGCCGATGTAGCCGGCCAGATAATCATAAAACATCCGGTGTTGGTGCCGGAAGAACATGTCCGAGAGCTCGTGTCCCTCCAGCGCGCTGAACAGCAGCAGCCGCAACAGCGTCGGGTCGGTGCCCCGGCGGATCCGGTAGCCGGCGATCAGCGTGAAGACGCGCGCGTCGTCGCGCTTGGCGGCGGCCTCCTCCACGGAAGCGAGCAACTGCGAGACGGGGGCCTTTTCCGCCAGGATCGCCGCGTACAGCGCCCGCTTCGTGGGGAAATACTTGAACACCAGCGCCTCGCTGATGCCGGCGGTGCGCGCGATCTCGCGGGTCGTGGTCCCTTTGAAGCCCTTGGCGGCAAAGAGGGAGGAGGCCGCCCCGATGATGCCGGCCTGCCGTTCCTGCGCCGACGATCGATGATTTCTATTCTGACGATTTCTCATGGTGAGTAAGTGATCACTTACCATCCTAGCACAAAATATCTCGAGTCCGCAGGGAAGGTTTCCAGGCTAGGAAGGGAGTTAAGACGGGATCTGGGCCCACGCCCGCTGGTAGCCCTCGAAGGAGTCGACTTCCATCCAGCCCTTGAAGATGGACACGCACCGGACGTCGTGCCCCGTGGCGATCAGTTCCTGGACCAGGTCGGTGAAGGACGCCTGGAGGAACGTGCCGGCTTCATGAAAGCCCCCCGCGCCGTATTTCCGGCTGGCCTCATGGTACGCCTGCTTGAACAGCGCGATGCCGCGCTCCGAGAACATCGCGAGCCCGATGAATTCGCCGTGGGACTGATCGTGCAGCAGGTCCTGCCCGATCTTGAGGACGCGGCTCGGCTCCTCCGGCGGCACGTACCGGTAGCTCTTGCCGGGAGGCTGGTCCAGCACCACGAGGTCCGGCTTGAGGTGCGGGTTCAGGTTCGGGGCCGGGGGCTGGTGGTACCACGCCACATCCACGACGAGCGTGATGTCGGCCGGGCTCTTCAGCAGCTTGGCGAGCACGGCCGTGTCAAAGATGATGTCGCCGTACAGGATCAGGCAGCGGCCGGTCATCTCGGGTTCCGCGCAGAAGAGGGAGTAGAGCTCCCCCGTGGTCTCGTAGCGGTCGTTGTCGTAGTACCGGAGAGTCGGCAGCGTGATGGCCTCTTTCCGGTAGCCCCGCACGAGGGCGATGTCCTTGACGTTGCACTCGTTCAACGCGGCGATCTGGCGCTCCAGGATGGTCTTCCCCTTGATGTCGAGCAAACACTTGGGCTTTTGCTCGATCAGCGGCAGCAACTGCTTCTCGAACCCCGCCGCGGCGATCAGGGCGGTGACCCGCTCCCCGCCGGCCGGCAGGAACCGCCGCTCGTCCTGTTCCATGGCCGGCACGCCGACCAGGTCGTAGACGTCGGTGAGGGGCACGATCCGGTCGTTCACCGACCCGGGCGCCGTGTACTGCTTGATGGTCGCCAGCGCGTCCCGCATGGCCTTGATCGAGGCGCGGATCGCCTGGTTGGCGTAGATCACGACCTTGAACCCGGCCTGCTCGAGCTCGGCGGCGGTCACGCCGTCGAAGGTCGTCGGGACGACGACGAGCGGCACCCGGCCGGACCAGGCCGCGGCCACCCGCTTCATCTCATCGAACGTGGTGGACTTCGAATGGATCAGCACGGCGTCGGCGCCCGCCTGCGCATAGGCCTCGGCCCGCTTCAGCGCCTCGTCCTGGCCCCAGCCGGCGATCAGCGCCTCGGTCCGGGCGATCACCACGAAATCGGGCACCGTCTGCGCCGCTTTGGCGGCCCGGATCTTTCCGCAATGCTCCTCGACGGAGATCAATTCCCGGCGGACGCCCGCGTAGAAGCTGCACCGCTTCGGATAGACATTGTCCTCGATGCAGATCGCCGCCACGCCGGCGCGCTCGTGGTCATTGACGGTCCGCATCACGTTCAAGGCGTTGCCGTACCCCGTGTCGCAATCGGCGATGATCGGGATCGTGATGGCCTCGGCCATGTTGCGCTCCACCTCGAGCTGCTCGGAGGGAGTCACGAAGCTGGCGTCCGGCACGCATTTCAGCGCGGCGGAGATGCCGAAGCCGCCGGCCCAGACCGCGTCAAAGCCCGCCTCCTGCACCAGCTTGGCGCTGATCGCATCGTGCGCGCCGACGGCTTTGATGAGCCCCGGCCGCGCGAGGAGCTGCCGCAGTTTGGTCGCGTTGTGCATGGGCGAGATGATGCGAAAAAACACCGCGTCTGTCAATAGCATCGAGCGGGAGGCGCTAGTTGGTGGTGTCTCCCAGGCTGTCGGTGAAGGCCGAGGCCAGCTCGCGGCTCTCGAAAAAGATCAGCCCCCGTTGGGCGCGGTCCTGAAAGATCACGCTCACCTCGGTCGCGTCGCCCCGCCAGTTCAGGGGCTGGCTGAGGCTGCGGAGGATCTGGGCCTGCTCGATCGGGCCCAGGTGCGACACCAGATGGGAGAGAATGCGCTCGTGGATCTCCTGCCCGCGATAGCGGATGACCGCGCGCGCGAATTTGCCGTCGATGGTGATGTACCGGATGGAGTCCACCGGCACGTCCCCCAGCAGCAGCGGGGTGCGCGTGACGTTATATTCCCTGACCCGTTCCCCGGGCTGGACCAGCTCCAGGTCCGCCGATTCCGTCAGGCGGCTTCCCCACGCGATGCCGTTGAAGCCTTGCGGGTCCTTGAGGATGGTGCCGGCGACAGCGGGCGCTGCGGCCAGCCAGCCGGCAAGCCCGAGGAGCATCAGGCTGAGGAGCGGGAGGCGAGGGGTGATCGGCTGCATGATCGAGTGCATCCACACTGCGGGGCTAGTAGACCGCATCCCCGTAGCCTTCGTTGAATCGCGGAGCCAGCACCCGGCTGTCGAAGAACACGTGCCCGCGGTCCCTGGCGCCGTCATAGCTCAAGGTGACTTCCGTTTCCACGCCGCGCCAGTTGAACTGCTGGCTGTGCCCGCGCATGATCATGCCGGGGGACCGATCGACCGGACCGTACTCGGCCTGCAGGTAGGCCAGGAGCTGATCGTGATTCTGCTTGCCCCGGTAGCGGACGATGACGCGGGCGAACTTGCCGTCAATGGCGATGAAGTGCATGGACTCGACCTGCGCCTCGCCCAGGACCGGCGGTCCGTTTTTCATGTCGTAGGTCTGGGTGCGCTCCACGGAGCTGGCCAGGGCAAGCTCCGGTATCTCGCCCAGCGAGGCGCCCCACGGGATCCCCCGGAACCCCTTGGGGTCGTTGCTCATGGAGACGGCCCAGGCCGAGGAATCCGCGGTCAGGGTGATCCCGCCCAGGACGAGGAGAACCAGCGCATGAGAGAGGAGAGGCCGGGTTCGACGTCCAGAGGCGGTCGGGTGAGAACGCATCGTGCCTCCGAGCCTTGCATGCCGCTTCGTCACGCTAGCATGAACCTCGGGCCAAGGCAACCATCGTTATTGCCGCATCGGGACGCGTTGGCTATAATGCGGCGCCTTCAAATGGTGATCCGTGATGAGTGATGGCTGACTTCGCCGATCACGCGTCACCGATCACCCGTCACAACTATACGCCATGATCGACAGCGATGATTTTGTCCGCGCCCTGAAGCAGACCGGCTTCGACTTTTTCACCGGCGTGCCGGATTCCATCCTGGCGGGAGTCATCGCGGTCCTGATCGACCAGCGCCTGTACGTCCCGGCGGTCCGCGAGGACGAAGCCGTCGCCATGGCCGCGGGCGCCTACATGGCCGGCAGGGTGCCGGCCGTGCTCATGCAGAATTCCGGACTGGGGAATTGCCTGAACGTCCTGGCCTCGCTCAATCTGATCTACCGGCAGCCGTGTCTCCTGCTCATCTCCTGGCGGGGGTTCCAGGGGAAGGACGCGCCGGAGCACCTGGTCCTCGGACAGACGTTGACGCAGCTCCTCGACACGCTGGCCATTCCCCACCGGACGCTGTCCGAGCAGACGGTCGCGGACGATCTGAACTGGACCGCCAAGACCTTCATGGAGAAGCGCGCGCCGGTCGCGCTGCTCCTCAAGAAGGGCGTGGTGAAGGGAGTCCAACCGTGAAGCGTGAAACGTATCTCGCGAACGACGAACGACGAGATACGAGCGACAAGAGGAAGAGGTGAGACCCGAGGAAGGCACCATCCCCAGCCGGGCGATGGCCATCAAGACCGTGCTGGATCTCCTCAGCGATCAGCCGGTCATCATCTGCAACGGGTTTCCCTCCCGGGAAGCCTGCAAGCTCACCGACCGGCCGACGCATTTTTACATGATCGGCTCCATGGGCCTCGCGCCGGCCATCGGTCTGGGTGTGGCGCTGGCGAAGCCGGCCAAGACCGTGGTGGTGCTCGACGGCGACGGAAACGTGCTGATGAACCTGGGGACCCTCGCGACGGTCGGAGCCCTGAAGCCGAAAAACTTCATTCACGTCGTCTTCGACAACGAAGTGTACGGCAGCACGGGCAACCAGCCGACCATCTCCAGGGTCGTGCGCCTGGACCATGTGGCCAAGGCCGCCGGCTACGTGAATGTCGAGCGGGCGCGGGAGCGCGAAGACGTGGCGTACGAGTTCAAGGAGCTCCTCAAGAAGGAGGGGCCGAGCTTTCTGCTCGTCAAGGTCACGGAGCAGGCGGAGGACGTGGACCGCGTGCCGCTCGAGCCGGCCGAGATCACCCGTCGGTTCATGAAAGCCCTCGAACAGTGAGGAGTGAAAGGTGAAGGGTAAGGTGTTAGAGACCAAGGCCGAGGCTCTTCTTACCCCTCACTTCTCACCCTTCACCCCTAACGGTCTTTTATGGTGTTACTGAACCCAGGACCCGTGAACGTGTCGGACCGGGTGCGGCGCGCCCTGACGGGGCCCGATCTGTGCCATCGCGAGACCGAATTCGCGGAGCTGCTGCACGGCATCCGGCAGAAGCTCCTGCGCGCCTTCGTGCCGAACGCGCAGGCCGACTACTCGGCGGTGGTCCTCACGGCCTCGGGGACGGCGGCCGTGGAAGCGGCGGTGATGTCGTCGGTGCCCTTCGGCAAACGCGTGTTGGTCGTCAACAACGGCGTCTATGGCGAGCGGATCTCCTCCATGGTCGGCATGCACCGCCTGGGACAATCGGAGCTGAAGCTGGACTGGGGCGTCCGCCCCGATCCCGAGAAGCTCCGCCTGGCGCTGCGGCAGCACCAGGAGGTGCACGTGGTGGCGATGGTCCATCACGAGACCACGACCGGGCTGATCAACCCCGTCAAGGAGATCGGCGAGGTCGTGGACAGCCAGAACCGGGTCTTTCTCGTGGACTCGATCAGCGGGCTGGGCGGCGAGCCGCTGGACATCGCCGGGCCGCATATCTATATGGTGGCGGGCAGCGCCGGCAAGTGCATCCAGGGGTTCCCCGGGGTCTCCTTCGTCCTCATCCGGAAAGGGTTTCTGGAGCGGTTGAAGACCTATCCCAAGCGGTCCTGGTACCTCCATCTCGCGCACTACTTCGATGAGCAGCAACAGGCGGCGATCCCCTTCACGCCGGCCGTGCCGCTCTATGCCGCCCTCTCGGAGGCGCTGGATGAATTGCTGGAAGAAGGGGTGGCCGCCCGCATCCAGCGATACAAGCGCCATGCCGCCACGATTCGGCAGAAGATGCAGGCCCTGGGGGTCAAGCCGCTCCTGCCCCCGGAGCTGCAGTCCAACTCTCTCACGGCCTATCACATGCCCGAGGGGCTCAGCTACCCGACCCTTCACGACCGTCTGAAGGAGCAGGGCTACGTGATCTATGCCGGCCAGGGCAAGCTCGAGTCCAAGATTTTTCGAGTCGCCAACATGGGGGCCTTGACCGATCGTGACATCGAAGGATTTCTGGCGGCGTTCGAACGGGTGCTGCAGACGGCAGGGGTCCGGTCATGAAAGCGGTCCTGCTCGCGGCCGGCGTCGGGAAACGCCTGTGGTCCCTGACACAGCACCGGCCCAAATGCCTGATCGAGGTCGGCGGCCGGACCCTGCTGGACCGTGCCGTGCAGGCGCTGGCGATGGCGGGGATCAAACAGGCCGTCCTCGTCGTCGGCTACAAGCAGGAGCTGATCAGGAGCGCAGCCGGAGCGGGGCTGCATGGCGTGGAGGTCCGCTACCTCGAGAGCGACCAGTACCGCCACGGCAGCATCACCTCCCTGTGGCGGGCCCGCGCCGAGTTCGATGATGACGTGGTGCTCATGGATGCCGATGTGCTCTTCCATCCGCTGATCCTCCGGCGTCTCGTCGACTCCCCGTCCCCGAACGCCCTCTTGATGGACGAGACGGTGACCCAGCGGGGGGAAGAGTGCATGGTCGTGACCCAGGGCGGGCGGGTCATCGCGCTGACCAAGCAGATGCCGGACCGGTATGACCTCGCCGGCGAGGGAGTCGGGTTCCTCAAGGTGCGCCGGGCGGATGCCGATCAGCTCGTGCGCTCCGTCGAGACCCATATCCGCCGGGGATCGGTGGACATGGAGTATGAGGACGGGCTCGCAGAGTTCTTCGCCCATGTCCCGGTCGGGTTCGAGCGGATCGGCGGCCTGCCATGGATCGAGATCGATTTTCCGGAGGATGTGGCCCGCGCGGAGCGGGACATCCTCCCCAAACTGCCGTGAGGTGTGCAGTGAAGATCGCCCTGGACGGCCTCGTCGATCGCTATCTCAACCGACGAGTCTCGCCCTTCTTCACGCGCCTGTTCCTGTGGATGGGGCTGTCGCCGAACGCGATCACGATGCTGTCGCTCGCGATCGGACTCACGGCGGCGGCCGTCTTTACCGCCGGCAGCTACGCAGCCGGGATCCTCGGCGGGCTCCTGTTGCAGCTCTCGGCCATCATCGACTGCTGCGACGGCGAGGTCGCGCGGCTGACCCACACCGAATCCGAGTTCGGCAAGCAGCTCGACATCGTGGCCGACAACATCGTGCACATCGCCGTCTTCGCCGGCGTCGCGTGGGCGGTCTATCTTCGGGCGCCCGCGTTCGGCCCGCTGGCGCTCGGCGCGGCGGCGGTGCTGGGCAATCTCGCCTCCTTTTTCGTCCTGACCCGTTTGAGAGTTCTACGGCTGAGGCAGGAGGCCACCCGGGACCAAATGGCCCGCGTGGAGTTCATGCTCGGGTTCGTCAGCCGGGACTTCTCGCTGCTCCTGCTGGGCCTCGCCGCGCTCGATCGGCTCGACTGGTTCCTCTGGCTGGCCGCGGTCGGGGCCAACCTGTTCTGGATCGCCATGGCCTGGATCAGCCGTCCGCCCACTGCCGCGCGTGCGTAGACTCCGCGTCGCGCTCTTCCTCTTCGGCCTTCTGACCCTCATCGCATTGATCTGGCACATCGGCCCTGTCCGGATCTTCGACGCGACCGCGGCGCTCGGGCCGGCCACGCTGCTCGTCATGCTCCTGCCGTCCTGTCTGATGTACATGGTGGAGGCGTTCGGCTGGCGGATCACACTGGGCCGGCACGCGTCCCAGGTGAGCTTCTGGCGGCTCTTGGTCATCCGCACCGCGGGCGAGCTCGTCAACATGACCACGCCAGCGGCCTACGTCGGGGGCGAGCCGCTGAAGGCGTATCTCCTGAAGCGCCACCAGATCCCCATGGTCGAAGCGGCCGCGTCCGTGGTCCTCGCCAAGACCACCATGACGATCGCCCAGGTCGCCTTCATCCTGCTCGGAATCGCCGTCGGGCTCTGGGTCCTCCACGCCTCGAGCTCGGCGGGTCAAGTGGTGCTGGCGGCCGTGGCCGGGGTCGGCTTGCTGCTCTTCGGCACGGTCTTGTTCATCGTGGTCCAGCGCCGCGGCCTGTTCATGGGGATGCTGGGCGTGCTACGGGCGTGCCGCATCCGTGTTCCCTTTCTCGAAGCGCGGGAGCAGAACCTCCAGGCCCTGGACTTCGCGATTGTAAACTTCTACGTCGACAATCGGGCGGCGTTCCTCCTGTCCACCGGCACGTTCTTCCTCGGTTGGCTGGCGGAAGCGGTCGAAGTCTATGCGATGCTCTACTTTCTCGGGGCGTCGCCGGACGTCCTGGGGGCGATCGCCATCGCCGCCCTCTCTGTCTTTGTCAAAGGGGGGACGTTTTTCATTCCAGGAAGCCTGGGCGCGCAGGAGGGCGGGAATCTCGCGATCCTCCTGGCCTTCGGTCATCCCGATGTCATCGGGATGGCGTTCGCGCTCTTACGGCGGCTGCGCGAATTGGTGTGGATCGCCATCGGGCTCGTCTGCCTGGGCATTCTTCAAGAGAAGAAATGGGGTCAGACGTTGCTATCTTGATAATCTGATCACCAGCCGCTACGCTTCTGCGCATGGCACGCCGCCCCAGAGTGTTCGCCCCTGGGCTCCTTTATCATGTCATTGTCAGGGGCAACCCGCGTCAGAAAACCTTCCTGGGCGCGCGTGACTACCAGGCTTACCTCGATCGTCTGGCCCGGTACCGCAAAAAATGTGGGGGGATCATCTATGCGTACTGCCTGATGCCCAATCATGTCCATTTGCTGGTGGAAACAACCGGCACCCCTCTCGCCAAGTTCATGCAAGGCGTGCAGCAATCGTACACGCTGTACTTCAATCGCGTTTCCGACAAAGTCGGCCATCTCTTTCAGGGCCGATATAAGGCGATCATCTGTGACAAGGATGAGTACCTGCTGGCGCTGATCCGGTACATTCATCTGAACCCCGTGCGCGCACGCCTCGTCACGGCGCCCGATCTGTACCACTAC